>DASXYT010000286.1:0-21930 GCA_036502345.1 Pseudonocardiaceae bacterium | reverse complement strand
GTGGGGCTCGTGCCGTAAACGTCGTAAGGTGGTCAGAACCCTCCACCGCTACATCCGGGTTTCCTGACTGGGAGAGATAATGTTTGGTTACCACGTCCCCGCGCCTGATGAGGCGATGTTGATTTCCGGGGGCCGAGGGGGTCAGGGCGGGACACCTTTCCGGGTTGTCACCGGCCACGGTACTTTCGTTGCGCCGTTCTTCAGAAAGGTCCGCTACCTGACTCTCGCCATGTGTGAGGCCGAGGTGGCCGAGGCCTGCGTTACCAAGCAGGGCATCGCGTTGAACGTCCGCGCTGTCATCGCGTTCAAGGTCGGCAACGACGACGAGAGCATTGTCAACGCGGGTCAGCGGTTCCTGTCCGACCAGGATCAGATGTCCATTCTCACCGGGCGGATCTTCGCCGGCCACCTGCGTTCCATCGTCGGTTCGATGACCGTCGAGGAAATAGTGACCGAGCGGCAGAAGTTGGCCACCGAAGTGCTGGACGGATCCAAGGAAGAAATGGCCAAGATCGGCCTCAGCGTCGATTCGCTGCAGATCCAGTCTATCGACGACATGAAACTCGGCTACATCGCGGCAATGGCCGCGCCGCACAATGCCGCGATTCAGCAGAAGGCACAGATCGCGCAGGCGCAGGCCAACCAGCTGGCCGCTCAGGCCGAGCAGGAATCGCAGCGTAAGCAGGCCGAGTACGTCCGGCAGACGTCCATCGTGCAGGCGCAGTACAAGGCCGAGGTGGACAAGGCACAGGCGGAGGCCGCGCAGTCCGGCCCGCTGGCTCAGGCCCAGGCACAGCGCCAGGTCATCGCGGCGCAGACCGAGCTCGCCCAGCGTGGCGCCGAACTGCGGCAGCAGCAACTGGTCTCCGAGGTGGTCCGGCCCGCCGAGGCCGAGGCGGAGAAGGTTCGGATCCTGGCCGAGGCCGAGGCCCAGCGGATGCGCATCCAGGCCGCGGCCGCCGCGTCCAACAACCGGGTCGCGCTGGACCAGCAGTTGATCGCCCAGTTGCCGCAGATCGTGCGGGAGGCCGCGCAGGGCCTGGCCGGTGCCAACGTGAACATCCTGAACGGCTCGGACGGCCTCGGCGAGATCGCAGCCGGGCTGGTCGGCCAGGGACTGTCCATTCTCGACTCGGTCAAGAAGGGCTTCGGCTCACGGGCCGCCGAATCGGACAACGACTCGGACGACAATCCGTCCGGCAGGCCGCAGCTGGAGAAGTAGGCGAACTGAACGGCGGGGCAGATCGGGCTACCCCGCCGTTCAGCGTCTGTGCGGCGCCGGCACGTCAGCGTTCGTGCGTGCTCGCGCTGCTGTAGTCGGTGTAGGTATACGGGTTGTCCAGGATCCCCGTCTCGGGGATGTCGGGGTTCATCCCCTTCTCCCACGCCTCGTCACCCAGCGTCGACCGCAGGTGCTCGACGGTCTGCTCCACCGTCCGCCGGGCCGCGGCGAGGTCGACGTCCACCAACTTGTGGTCACGCTTCACGATCCGGCCGTTCACCACGACGGTGTGCACGTCGCCGCGCTGCGCCTGGAACGCCACGTGGCCGTACGGGTTCAGCAGCGGGAACATCACCGGCGACTGGTCGTTCTTGATCAGCACCAGGTCGGCCTTCTTGCCCTGCTCGATGCTGCCCAGGTCGGCGTCCCGACCCAGTGCGTGGGCGCCGCCGCGGGTCGCCCACTCGACGACCTGGTCGGCCCGAAGTGCACAGTTGGTCACGGTCTCGCCCTTGACGTGCGCTTCCAGGTGCTGGCGGGAGCGGTCGGCGCCGAGCGTCGTGCGCATCGCGGAGAACAGGTCGCCGCTCCACCACACCGTGGTGTCCATGGACAGCGACACCGGGATGTCGTGCGCCCTGATCGCCCAGGTGGGCGGGTAGCCCTGGCCCGCGCTCTGCTCGCTCTCGGTGGACACCGACACGGAACCGCCGGTGGCCGCGATCCGGTGGTACGAGTCGGCGGACAGCGAAGCGCTGTGCACGTACACGGTGTCGGGGTTCATGAAGCCGCCGTCGTACATCAGCCGGATGCCGTCGTCGCTGGTCGCGCCCCACACGCCCGCATGTGTGGTGACGGGCACGCCGAGGTCCCTGGCCACCTCGAACGCCGCCTTCTCCGGGAAGGCCGGGTCGCCGGTCACGTCGAACGCCATCTGGAAGCCGAGCATGTCGTCGCCGGTGATCCGGCGGCTGACGAAGTCGCGGAACTCCGGCTTGGTGCTCCACTTGTCCGGGGAGTCCTGGATGTTGCCGTAGGCCAGCACGAACCGGCCGGGCACCGCCTGCAGCGCGTCCACCGCGGCGTCGGCGTGCTGCGTGGTCTGCAGGCCGTGTGACCAGTCGACGGTGGTGGTCACGCCCGCGTCGATGGCCTCGATCGCGCCGAGCAGGTTGCCGGCGTAGATGTCCTCCGGCCGGAAGATCTTGCCCCACTCCAGGTAGTACCAGACGAAGTACTGGGTGAGCGTCCAGTCGGCGCCGTAGCCGCGCATCGCGGTCTGCCACATGTGCCGGTGGGTGTCGATCATGCCCGGCATCACGATGCCGTCGGAGGCGTCGATCTCGGTGGTGCCTTCCGGCACGGTCAGCGAGGGGCCGATCGCCGCGATCCGGTCGTCGACGACGAGCACGTCGCAGTGCGGCAGCACAGCTCGCGTGTCGTCCATGGTCAACACCAGGCCGTCGCGGAAAACCACACCCATGGCTATCACTCCTGCACGCTCGGCGAGCTTTCGGACAACCGTTCGCGCAGCGGTCGCCGACGACTAATGGGCACTCTGAACGACGGCAGGCGCGCTGTCAATGCTGGTCCGTGACCGGCCACACGACGAACTTTGTCCGCCAGCCGGACACGAAGCGCTAAGCTGCGCAGACACCGAGACGGGAGCGGCACATGCCACGCGAAGGCACAGGGCCGGACTTCATCGAAGCACTGGCCAGGGGGCTGGAGGTCATCGCGGCCTTCCAGCCCGGCACCCCCACGATGTCGTTGACCGACGTGGCCACGGCCACCGGCCTGGCCAGACCGACAGCGCGGCGGATCCTGCTCACCTTGCAGGCACTGGGCTACGTGCGCCCGGCCGGCCGGGAGTTCACGCTGACCCCGAGGGTGCTGGAACTGGGCGTGGCCTACGTGCGGTCGATGGGCCTGTGGGACGTGGCCCGCCCGCACCTGGAGCAACTGGTCGCGCTGACCGACGAGTCCTGCTCGATCGCCCAGTTGGACGGCTCCGACGTGGTCTACGTGGCACGGGTCGCCGTCCCCAAGATCGTGTCGCTGGCGGTGCAGATCGGCACCCGGTTCCCCGCCCTGCAGACGTCACTGGGCAAGGTGCAACTGGCCGCGCTGGCACCGGACGAGCTGGATCGCGTGCTGGCCGAGCCGACCAGGTCCGGCCTGGTGCCGCGCTGGCAGCCGGACCGGGCGGAGCGGGACGCCGAACTGCAGGAGGTGCGGGCGCGGGGCTGGGCACTCACCGACGAGCAGCTCACGCTGGGCATCCGCTCGGTGGCCGCGCCCCTGCGGGACGGCACCGGCAAGGTGATCGCCGCGGTGAACGTGAACGCGCACGCCGCTGAGACCTCGGTGGACCACCTGGTGGAGCACCACCTGCCGTTGCTGCTGCGGACCGCGGGCCACATCAGCGCGGACTTCGCCCGCCTGCACACCGTCCCGCACGTGACCGTGACGGCGTAGCGACTTAGCATACGTACAGCGGACAGATGTCCGTCAGTCGGCAGGGAGGATGTCACCGTGGCAGACGAGGCACCGAAGGCAGCAGGTCCGCTGGCCGGGCTGCTGGTTGCCGACTTCTCCCGGGTGCTGGCCGGCCCCTACGCGACCATGCTGCTGGCCGATCTCGGTGCCGAGGTGGTGAAGGTCGAGGGCCCGGGGGGCGACGAGACCCGCAGTTGGATGCCACCGGTGCGCGGTGACGTGTCCACGTACTACCTGGGCATCAACCGGGGCAAGCGCTCGATAGCGCTGAACCTGCGCGAGGATGCCGACGCCGAGGTGGCCCGCGAACTCGCCCGGCGCGCCGACGTGCTGATCGAGAACTTCAAGCCCGGCGGCCTGACCAGGTACGGCCTCGACTACCCGAGTGTCAGCGCCACCAACGCCGGTGTGGTGTACGCGTCGATCAGCGGCTTCGGCTCCACCGACGGCGCGCACGTGCCCGGCTACGACCTGATGGTGCAGGCGATCTCCGGGCTGATGAGCCTGACCGGCGACCCGGACGGCCCGCCCTACCGGGCCGGGATCTCGGTGTTCGACGTGATGGCAGGCAACCACGCGGTGATCGGCATCCTGGCCGCGCTGCGCCACCGGGACGCGACCGGCGAGGGCCAGCACGTCGAGGTGAACCTGTTGTCCTCCGCGCTGACCGGCCTGGTCAACCACAGTTCCGCGTTCGTCGCGGGCGGAGTGGTGCCCTACCGGATGGGCAACGCGCATCCCAGCGTGTTCCCCTACGAACCGCTGCCCACCAAGGACAACGACCTGATCGTGGCAGCGGCCAACGACGGCCAGTTCCGCAAGCTGTGCGAGGTGCTGGGCATCCCGGAGGTCGCCGACGATCCCAGGTTCGCCCGCAACGCCAGCCGCACGGCCAATCGCGAGGAACTGCGCCCGCTGCTGGTCGAACGCCTGGTCACCCGGTCAGCGACGGAGTGGTTCGAGGCGCTGGTCGCTGTCGGCGTGCCGTGTGGCCCGATCAACACCATCGACGGCGGTTTCGCGATGGCGGAACGGTTCGGGCTGGACCCGATCGTCGAGGTCGGCGACGGTGACCGCGCGGTCCCGACCACCCGGAACCCCATCCGCTTCTCCACCACCCCGGCGCAGTATCACCTGCCACCACCGGAACTCGACGAGCACGGCGCCGAACTGCGGGAGTGGCTCACAACGAAGCAGGAGGGCCAGCGTGACTGACCAGCCCAGCTACCCCACCGCACTGGGTGCCTCCAGCCGCACCGCGATCACCCTGCTCGGCACCGACCTGGCGCAGGACGTGATGGGCAACGTCGGGTTCGGCGAGCTGGCCTACTGGCTGGCCACCCAGCGGCGCCCGACCCCCGGCCAGACCAGGGTGTTCGAGGCGGTGCTCGCGGCGCTGGCCGACCACGGATTCACCCCGACGGCGATCGTCACGCGGCTGACGTACCTGTCGGCGCCGGACTCGATCCAGGGCGCGCTGGCAGCCGGCTTGCTCGGCGGTGGGTCGCGGTTCCTCGGCGTCACGGAGGACACCGGCAAGTTCCTGCACGACACGCTGTCCGCTGTGGACGGACCGCTGCCGACCGACGACGCGGGCTGGGACGCCCTCGCGCTGGCCACCGTCGCTGCGCAACGTGCCGCCAAGGCCTTTGTGCCCGGCCTCGGCCACCACGTGCACAAGGAAGTCGACCCACGCACTCCCCGGCTGATGGAGATCGCCGCCGAGGAGGACCTGTTCGGCCCGCACCTGTCGCTGTTCGCCGCGATCGGCAGGGTGCACCCACAGGTGCTGGGCAAGACGCTGCCGCTCAACGGTGCCGGCGTCTGCGGCGCCGCGCTGGCCGACCTCGACCTGCCGATCGAACTGCTGCGCGGGTTCGCGCTGCTCGCCCGCACGGCAGGGCTGATCGGGCAACTGGCCGAGGAGATACGCAACCCCGTCGGCAACGAGATCTTCCTGTCCGTGGACCTGAACAATCGGTCCGTAGCCCCGGAGCCATTCACCAACGGAGGGCCGCATGGCTGAAGTGGTAGCGGTGATCGCGTCCACCCACCACCCGTTCTACTACCGTGCCAGCACGTCGACCGGCGCTGACCGACCGCCGTTCGCCGACGAGTGGGTGCGCAAGGTCGAGGCGTTCCGCGCCACCCTCATCAAGGCACGGCCCGACGTGCTGGTGATGGTCGGCTCGGACCACTTCCACCAGTTGTGGCTGGACAACATGCCGCAGTTCCTGGTCGGCAAGGCGCCGTTCTACGACGCCAACTTCTACAACGAGGAACGCGAGTTCGGGCTACCGAAGATGCTGCTGCGCGGCCAGGAGGACCTGTCGACGTACGTGCTGCGCGAGGGCCTGGACGCCGGCTTCGACCTGGCGTTCTCCAACGAACTGCGGATCGACCACTCCATCACGTGCCCGATCATCACGCTGCGGCCGGAGAACGACCTGCCGATCGTGCCGATCTACACCAACATCTTCGCGCCGCCGCTGCCGCAGCCGAAGCGGTTCGTGCAGTTGGGCAGGACCATCCGGCAGCTGATCGAGTCGTGGCCGTCCAACCAGCGGGTCGCGGTGATCGGTACCGGTCACCTGTCGCTGGAACTGGGTGGTCCACGGCAGTTCGGGCCGCACGGGCCGGACCCGGAGTTCGACCGCAAGGCCGTCGAGTGGATCGCCAGCGGCGACATCGAGGGCAGCCTGCGCGAGGTGACGTTGGACAGCCTGCACGCGCCGGGCAACGCGACCCACGGGTTCATGGACTTCATGCTGATGATGGGTGTGGCCGGCGAGGGCCAGAAGGCCGACTACGTGGACACGTACGACCTGTTCCACACCATGGAGGCCTACTTCACCTGGTACCCGGCGGGAGGCGCACGATGAGCAAGTACCTGGTCAACAAGTTCCTCTACACCGTGGACCGTGATCCGGACCTCGTCGAGCGCTACCGGGACGACCCGAAGGGCACCGTGGCGTGGTGGGAGGCCGAGCAGGCCAACCGAGTGCTCAACTGCGTGGACGGCGAGGCGAGCACCTGGCTGCGGTTCGAGGACGCCGAGCGGACCGCGCTGGCTGCGCACGACTACCCGGCACTGTTCGAACTCGGCGCGCACCCGTTCCTCACGCTGACGCTGTTCATCGCGATGTTCGAACGGGACCACGAGGAGCCGTTGGGCTTCCAACTGGAGTACGCGCGCCGGGTGAACCACATGACACTCCCCTACCCGGACATCGCCACCTGACCAGGTTTGACTCTCCCCTGAGGGGAGGGGTGAACGTGGGATTCATGACAACCGAACTCACCGGCGTCGTCGCCGACCACATCACCGCCGTCAACGCACACGACGTCGACGCCATCGTCGCGACCTTCGCCGAGGACGCCTACGTCAACGACAACCACCGCGAGATCAGGGGCATCGCGGCGATCCGCCGCTGGGTGGCCAAGGAGATGGTCGGCGACAAGGTCACCATCGACGTGCGCGAGGCCGTAGACCACTACGGCGACACGGTCGTGCACGGCGCGTACGACGGCACCTACGACAAGACCAACCTGCCCGACGAGCTGATCCTCTCGAACTACTTCAGTGTCCGGAACGGACGGATCGTCAGCCTCGTCATCATCCACAACGGTCCCTCGGAGTTCTGACATCGACAACCCGGCACTGCGCGAGCTGGTCAGTCCAGGATCGTGAGATCCAGCTCGCGCAGCCGGGCAGGGTCGCTCAGGATGTCGATCTCGGTGATCCTGCCGTTGATCACGGTGAAGCCGAGCAGGGACAACGGTTCGCCGTCCTGGACGGAGAGGAATCCCGCGGCGCCGTTCACCAGGGCCCGCTTGACGACGATGTTCTCGGCGGCGAGTTCGTGGAACCTGACCGCCCCGCTGGCGACCGTCGTCGCGCCCCGGATCAGGTGCATCGCGGCCGCGCCCTGGTCGGCACGCAGTACGACGTCCGGGTCGAGTACGGCGACGAGTGCGTCGAAGTCGCCGTCGTGCGCGGCGGCGAGGAACGCGTCGACCACCTTGCGCTGCCGGTTCAAATCGGTGTCCTGAACCGTCGGCGCGCCCTGCACACGACGACGGGCGCGGCTGGCCAACTGCCGTGCCGCGGCTGGCGATTTCCCCACGATGGTGGCGATCTCCTCGAAGGGCACGGCGAACATGTCGTGCAGCACGAACGCGAGCCGTTCGGCGGGCTCCAGGGTTTCCAGCACCACGAGCAGCGCGAGACCGACCGAGTCGGCCAGCACGGCCTGCTGCTCCGGGTCGACACCGTCATCCCGGGTCACGATCGGATCGGGCAGGTGCGTGTCCAGCGACTCCTCGCGCCGTGACGTGCGCGTGCGCAACATGTCAAGGCACACCCGCGAGACGACCGTCGTCAGCCAGCCCGCCAGGTTCGCCACATCGGAGGTGTCGGCGCGACGCAGCCGTAGCCAGGCCTCCTGCAGGGCGTCGTCCGCCTCGCTCAGCGAGCCGAGCATCCGGTAGGCCACCGCGTGCAGGTGGGTGCGGTGGGATTCGAACCGCTCGGCGAGCAGGTCGCTGTCGTCCACAGTCACATCCTTCGTTCGCGTTCCGTCATACCAGTGACGGACCTGAACCGCCCGATGTGACAAGGGGACCCATCATGGGAGCAAGGATCAACAACCCGGCACTGCTGGTACCCGCCGCGATGAAGAGCCTGTACGGCCTGAGCAAGGCAGCGGAGGGGCTCGGCGTGCCGGACACCACGATCTGGCTGGTGCAACTGCGGGCGAGCCAGATCAACGGGTGCAGCGTGTGTGTCGACATGCACGCCCGCGAGATGAAGAAGGCGGGTGAGTCGGACGAGCGCCTGTGGTCGGTGGCCGCGTGGCGGGACACCCAGTACTTCACCGAGCCGGAGCGTGCCGCACTCGCGCTGGCCGAGTCGCTGACCCGGATCGCCGACCAGCCCGACGCGGTGCCGGACGACATCTGGGCGGACGCGGCCAAGCACTACGACGAGCAGGCGCTGGCCGGCCTGGTGATCGCGATCTCGTCGATCAACGTGTGGAACCGGTTCAACGTAGCCAGCAGGCAACTGGTCGGTGAGTGGACCGGCTGATCGGTGGGGCTGCGGTTTGGCGTGTTTGGCTTGGTGCCTCCGGCCAGGCCCTAACCAGAAACGCAACCACTGGGCTCTACCATGGCCCGGTGGAGTTTCAGCCGGTCGAGCGGGCAGCGGGGTCGTTCCAGGAGTCGGTGTCGGCCGAGCAGATCACCGCGATGTGCCACCGGGCGTTCGGCACCGGAACCGATGTGGTGTCGGCGATCGAACTGCCGGGCGGTTCCTACAACAACACCTACAAGGTGGACATCGGCGCCGACCGGCCGGTGATCCTGCGGGTGGCACCGGCGCCGGAGCGGCAGTCGCGCATCGAGCGGGAACTGATGCGCAACGAGTACCTCAGCCTGCCGTACTACGCGCCGGTCGCGGCGATGATGCCGCGCACCCTGTGCATCGACTGGACCCGGGACGTCGCGGGCCGGGACTACGTGTGGCAGACGATGCTCGACGGAGTGTCCGCAGCGGACGGGTTCGCCGACTACCCCCGGTCGATGTGGCGGGCGTTCTACCGCCAACTCGGCACGCTCACCACGAAGGTGCACTCGATCCGGGGTGAGCGGTTCGGGCCGGTGGCCGGGCCGACGTTCGCCACGTGGAGCGAGGCCGTGCTGTCGTTGTTGGGCAACACGGTCGCCGACCTGACCGACGCAGGGCAGGACGTGAGCGACCTGCTGCGGGTCGTCGCCTCGGCTGAGAAGAACACGGCCGTGCTGGACGAGATCACCGAGCCGAGGATGCTGCACGGCGATCTCATCGTGCCGAACGTCATGCTCAAGGTCGGCGCTCCCGAGCCGCTGATCACCGGGATGATCGATCACGACCGGTCCTCCTGGGGCGACCCGGCGGCCGACTGGGGCATCTTCATGGCGCGGCGGAAACCGCCGGGCACCGAGTGGGACGGATTCTGGGAGACCTACGGCGCACCGGCCGACACCGAGGCGGCCGCGTGGCGCACGCAGATCTACCGGGCGGCACACATCGGTGCCATCCGGCTGGAACGCCACCGGATGGACCGCCACCAACAGATTCCGGCCACCTACGATGACATGCGCGCGGTGCTCGAACTCATCGCTTAGAGGAGTCGCATGTACATCGACGTCGACACCACCGTCGTTCCGCCCACCGCCGTGTTGGCCGACCAGGACAATTTCCGCGCGTTCGCGGTCATGGTCAACGGGACACCGGACCGGCTGGCCGCCGTGGTCGAGGCGCTGAGCGGGCTGGGTGTCGTCGACGCCGACGGTGCGCACGCCATGCTGGATGGTGCCGAGCTCAAGCGCATGGCCAACGCCGGCGATGCGTGGACGGCCGACTTCGACGCGATGGTGGAGTACGCCCGATCCAAGGGCTGGACCGACGAGCAGGGCAGGGTCAGGGCGCACCTGGAGTGGCAGCAGGGCTGAGTTCAGGCCTGGTAGAGCCAGATCCAGTTCCCGCTCGGGTCCTTCACGGCAGAACTGCGCGGCATGCCCTGCGGATCGCGTGGCGCGACGACCTCGGTGCGACCGGTCGGTGGACGAGATGATCTGCCGGATCTCCTCGATCGGCAGGTCGATCCAGCGCGGCGAGCGGATCAGCCGGGCCGGGCCGACCTGGTCCCGCCGGTAGCGGCGGTACCCGGACGACGGATCGACCTCGGCGGGCGTGAGCAGGCCGACGTCGTCGTAGTGCCGCAGCGTGTGGATCGACAGGCTGCTGAGGTGGGCGAACCGGCCGATGGTCATCAGGTCGTCGTCTGGCACCTGACAACTGTGCCGTCGTGGGTTACCCGAGGGTCAATCCTGGTAGGGTTTCGTACCGACTGGTCGGTACGGACGGGTCGAGGACGCGTCCCTGAACGAGGAGACGCCTACCGTGGCAGACCACGTGGACGGGGCACTGGCCCGGGAGACCTGGCGCTTGGCCGAGCCGTTGCACGGCATGATTTATTTCGCGGCCGAGGCCCTCGATCGTTACACGGCACTCGGGTTGCGCGGTATGCACATGGGCTATTTCGCATCGCGTGGTGCCGCGTTCGGGCCTGTGGGCGCCGACGTGGTGATCTCCACGTTCTACAACTTCTCGCCGAAGGTCGTGGCCAGGGCGATTCCGGACGCGTGGGCTTTCGCTGACCCGACGACGATCATCGCCGCCCGGCGTGCAGGAGCCGAAGCCGCGCTGCGCCGCGCCCTGGGCCCTGTCGCCGACGGTCCTGAGGTCGCCGAGGCGGCCGAACTGGCTGGCCGCGCCGCGCGAGCCGCCTTCGACAAGACGGAGGGACGCCCGCTGTTCGCTGCGCACGCGGCCCTCGACTGGCCGGACGAGCCGCTGCTTTCGTTGTGGCACGCGCAAACCCTGCTGCGTGAGTTCCGGGGCGACGGGCACATCGCTGCTCTGATGATCGAGGGTGTGAGCGGTATCGAGGCGCTCATCATGCACAGCGCCACCGGCGCCGTGCCCGCCGAGACGCTGCGCACGATGCGGGCCTGGAGCGAGGAGGAGTGGGCGGCCGCCGTGGCCGGCCTCCAGGAGCGAGGCCTGCTCGAGCCGGGCGACGACATCGTCTTCAGCGAGACCGGCCGCGCGCAGCGGCAGTGGGTCGAGGACAAGACGGACGAACTGTCCCTCCCGACCTATGGCGCCATCGGCGTGGACGGCTGCACCCGCCTCGGCGAACTCGTCCGGCCGTTCTCCCGCGCGGTCGTGGCGGCAGGCATGCTCCCCGGCCGAACCAACCCGCCGAACTAAGGGAGACCAGGGGAACCGAGGTCGAACGGCAGGTCGAAGTGGTTCCGGCCGGGCACCACCATGTCCCGCACGTCGGCGCCACGTGCCCTGGCCGCCGCCACGAAATCGGCATGCTGCCGGCCGAACTCGTCGGTCTCGTGCTCCCCCACCGCCACCACCAGGGGCGGCAGCCGATCCGGCAGCGCGAACAGCGGGCTGTTCCGCCGGGCGCTGTCCGCGTCCATGCCCACCGCGTCGTTGACGTACGTGTGCCGGACGGGTTCCAGGTCGTAGACCCCGCTGATCAGCGTCGCGCTCGCGAACACGCCCGGCGAGTCCGTCAACGCCATCGCGACCAGGTGCGCGCCTGCGGAGTGGCCGCTCAGGTGGATGCTGGTCGGACTGCCCGGCAGATCGGCCAGTGTGCCGGCCAGGTGCCGGAGGCCGGCACGCACGTCGGCCACGATGCTGTCCAGCGAATGCTCAGGTGCCAGGCCGTAGCCCAGCGCGGCGAACGCCATCCCGGCCGGCACGAACGCGAGTGCAGGGAAGGACGAGTCGCTCTTGTCCAACTGCTGCCAGAAACCGCCGTGCACGAACACATGCAGCGGCGCGTTCGGCCGCAGCGCCGGGAAGTAGTCGAACCGCTGCCAGGGTTCGGCTCCGTAGGGCAGATCGAGGTGAGCCGGCAGGATCCGCCGCGCCTCGGCGCTGCGCTCGGCGTACTCGGCGAGATACACCCGGATGTCGTCGACGCGTGAACTCGGCGAGTACTGGAGATCCAGTTCCGCCTGGTTGTAGCCCCGATACCCGGTCGCCTCGTCCGTCACAGTGCGGAAGTATGCCCGCTATGGCCAATCGCCACTTCGGCAAGCTTGCCGACGTCTGGAAGCACGGAGCGCTGCTCGAGGTGCTGGACCGGGAGCGGCCGACGCGGTACGCGGAAACCCATGCCGGCTCGGCCGCCTATTCGCTGGTGGCGGACGACGAGCGAAGCTTCGGCGTGCTGAAGTTTCTGTCGGCCGACCACCCGAAACTCAGTGGTTCGCGCTACCGCGCGGCACTCGCGCCGTTCACCGATGTGGAGCCGCCGAGGTATCCGGGGTCGGCGATGCTGGCCATGAGCGTGCTCGGCGACGACAGCTCGTACCTGCTGTGCGACATCGACCCGGTCAGCGCGGCCGAGCTACGCGAGCACGCCGCCGGCCTGAGCCACTGCGAGGTCGCGGAACACGACGGAATGGCAGCGACGGCGGCCTGGTTGGGTGGCGACACCGTCGTGCACATCGACCCGTTCGACCCGCACGCGCACGTGCCGGGCGGGTACTCCGCGCTGACCCTGGCAGCGCACGTCGCCGAGCAGGGCCAACGGTTGGTCTACTGGTACGGCTACGACCGGCCGGACCAGCAGGCGTGGGCCTACGACGCGCTGGCCGAGCTGACCAAGACTCCGCTGTGGTGCGGCGACATCCTGGTCGTCGACGCGGACGGTGCCGGCCAGCCGGGCGACCTCGGCCGCGCGACGACACCAGGCACCGGCAGCGGTGTGGTGCTGGCCAACGTTGACGCGGCCACGGTCAGCGCGTGTGCCGAGTTCGGGCATGCACTGGCGGACGCCTATGCCGGCGCGACTCTCCCGGCAGGTGGCACCGGCGGCATCGTGTTCAGTGAATCGGCCTGAGCCCGTCGAGGATGATCTGGGCCAGGTGCGCTGAACGTCGCTGACTGGTTTCCACGTTGGCGTGCCGGATCGCGGCGAAGGCTCCCGCGAGTAGCGCCATCACCTCGTCGATGGTGACGTCGGGGCGCACGGTGCCGGCCGCGTGGGCGCGATCCAGCAGGCCCGAGACGTGGTTGGTGAGGTCGGTCGCGACGTCCGGCGCTGCGGTCCTCAGGTCGAACTCGGCGGCCTCCAGTGCGCTCTTCACGGCCACGTTCTCGGCACCCGTGGCCATCATCCGGGACAGCAGGGTGAACAGAGCCGCTGGATCGTCACTGGCGGCCAGTGTTTCCGCCTCCGCGATCAACTGCCCGAACTGATCGGTCGCGACGGCGAGATACAGCGCTTCCTTGGTCGGGAAGTGCCGGTGGACGGTGCCGGGACCGACACCAGCGCGGCGGGCGATCTCGTCGAGGGAAACGCCGAGACCGTCCTTTGCGAACAGTTGCTGCGCGGTCCGCAGCACCCGCTCACGATTGCGACGTGCGTCGGCTCGCAGCTCCATCGGCCTAGTGTAATCGGGGCGCCGACCCGTATAGTCAGTGGCGTAACCGGGGCGTCGACCCGGTTACGCCGGAATGATTGGGAGAGCATGATGACCACACGTGATGATGCCGGCGCCCTGGTCCAGCGGATGCAGGAGTGCTTCAACACCCGCCAGTTCGACCAGGCAGATGACCTGTTCACCCCGAACTTCTTCAGCCATCCGCTCGGCGTCACCGGGGTCGAGGCGGGCAAGGACGCCTGGCGCACCCTGGTCGCGCATTTTCCCGACTATCGAGTCGTCGCCGAGGACATCCTTGTCGACAACGACAGAGTCGCCATCCGCTCGTCCGTCGAGGGGATCACCATCACGGCCGGGAACCCGCAGCCGATGCTGATCGAGATCTTCCGTGTCGACAACGGCCGACTCGCCGAGATGTGGGGAGTCGGCCAGGGTCTCCCACTCGAGATCTTCGAGGCCGACTAGCCGGATCCAGCGCTATCTCGGTGTCAGCACACAGAACTCGTGGCCGTCGGGATCGGCCATGACCATCCAGCTGACCTCGCCCTGGCCGATGTCGATGCGACTCGCGCCGAGGGACAGGAGCCGGTCGACCTCCGCCTGCTGATCGCCGTCGGCCGGTGGAGCGATGTCGACGTGTAGCCGGTACTTCCCCGTTGTGGGCTTCAGCGGCGGACCGCCCCAGCTGATCTTCGAGCCGCCCCGCGGTGACTGGATCGCCGTCTCCTGGTCCTGGTCCCAGACCAACGGCCAGCCCAACGCCTCGCTCCAGAAGTACCCGACCTCCTGCGAACCGTCACACGCGAGCGCCCCGATGAGGCCGCAGTCGGCGAGGAAGTTGTTGCCCGGCTCGATGACGCAGAACTCGTTGCCCTCGGGGTCCGCGAGCACGACATGCCTGTCCTCCGGGCGCTGACCGACGTCGATGTGCCGGGCGCCGAGTTCGACCGCCCTGGCCACCGTCTGCCGCTGGTCGGCGAGGGACGTGCTCGTCAGGTCGAAGTGCGCCTGGTTCTGGTCGACCTTCTGCTCCTGCGTCGGCAGGAACCGGATTCGGAACCCGGTGGCGTCACCGGGCAGCAGCTCAGCGCCGTCGTCCGCGATCCTCCGGCCGAGGACGCCTGCCCAGAAACGCGCGAGGCGCCGTGGATCGTGCGCATCGAAGCAGAGCGCGACCAGATGGCACGTCACCGCGGCAGCTCCCGGATCGGCGCACCGTCCAGCCACGCCAGTACGTCCTCCACCGCGTCCGAGTAGATCTTCGCGTAGGACTGCTCCGACACGAACCCGATATGCGGCGTCAGCACGGTGTTCGGTGCTGTCCTCAGTGGATGGTCCAGCGGCAGCGGTTCGGTGTCGAACACGTCGAGGGCGGCGCCGCCGATGGTGCCGTCGTACAGCGCGGCGACCAGCGCGGCCTCGTCCACGATGGGCCCCCGGGACGTGTTGACCAGGAAGCCACGTGGGCCCAGCCAGCGCAGTTCGTCCGCGCCGATCAGGCCACGGCTGCGGTCGGACAGCTTGAGGTGCACGGTCACGATGTCGCTGCGCTCGAACAGTTCCCGCTTGCCGACCAGTTCGGCGCCCGCCTCGGCGGCCTGCTCGCTGGTCATGTTCGTGCTCCACGCGAGCAGCCGCATGTCGAACGCCTGCGCGTAGCGGGCGGTGGACCTGCCGAGGTTGCCCATGCCGATGATGCCCAGCGTGCTGCCGGCCAGTTCGGTGCCGATCGTGGTCTGCCACCGGCCGGCCCGGATCGCCGCGTCCTCGGCCGGTATTCGCCGGGCCACAGCCATGATCAGCGCCCAGATCAGCTCGGCGGTGGCCGCGCGGGACCCGCCGGTGCCGCTGACGGTGATCCCCCGCTGGTACGCGGCGGCCACGTCGATCGACGCGTTGCGCATGCCGGCTGTGATGAGCAGCCGTAGCTTCGGCAGCCGGTCCAGCAGGCCGGCCGGGAACGGGGTGCGCTCGCGCATCGCGATGACCACGTCGAAGTCGGCAAGGCGCCGCACCAACTCGTCCTCGTCGGAGATGTGGTCGCGGAACACCGTCACGTCGGCACGGCCGTCCAGCACGGCGAAGTCGGCGCTGGCCAGCGCGGCATCCTGGTAGTCGTCCAGCACGGCGACCCTGACGTCGGCCATCAGACGACAGCCGGGTGCTGGTTGGCGCGCAGGAACGTGTCCACGCCAGCGTCCACGGCCCGTCGGATGACGTCGTCGGGCACCGCCTTCGTCTCCTGCTCGGTGAGTTCGGAGATCTCGGCGCCGATGAGCGCCAGGAACTGCCGGGCCGCCAGCGCCGGGTCGGGCACGACCAGGTGGCCGGCGTTCCCGAGCATGGCCAGCCGCCCGGCGAGCGCCTCGTGGATCGGGTCGCCCGCCTGCAGTCGGACCGCGCGGTAGACCTCGGGGTCGCGGGCGCTCTCCGCGGCGATCATCCGGCGCAGGAAGACAGCGCACAAGCTGCGCTGGCACGCCACCAGCTGCGTGCCGAGTTCACGCAGGCTGTCCCGCCAGCCGTCGGCGGAGATGTCCAGCAGCCGGATCACCTGGAGCGCCTCGGCGTTCTGCTGCACGGCCGAGTCGGCGACGGACGCGCGGAACAGCTGTTCCTTGCCGCCGAAGTAGCTGTAGATCGTTGGCTTGGAGACGCCGGCCGCCGTGGCGATCGCATCGACGCTGGCCCGCTCGTAGCCCTCGTTGCCGAAGATCGGACCGGCCGCGTCGAGGATCACCCGCCGCTTGTCCTGCCGCTGGTGCACTGTCACAGCTTTATTGTAGCGGCACCTTGCGCTACTAAACCGTGTAGTTTAGTTTTGATGTCATGACAGTCCAGGAAATCACACCGACTGCTAGCAGGACGGCGTCGCCACGGCTCGGCTCCAGTGCGGCGCTGACGGTGCTGGGACTCGCGGCACTGCTCGCTGTCATGGACGGCACCGTGGTCGCCGTCGCCCTCAATCCGCTGGCCAGCGCGTTCGGCACACCGCTGGCAGCCGTCGTCTGGGTCACCACCGGCTACCTGCTGGCGGCAGGCTCGATGCTCCCCTTGCTCGGCTGGGCCACCGCCCGCTTCGGCGGTCGCCAGGTGTTCCTGGTCGGCCTCGCGCTGTTCGTCGTCGGCTCGACACTGGCCGCGCTGGCCTGGTCGGCGCCGTCGCTGATCGCGTTCCGCGTCGTGCAGGGCTTCGGCGGTGGACTGCTCGAACCCAGCTCACTCGGCCTGGCCGCCACGCTGGCCAGTAGGGATCGGGTCGGCCGCGTCCTGGGCACCATGTCGATGATCATCAACCTCGCCCCGGTGCTCGGCCCGGTCGTCGGTGGCCTGCTGCTGGGCACCGGTCACTGGCAGTGGATCTTCGTGGTCAACCTCCCGTTCGGCATCCTGGTGTTCGCAGCCGCCCTCGCCCTGATCCCGAGGAACAAGCCGGCAGCTGACGCGCCACGGCCGGCCGCCGACCTACGTGGCCTCGCGCTGCTCACCACCGGTTTCGTCGGCATCCTGTTCGCGCTCAACAGGTCCGGCTGGGTCGTGGTCGTGTCCGCCGTCGTCGGTCTGACGCTGCTCGGCCTGTACGTCCGGCACGCGCTGACCACCAAGCGGACGCCAGCACTCGACCTGCGGCTGCTGAGTAGGCCAGGGTTCGCGGCCACGCTGACCGTGATGGGGCTGGTCGGCCTGATCATGTACTCGCAGCTGACCTCGCTGCCCATCTACGCCGAGACCCACCACTACGTGCGAGGCCTGCTGGTCAGCGCGCTGGGCGTCGGCCTGCTGGTGTCCATGACGTTGGGCGGTCGGATCAGCGACCGCACCGGTCCCCGCCCGCTGGTCCGGGCAGGCTCGCTGGTCACCGCCGCAGGCCTGGCCACGTTCGCCGTCTGGCACGACCAACTGTCGCTGCCGGCGCTGTTCGCGCTGTTCGTCGCCGTCGGTCTCGGCTTCGGGCTGACCGCGTCGCCGACGTTCGCCAGCGCCTACCGCACGCTGCCGCAGGCCGAGCAGCCGCAGGGCACCACGGCCCTGTTCATGACGGTACAACTCACGGCGTCGCTCGGTGTGACGTTGCTCGGTGTGCTGCAGACCAGGACGCCGGAGCACTGGATCACGATCCTGTTCACGGTGCTCACCGCTGCGGCCCTGACGATCTGTGCCCTGAGTAGGTTCCTGCCCGGCCGGAACCATTAGTCTCCGGACATGCCCACGGAACTGTACGCACTGCCGCTCGGTGACTGCGCCTGCGCGTTCGAGACGGTCGCACCCGGCGTGTACGACGGCATGCACACGAACATCCCCGTGACGGGCTGGCTGATCCGGCTGCCCAACGAGGAACTGGCTCTTGTGGACACCGGCATGAGCAGGCTGCACGTGGACGACCCGGAACTCACCTGGCGCGGCACACCGGCCGCGAAGAGCCTGGTGCCGGTGATGCGACCGGAGGACAGCCTGCTCCACCGCCTGGCCCAGTTGGACGTCGCGCCGCAGGACATCGACTACGTCATCAACACGCACCTGCACTTCGACCACGCGGGCAACAACGACCTGCTGGGCAACGCAACGTTCTTCGTGCAGCGCGAGCAGTACGAACTGGCCAAGGACAACCCGAGCTACCCCAACCAGTACTGGAACCTGCCCAGCCTGAGCTACGAACTCGTGGACGGCGAGCAGGAGGTGCTGCCCGACGTTCACGTGCTGCCGACGCCCGGGCACACCGAGGGCCACCAGTCGGTGCTGCTGCGGCTGCCGGACACCGGCCCGGTGATCATCTGCGGGGACGCCGTCTACTGTCAGGAGAACTTCGACCACGACACGTGGGACAGCCAGGCCGACCCGGCGACGGCCAGGGACAGTGCCATGAAGCTTCGGGCGCTGGCCGACGCCGAGCAGGCCAGGATGTTCTACGGCCACGACCGCGAGCAGGCGCACGGCATGCGCTGGGCACCGACCGACTCCTACCGCTGATATTCACTGGGTACCGGCCTGCGGCGCGTGGCAGGGTGACGCCATGACCGACTACGTGGCGATCAACAAGGCCAACTGGGACGAACGCGCCCCCGCGCACGCCGCGTCGCCGAGCTACGCCGTGGACCAGTTCGTCGCCGATCCCGAGTTCCTCAGCGAGGTCGTCCGGTTCGACCGGCCCCGGCTGGGCGATCTGCACGGGCTGCGCGGTGTCCACCTGCAGTGCCACATCGGCACCGACACCCTGTCGTTGGCCCGACTCGGCGCCAGGATGAGCGGTCTGGACTTCTCAGCCGCCGCCCTGGCCCAGGCGCGCAGCGTTGCCGAGCGCACCGGCACCGAGATCGACTACCACGAGGCCGACGTGTACGACGCGGTCGGCGTGCTCGGCGCGGAGTCGTTCGACCTCGTGTACACGGGCGTCGGCGCCCTGTGCTGGCTGCCCGGCGTGGCGCGCTGGGCCGGTGTGGTCGCCGGTCTGCTGCGACCCGGCGGGCGGCTGTTCATCCGGGAAGGGCACCCGATGCTGTGGGGCCTGGACGAGGACGCCGATCCCCCCGCGATGCGCTACTCCTACTTCGAGCACGAGGAGCCACTGGTCTTCGACGAGCCGGGGACCTACGTCGAGACCGACGTCGTCTTCCAGCACGAGAAGTCCGCCAGTTGGAACCACGGCATCGGCGAGATCGTCACGGCGCTGCTGAACGAAGGCCTGCGGCTGACCGCTTTCGTGGAACACGACAGCGTCCCCTGGGAGGCGCTGCCCGGCCACATGACCCGGGACGACGCAGGCGAGTGGCGACTGACCGAACAGCCCGACCGCCTGGCGGCCAGCTACACGCTGCAGGCCGTCAAGCCCTGACCCGGATCGTCACGTCGGGTTCGGCTGCCACGAACTCGCCGATCACCGTGCCGCCGGGCACCTCGCCTGCGATCAGCAGGCCGCCGGAGGTCTGGGCGTCGGCCAGCAGCAGCAGTTCCAGCTCGGCCAGGTTGCCGGCGGCCAGGTGTGGCCGGACCCAGTCCAGGTTGCGCCGGGTGCCACCGGAGATGTAGCCCTCGGCAGCCGACTGGCGGGCACCGTCCAGGTAGGGCACCACTGTCGGGTCGACCACCGCGGTCACCCCGCTGGCCCTGGCCATCTTGTGCAGGTGGCCGAGCAGCCCGAAGCCGGTCACGTCGGTGGCGGCCCGCAGGCCAGCGGCGCCGGCTGCTTCGGCCGCCGCCCGGTTCAGCGTCGTCATGCTGTCGATCGCGGCCGCGAACACCTCGCCGGTCGCCTTGTGCCGGTTGTTCAGCACACCGACGCCCAGCGGCTTGGTCAGGCTGATCGGCAGGCCGGCCTGCGCCGCGTCGTTGCGCAGCATCCGGTCCGGGTGCGCCGTGCCGGTCACCGCCAGGCCGTACTTGGGCTCCGGGTCGTCAATGGAGTGACCGCCTGCCAGGTGACAGCGCGCCTGCGCCGCGATGTCGAACCCGCCGCGCAGCACCTCGCCCGCCAGTTCGAACGGCAGCAGGTCCCGTGGCCAGCCGAGCAGGTTGACCGCGAGCAGCGGCACGCCACCCATCGCGTAGATGTCGGACAGCGCGTTGGCCGCGGCGATCCTGCCCCAGTCGTAGGCGTCGTCGACGACCGGAGTGAAGAAGTCCGTTGTGGACAGTATGGCTGTGTTGGCGTCCAACCGGACGGCGGCGGCGTCGTCGCCACTGTCCAGGCCGACCAGGAGTTCGGCGTCCCCTGCCGGGACGACGCCGAGCCCACCGACCATCAGCTCCAGCTCACCGGGCGGGATCTTGCAGGCGCAGCCGCCACCCTTCGCGTACTGCGTGAGCCGATAGGTGGTCTCCGGCGCGGCCATGCGCACTCCTCGTGATCGTTGGTGCCTCACCCGACCCTACGACGCCTGATCAGCGATCGCTATACTCTCTATCGGAGGCGTACGTGTTCCTGGTGGGCGCCGCGGTCTTCAAAACCGACGTGGTCCGGTATCCGGATCAGGCAGGTTCGATTCCTGTCCGCCTCCGCCATTCTTTCGTGTGAGGTCAACGAATGCACGTCATCGCCACCGCAGGCCATGTGGACCACGGCAAGTCGACGTTGGTCCACGCGCTCACCGGGATGGAACCCGACCGGTGGAGCGAGGAACGCCGCAGGGGCATGACGCTCGACCTCGGCTTCGTCTGGACCACGCTGCCCGGCGGCGAGACCGTCGCTTTCGTCGACGTACCGGGCCATGAGCGTTTCGTCACAACGATGCTGGCCGGTGTCGGCCCGGTGCCCGCCGTGCTCGTCGTGGTGGCCGCCGACGAAGGCTGGCGCGCGCAGACAGCCGAACACGTCAGCATGCTCAACTCCCTCGGTGTGCGACACGGCCTGCTCGTGGTGACCCGCGCCGATCTCGCCGATCCAGGCCCGACACTGGCCGACGCACAGGCCAGGCTCGCCCGTACCAGCCTGGCCGGTTGCGCGGCGGTCGCGGTCAGCGCGGTCACCGGCACCGGGATGCCGGCGCTGCGCTCGGCGCTGGATCGATTGGTGGCCGACCTGCCGCCCGCCACCACGACCGGCAGGGTGCGGCTGTTCGTGGACCGGGCGTTCACCATCAAGGGCAGTGGCACCGTGGTCACCGGCACGCTCGCATCAGGGACGCTCAGCCAGGGTGACCAACTCGAACTCGCGGGCACCGGCACCCGGATCCGGGTGCGTGGCCTGCAGGCGCTCGGCAAGGCCGAGGACAGCGTGTCGGCTGTGGCCAGGGTGGCGGTGAACCTGCGCGGCCTGCCGGTGGACGAGATCGCCAGGGGTAACGCGCTGGTCACGCCGGACACCTGGGTGCTGACCGACGAGGCCGACATCCGGATGCTCGACATCGGAGCAGCCGACCTGCCGGGGGATCTGGTGCTGCACATCGGTTCCGCCGCGGTGTCGTGCCGGGTCCGACCACTCGGTGAGGACACCGCCCGGCTGCGGATGGCGACTCGGCTGCCGTTGCAGCCGGGTGACCGTGCCGTGCTGCGTGAGCCGTCCAGCAGGCTGGCCACCGGGGTCGTCGTTGTCGACGTCGATCCCCCGGCGCTGCGGCGGCGCGGCGCTGCCAAGGTGCGGGCCGCCGAACTGGAGGAGGCGACCGAGGGTCCCGACGTGCTGGCCGAGGTCGCTCGCCGAGGCAGTGTCACGCGGGCACGACTGGCCGCGCTGGGCATCCTGGACACGTCTG
>DASXYT010000285.1:0-39118 GCA_036502345.1 Pseudonocardiaceae bacterium | reverse complement strand
TGGCTGGTGCCCGACGCCGACGAGCGGCTGGCCGTGGTCGAACGGAACATGCTGATCTGGACGACGCACGCCAGCAAGCACGGCTACATCCACATGACACGCGACCAGGTCGGTGTCGCTGTGTGGTTCCCGATCACCGAGCCGCTGCCCGAACCGGACGACTACGACAGCCGGCTGAAGGAAGCGTGCGGGCGGTGGACCCCGCGGTTCGAGCAGTTGGATGCCGCGTTCGAGGAGCACCACCCGCACGAGCCGCACCACCACCTGGCACTGCTGGCCATCCGGCCGGGGCACCAGGGCAAGGGCATCGGCACGGCGCTGCTCAACCACCACCACGAGGTGTACCCGGACGTGCCCGACTACCTGGAGGCCAGCTCGCCGGAGTCGCGCGAGCTGTACCTGCGGCACGGCTTCGAGGACAGGGGCCCGTTCTATCTGCCCGAGGACGGTCCGCCGTTGTGGGCCATGTGGCGGCCGGCCGGAGGCTGACCGGCCGCAGTGACCGCGCGTCGTGGCGGGTGCCGATTCTGGTACCCGCCACGACGCGTCTCACGGCCGGTTCCGTGAGCTCGGCATATGGCCCAATGTCGAGCTCACAGCTGACCCCAAGGTTTCTCTAAGGTCGATATCCGACTCTGCGGGTGAACAACCGGTGAACGGCCGGTGTTGCCCCCGAGAACGGAAGTCGTACACATGAACATACGCTCAGTTATTCCACATAGGACAAGCCGAAGACTTGTCGGGCGGGCGAGATCGACCCGCAGATCGACACGGTTACTCGTCCTGCTCGGCGCCGGCCTCGTCACGGTCGGAATGCTGCCGGCGGTGACCAGCCAGGCCGAGCAGCTCAACACCCAGACGACCTTTCTGAGCAAGGTCGGCCCGAACGGTGTGGACGACGGATTCCCGACCTACTACCAGGACAGCAACGGGTTGCGCCTGGCACACTGCTTCGACGGCTCAGCACTGTGTGGCGGCGTGGAGAGTCCCCTCCCGAATCCGGCCGCGCCGGTGTCGTTCCCCGGCAACTACCCGTTCGAGTCGTTCTACTTCCTGGCTCAGGCAACCGTTGATCTGGCCAACGGCGGCCGAGGGAAGTTCGTGGCCACCCTGGAGGCCTCGTTCAATAGCGCCGACCCGCAGGCAGGCGCGCAGATGACATTCTCCAGAATTCGGTTCGTCGTCGACGCGCCGACCGCTGGCACATACACGATCACCCATCCGTACGGCAAGGACACATTCGATGTAGCGACTCCTGGCCCGCACTCGATCTTCGAAACCGGGGACATCGGCATCGCGTCCGGCGTGTTCACCGGAGCGCTCGGCGGCCGGATCAACCCGTTCCTGGAGTGGGACACCGGCCCCATCACCGATACCAACGGCGACAAGTACCTCGGTGACCCGAACACCGACCACGCGGTGGTCGGCAGCCCCTACGGCACGAACTTCTTCGAGATCGACGGCCCCGGCGTCGGCGGTCCCGGCATCAACTCCGTCAGCACCAACCTGTTCTCGATCGTCGGCAAGATCGACACCAACTCCGGCCTGGACCAAGGCAACCCGACCTACAGCCGGTCCACCACCGACGGTGGGTTCGTCGACGTGCACGCGGGCAGCGACGCCGGCAAGTCCATCAAGGCCGCGCTACCCGGTGAGTCCTTCACCACGCTGCGTGGCGGAGCGGACGGCAGCTACGTGGCCCGCCTGCCCTTCGACGGTGCGACGCTACCGACCACTGTCACGGTGGAGAACCTGAGTGACAAACCGGTGGTGGTGACACATCCCAAAGTCACCGACCTGGTGACCGTCACCGACGCCACCTACGACAGTGATGCGCAGACATTGTCAGTCACGGCCGTATCGAGTGACCAGGCGATACCACCAACACTGACACTCGACGGATTCGGCGCACTGACAGCGGGTACGCAGACACTGTCGCCCGGGATCCCGGGCAACGGTGCCGATGTCTCGACACCGGCGTTGACCGGCGACGTGGCAGTGGGCACCAGGACGTTCACCGGCGTGGCCGCACCACCGGAGACGATCCACGTGACCTCGGCCAGAGGCGGCACGTCGACCTCCCTCGTGCGGGACATCGGCTCGGAGTTCTTGGCCGACCCGGTGTCCGCGGACGCTGGTTCTGACCAAACGGTGCAACAGGGCCAGCACGTCACCCTGGACGGCAGCGCGTCGATCAACGCCAAGACGTTCGCGTGGGTCCAGACCTCCGGACCCGCGGTGACACTCACCGGCGCCAACACCGCGGTGGCGACGTTCACCGCACCGGCGACGTCGACGGCGCTGGGCTTCACGCTCACCACCACCGGTACGTCAGGGTCGTCGACCGACGACATCCTGATCACAGTCGCCGCGGTCGCACCGCCGGTGGCCAACGCCGGACCGGACCAGACCGGCGTGCTGGTGGGCAACTCGGTGCTGCTGAACGCTTCGACATCCACCGGTGCGGCCTCGTTCGCCTGGACCCAGGTGTCCGGCGCGGCGGCGACCCTGAGCAACGCGGACACCGCTCAGGCGTCGTTCATCATGCCGGCCAGCAGCACACCGCCGGTGAACACACCGCTGGTGTTCAAGGTGACCGTGACCGGTCCGGGTGGCACCGCGACCGACCAGGTCACCATAACCGCCCAGGCGGACACGTTGCCGACCCCCACCCGGGCGCAGTACACGGTCAGTCAGTCGCAGTGGCGCATCGACGGCTCCGCGTCGATCCTGGACAACAACATCATCACCGTATTCCTCGGCAACGGCACGGGCGGCACCGTGATCGGATCGGCGCAGGTCGACCCGGTTGACGGCACGTACGACGTGCGGGTCCGGGGCAGCAACGTGAGCCCGACCGGGTTCAGCACGGTGACCATTCAGTCCAGTAGGGGCGGGTTGTTGACCGGGGTGGTGTTCACCCAGCAGTAGCCCGATAGAAGTAGGCCAACCGAAGTAACCCCGCTGCTGCCCCGCGCGTTCCGACGCGCGGGGTAGCAGTCATGTCCACATAGGACTCAAGCCTGATCGACTCACCCACCCGGGTAACACATCTTTCGGCGACAACGATCCCCAAACGTGGGCTGTCGAATAACAGCAAACGAATGGATAGTCATTGGACGAACCACTCCAGGAGCCTGGGCTCCGTGACCTGAAAGGCCGAGGATGCTGCATGTCCGCCTATTCGGGGCCACTCGGGTCCTTGATGGTACCCGGGTGCTCGGCCCTGGTGATTTCGGCGGGCTGAAACCACAGCGCATCCTCGAAGCACTCGCACTACACCGGGGACACCAGGTGAGCAAGGACCGACTGGTGGACGTGCTGTGGGCGGACCGGCCACCGCCGGACTACACGGCCACCCTGGAGAGCTACGTATCGCTGTTGCGGCGCAAGCTGCAACCCGGGACGCCGGCCAGAAAGTCTGCAATCCGCACCGTACCGCGCGGCTATCTGCTGGACCCGGACACGGTACGCACCGACCTCGACCTGTTCGACGATCTCCTCAGCCGCGCGGACAACAGCGCCGGCGGCGACGCGCTGCGCCTGCTGGACCGGGCCAGCGCACTGGCCTCCACCGATCTGCTCGCATCGCCGGACGAGACACAGTGGGCCGAACCGATCCGGGCCGACTACCGGCAGCGGGCGGTGGGCGCGGCCCTACGGGCGGCCGAACTGGCGCTCCAGGACGACGACGCCGACCAGGCCGCGAAGCTGGCCGGGCGGGTGCTCGCCCTGAACATGCTCTGTGAACCTGGCTGGCGGCTGGTGATGCGGGCGCACGTGGCCACCGGACGCCGGGACGCCGCGCTGCGCGCCTACCGGTCCTGCCGCAGGCTGCTGTTGCGTGACCTGGGTATCGAGCCCGCGCCGGAGACCCGCGCGGTGCTGGTCGACCTGGTGCGGGGCCAGCGCATCGCACGGGGCAGCCGCGACACCCGTGGGCCACAACACGCCCGACCGCGTGGCCACACCGCCGATCTCGGTGCCGTGCTGGACGCCGCGCTGGCCCTGTTCGAACACGACGTGACCGGCGACGACGTCGGCCGGGTCGACGACGCCATGCACATCATGGCCGGGCTGCTGAACCGGGCAGGCTCGCTGAGCGGCCCGCCGAACCGCTGAACGGTCCGATGTGGACTCCTCTACTCAGGACACCCGAACGCCGTGCGCGGTCAGCGCGGCGACCACCTGGTCCGGATCATCGGGTGTGATCACCGGCTTCATCCGATGGCCGAGTTCCACCACCAGAGCCACCTGCTTGCCGCGCCGCTGCTGGTCCCAGTTGAACCAGTGGACGAAATCCGGGCTGCCCCAGAGTTTGGACAGGCCCAGCTGTTCCCGCGACACCTGCTGGATCCGTTGGTAGGGAATGTGTTTGTCACTGCCAGTCGGAAAGTAGTACTTCCGGATGACCAGTTCGCTGTCCGTGCACACCACCCGGCCGTCGTCATAGGTCATGCGCCTGATCATACCGAGAATCCCACTCGGCCACCGGCTTGGTATTTACTGATCTGGTCAGTACCACCGGACGAACGAATCGAGCACCGATGACGGACTTCCAGCCCAGTGCGATCCGAGTCGTGGCATGCGACGTCTTCGGCACCACCGTGGACTGGCGCAGCGGCGTCGCCGACCAGGTGGCGGCCATCGCCGACGGCCGGGCCGAACTGGACGCGGGCGCGTTCACCGACGACTGGCGGGGCCGCTACCGGCCTGGACTGCTGCGGGTCAACCGGGGCGAGCGCGAGTGGGCCTACCTGGACACGCTGCACCGGGAATCCCTGGACGAACTGCTGGCCGAGTACGGCGTCGCCGACGCATTCGACGAGGAAACACGGCAGCGACTGGTCCAGGTGTGGCACCGGCTGCCGGCCTGGGCGGACTCGGTGGACGGCCTGGCCAGGCTGCGCGCCCGTTATGTCACCGCGGCACTGTCCAACGGTGGTTTCGCGTTGCTGACCCACCTGGTGAAGGCAGCGGAACTGCCGTTCGACTGCATCCTGTCCGCACAACTGGCCAGGGCCTACAAGCCGGCGGCGGAGGTGTACCTGACCGCGGCGCGCCTGCTCGACGTCGACCCGGCGGAGATCCTGATGGTCGCGGCGCACAAGTGGGACCTCATCGGCGCTGCCGAGGCCGGACTGCGTACCGCGTTCGTGTCCCGACCGCGGGAGAAGGGGCCGCACCGCAGCGCGGACAGCGCCGACGACGTCAGCGCCGACCTGAGCGTGGACAGTTTCACGGCCCTGGCCGACGCACTGGGTTGCTGACGGCCGCCCGACCGCGCCCAGGACGGTGGGCACGGTCGGGTCGAAGTATCAGCTGGTGGCCTGGCGCCGGGGCAGGCGCCAGCCGGGGCGCACGAAGTGGCACGTGTAGCCGGCCGGGAACTTCTGCAGGTAGTCCTGGTGCTCGGGCTCGGCCTCCCAGAACGGACCTGCGGGCGTCACCTCGGTGACGACCTTGCCCGGCCACAACCCGGAGGCGTTGACGTCGGCGATGGTGTCCTCAGCCACTGCCTTCTGCCGGTCGTCGGTGTAGAAGATGGCCGACCGGTAGCTGGCGCCCATGTCGTTGCCCTGGCGGTTCCTGGTCGTCGGGTCGTGGATCTGGAAGAAGAACTCCAGCAGGTCACGGTAGGAGGTCCGGGTCGGGTCGAACGTGATCTCCAGCGCCTCGGCGTGCGTACCGTGGTTGCGGTAGGTGGCGTTGGCCACGTTGCCGCCGGTGTAGCCGACCCTGGTCGACACCACTCCTGGCTGCTTGCGGACCAGTTCCTGCACGCCCCAGAAACAGCCACCAGCGAGGATCGCCTTCTCGAAATTCTGGCTCGTCGTCATCCGTCCCTCTCTGTGTCGGGTGGGCGCACCGTGCGCCTACCGGGTAGAACGTCGCCCGGCTGCGATTTGGTCCCGGCGGCGCACCCGACCTCGGTAGCATCCACGGTGACATGGACGAGCGGACCTTGCTGGCAGCGGCCGAGGCGGGCGACCTGCTCGATTGTGGCGAGGGCCTGGTCGACGCGGACGTGCTGCGGCGCCTGTGCCGGCACAACGCGACGTCCATCGACCCGCGCGGCATCCGGCTGCGGAACGCGGTCGTCGCCGGCGAACTCGATCTCAGTGGCATCTGCGTGCCGTTCCCGCTGTCGTTCGACGACTGCCGTTTCGACGCGGGCCTGCGGTTGACCGGCGCCGAACTGCACTCGCTCACGATCATCCACTCGACCCTGCCGGGCATCCTCGCCAACGGCATCCGGGTGCACCAGGACCTCGACCTGTCCGGCTCCGACATCCGCGGCGCCTACCCCAGCAACGCCAGCACCACCCGGCAGGCGGCCGTGTGGCTGTGTGAATCGGACATCGGCGGCAGGCTGCTGTGCGTCGACACGACCATCGACGCGGGTGACCAGCGGGCGATCCACGCGGACCGGATGCACGTCGGCGGCACGATCCGGTTCATCCACGCCTTCCGGGCGCGTGGCGAGGTCCGGCTGCTCGGCGCGCAGGTCGACGGCTCGATCGACCTGACCGGCGCGCACCTGGAACAACCGCACGGCCTGGCGCTGGACATCGCGGACACGGTGATCGGCGGCAGCGTCCACCTGATCCGCAGCCGGAAGTCGGGTCACCCCGTGGTACTCGGCCGGATCGACGCCGGCACGGCGCGGATCTCGGGCCGGCTCATGCTGCGCGATGTCGAACTCACCGGGCCGACCGGCACGGTCGAGGACCCGTACTGGCGGCGCGGCCAGCGGAACACGGCCCTCAGCGCGCCCCGGCTGCACGTCGGCGGCGAGGTCAGCTTCGAGGGTGCCTGTGTGATCTCCGGTCGGCTGGATCTCTCGTCCAGCGATCTCGGCAACGTGGTGCTGGAACAGGACTGTCGGCTGGTGGCGCCGGGCGAGGTCGCACTGAATCTGACCAGCGCCGAACTGCGTGCCAGCCTCACCCTTGAGCCTGGCGTGTCCATCGACGGCTCGCTGTACCTGGGCGGTGCGCACGTGGCCGGAAATCTCGTCATGAGTCGCACGACGTGGCACAAGCCGCTCGACCGGAAGTTGATCGGCGCCCAGGGCGCACGCATCGACGGTGACGTGCAACTGGTGGGAATGCACGCGGACCAGGGGCAGCTCCGGTTCCGAGGAGCGACCGTCGGCCGCACGTTCGACGCGGCCAACGCCCAACTGCACAATCCGGACGGCGAGACGTTGAGCCTGCACCAGGCCGTCGTGCGAGGCTCGGTCCGGCTGGTCGCCGGCTTCACGTCGAACGGTTACGTCGTGCTCAGCCGGTCGCTGATCGAAGGCAGGCTGGACCTGCGGGGCGGCCGGTTCGAGTGCCCGGCGCCTTCGGCACGCAACCCGACCGGCCATGCCGTCGAAGCCGTCGCCACGACCGTCCGCGGTGGCATGTATCTCGACTGGGCAGCGGCGACGCCCAGTGTCGACCTCACCGGTGCGACCACCACGATTCTGGCCGACGATCCGACCAACTGGCCGGAGCGCTTCGCCATCTCCGGCTTCTCCTACGACCGCTTCGCCGAACCAGCCGCGGTGGACGCCGGGCTGGCCTGGGACTGGCACCGGCGCGCCACCTGGCTGGACCGGCAGACCGTCTTCGACACGGGCCCGTACGAGCAGGTGGCCCGCGTGTTCCGGCAGCACGGCTATGCGCACGAGGCGGAGCGCATCCTGATCGCGCAGCGCGGGCGGGCAGCGCAGATCCGGCCTGCTCATCCGATCCCGTTGTGGCGCATGATGTTGCGGTCGGCGTGGCTGCCGATCAACCGGAGCTTCGGGTACGGCTACCGGCCGTGGCGGGCGCTGTGGATGCTGATCAGCCTGTTGCTCCTGGTGCTGGTCACGGTGAACGTGCCGGCGACGCGGGACGCGATGCGGGCCAGCGACGCCCAGGGTGACGTGTACGCGCCGACCGGCATCGTGGTCACCACGACGTCGAGCTCAGCGACCCCGAGCACGTTCGCCGACCGGGCCGACGTCGCCCCGCGCGCCGACTCGTGTGGTGACGGCCAGGTGCGCTGCTTCGATTCCTTCTTCTTCGCGGTCGACACCGTGGTCCCGCTGGTGTCACTGGATCAGCGGGCCACGTGGTATCCGGATCTGCGCGCGCCGTGGGGCAGGTTCATGGAGATCTGGCTCTACATCGCGACGATCTTCGGCTGGGTGCTGTCCTCGGTCTTCGTGCTGTCCTTCAGCCGCCTGGTCCGCAACACGTAGTGTCAGGCGTCGGTCACCATCGCGAAGCAGCCTCGGACCTCGGTGTGGTCCGGCAGCCGCCAGCCGGCCGTGACGTGCCCGATAGCCTGTGCCGGCGCGACATCCTCGGGCCGGAGCACGCGGACCACGTCCAGTACCGCCTGGTAGTCCGCCCCAGAGACCCGAACGCCGGAGCCGTTCAACGATCCGTCGACCACGAGCCGGACCGGTGACCCGCAGTGCCCGACCACCGACGTGTCCGGGGCGTCGCTCACGCTCTGCGCCTGCGGCTCCGCCTCACCCTGGATGAGCGCCAGCAACGCCGTGACCAGCACGGGATCGTGCATACCGTCGTAGGCCCACCGCTTGCCGAGCACACCGTGCTCCATCGTGCCGACGAAGCCGGCCTCGGCGGGCGCGAACGGGGCCGCCCGGTAGGTGAGCGGCACGTGGTAGCTCACCGGCTGACCGGTCGAGTCGTCGGTCACCACCATGAACTCCATACCCACCTCACCGGCCGGGTCGTCCAGGCGGAAGCCGCCCGTCTTCGCCAGCACGGGCGTGGCACTGCCGGTGTACCACGGCTGGCTCGGCAACCAATCGGTCAGCAAGTCCAGCTTCCCTGGCGTCACCGTGGTGTTGTGAATGATGGACATGCCTGCCTCTGTCTGTCAGCCGAAGATCGGGAGTACGATTCGGGACGGGTGAGCGGGGTCGTGGCACAGCTCGAACCGGCACGGCTTCCCCACCACAGCGGCGCCGCTGGGTTCGCCGGTGCCGTGGTTGCGGGCGAACCGGGGGAACGCGCCGCCCGCCACCTGCACACGCAGTCGGTGCCCGCGCCGGAACCGGTAGGCCGTCGGGTCGAGCGTGATCTCGGCGGTCACGACACCGTCCTCGGAGGCGTTGGGCACACCGGGCCGCAGCCGGAGGATGCCGTCGACCACGTTCAGGGACCGCCCGCTCGAGTCCACATCGCACAGTCGTACGAACACGTCGGCGTGGCCGAGGTCGGTGCGCACGTACATCGTCGCTGACACCTCGCCGATCAGGTCGAGATCGCGGGTCAGCGGCTCACCGGTGAAGACCAGCACGTCGGGGCGTTCCTCGACGGTCCGGTTGTCCCGCTGCTTGGCCTTGCCCGTCAGCAGCGGGCCGCCGACCGTCGGCGTCGGGTCGGCGGGGTCGTAGGTGAACACGTCCGGCGTCGACTCGGCAGGCTCGTCACCGAGGCGGCCGGCAGCCCGCAGGAAGACCTGCGTCGCCGTCGACGCGGGTGGCCACTGGTCGAAGTCCAGCCACCTGCCGGCCTGCTGCAGGAACAACCGCACCGGCGACTGGTGGAGTTGGGCCTTGTCGTCGAGCAGGTGCGCGGCCAGCCAGGACGCCTGGTCGGCCACCATCGGCTTCAGGCTGGCCGGCTCGCCGTGGCTCCAAGGGCCGACGGTGATCCTGGTCTGCCGGCCCGCCCCACTGAGCACCTTGAAGTCATGCAGTTGCGACTGGATGAACAGGTCGTACCAGCCGGTGACCATGGTCGTCGGCGTGGTCAGCTCGGCGACTCCCTTGCTGTGGTCGGTCGGCGCCCAGAAGTCCTGCGTCTCGGCGTTGCCGGTCACGTCGGCGAGGAACCGGACCGGCTTCCCGATCGCGGCCACGTCCGCGCCGCTCAACGGGAGAAACGCCATCGCGGCTTCGGTCCTGCGTGTCTGCCTCGGGTTGGGCAGCATCGCGAACCGCTCCTCCTGCCGGCCGATCAGCGCGGACCACGAGACCATGTTGTCCAGGCCGAGCACGCCACCGGGATAGAACGTGCTCACGAACTCCGACGCGGTGATGCCGAGGCACATCGCGGTCAGCGTCGGGTCCACAGAGGACGCGATGGCCCACTGGGTGTGCCCGAGATAGCTCGCGCCCGCCATCGCGATCCGGCCGTCACACCACGGTTGTGCGCGCAGCCACGCCACGGTGGCCAGCCCGTCCTCCTGCTCCTGGTGGAACGGCCAGAACTCGCCACCGGAGCCGAACGTGCCGCGCACACTCTGCGCGACGACCTGCAGGCCACGGCGGGCGAGCACCGGTCCGAAGAGGTTCGCCAGCGGCCCGCGCCGCCCGTACGGCGTGCGGACGAGCACCACCGGCATCGGCTCGGTACCCGGTGGGCGGTACCTGTCGGCGAGCAGTTCCACCCCGTCCGACATGGGGATCTTCAGATTCTTGGTGACCACGGGATGCGGCACCACGGCCGCTGGCAGACCCAGCCACCTGTCGACCACCTTGTCCAGCACGCTGGCCCACCTTCCGCCGGTCGAAGCTGCCGCTCAACGGCATGCTAACCGGTCACCGGCGGGCGGGCGCACGATGAACTCCTGCGTAATCGCCGATGACTGTATACAAATCCCTGACGGCGACTAAGTTCGCCGTCGCGCCCTATTTTCGGTAGTGACCGGATACGGCACAGTGTCGTACGGTCAGGTTTGGGAACGGGGGCGTTGTGGGATCAGGAATCGAATTCTGCCTGCTCGGTCCACTACTGGTGCGATGTGAGGGAACCGTCGTCCCGATTCCACGTGGCAAACAGCGAGCCATGCTCGCGTTGCTGCTGCTCAATGCCGGCCGGGTCGTGTCCATGGACGAACTGGCCGAAGCACTCTGGGGTGTCCAGCCGCCACCCTCCGCATCCGTGACGCTCCAGAACTACGTCAAACGGCTGCGGCACACACTGGGATCGGCTGGCAGGGAACGAATCCACACCGAGCCGCCCGGCTACCGGATCACCATCGACACGGACGAACTCGACGTGTCCAGGTTCGAGGCGCTGTTGGGCGATGTCCGGGCGGCGATGCGGGCCGGATCGTGGGGCACGACGGCCGACCTCGCCCGTACCGCGCTGTCGATGTGGCGCGGGGAACCGCTGGCGGCCATCGAGTCGGACGCGCTGGCCACCCGGGAGGTGCCACGGCTGACCGAAATGCGCTTGCAGGCCATGGAGATCCGCATCGAGGCGGACCTGCGGCTGGGCGGCCATCGGGAGGTGGTGCCGGAACTGGAGCGGCTCATCGACGCCCATCCGTTCCGGGAGAACCTGTACGCGCTGCTGATGCTCGCGCTGTCCCGGTCCGGTCGGCGGGCCGACGCGCTCGCCGCCTACCAGCGGGTCCGTCGGACCCTGGTGGACGAGATCGGCATCGAACCCGGCACCGCCCTGCGTGACCTGCACCAGCGGATCATGAACACGGACGTGCCGGAGTCGCCGGTCCGGGCCGGTGCGCGCACGGTGCCGCAGGAGTTGGCAGCGCCGGTGTCGCACTTCGTCGGTCGCACGGCCGAACTGCGGGCACTGACCGACCTGCTGGACCGAGCCGACGACGACGTCGTGATCACGGCCGTCGACGGTCCGGCTGGTGTCGGCAAGACGGCGTTGGTCGTCAGGTGGGCGTGCCAGGTCGCCGATCGGTTTCCGGACGGGCAGTTGTACGTGAACCTGCGGGGCTGTGACCGTGACCAGCCGATGCGCTCGACGGACGCGCTGGCCGGCTTTCTCTATGCCCTCGGCGTGCCTGGCCAGGACATTCCTGGCCAACTGCACGAGCGGGCCGCGCGCTACCGCAGCATCCTGGCCGGGCGCCGGGTGTTGGTGGTCGCCGACAACGCCGCGTCCGCCGAACAGGTCCGGCCGTTGCTGCCCGGTAGTTCCGGCTGTGCCGTTGTGGTGACCAGCAGGGCGACACTGCGTGGGCTGGTGGCCAGGGACGGCGCCCGCCGGGTCGAGGTCGACCTGCTGCCGCCGCAGGACTCGATCGCGCTGCTCCGGGCGTTGATCGGCGGTCGGGTGGCCGAGGATCCGGTCGCGGCCAGGGCGCTGGCGGCGTGGTGTGTGCGGTTGCCGTTGGCGTTGCGGGTGATCGCCGAGTGGGCGGCGGCAAATCCTGGCACGCCGCTGGCCGAGTTGGTCGCCCGCCTGGCGGCCACGCCGCACCGGCTGGACACCCTGGATGCCGGCGGTGACCAGCAAACCGCTGTGCGGACCGTGCTGTCGTGGTCCATCAGGCACCTCGACCCGGCCGCCACCAGGATGTTCCGATTACTGGGGCTCTACCCCGGCGTCGACTTCGACGCACCGGCCGCCGCGGCGCTGGCCGGGACGGATCTGGCCGATGCCGCTCGCCTGCTCACGACGCTGGCCCGCGCGCATCTGCTGCAGCACGCCGGCACCGGCCGGTACACCATGCACGACCTGCTGCGCGCCTACGCGGGTGAACTCCCCGCCGAACCGGCGGACCGGGCAGCGCTGAACCGCCTCTTCGACCACTACCTGTACGCGGCGACGGTGGCGATGGACGCCCTGCATCCCGCCGAGCACCATCGGCGACCGATCGTGGCCCCGCCCGGCACGCCGACACCACCCACGGCGAGCGATCCGGCCACCGCGCAGGCGTGGCTGGACGGCGAACGCGCCAACCTGGTCGCCATGGCCGCGTACACCGTTGCCCACGGCTGGCCGGAGCACACCGTCAAGCTGAGTGCCACGTTGTCCCGCTACCTCGACCGCAGTGGTCACCGTGCCGCGGCCGCCACCATCCACGGCCACGCCGACCAGGCCGCGCAGGCGATCGGCGACGAGGTGGCCAGGGTCGGCGCGCTGACCGCCCTTGGCATCGTCGCGTGGCGGCAGAGCGATTTCCGGACCGCCACCGACTATCTCGGCCAGGCGCTGGCGGTGTCCCGGCGGATCGGTGACCGGCCGGGCGAGGCGGGCGCGCTGGGCAGTCTCGGCATGCTGGCCTTCCAGATGGGCCGCAGCCACGAGTCGGGTCGACACCTCGAACAGGCGCTGGTGCTGTACCGCCAGACCGGCGACCACACGGCGATGGCCCGGATGCTGTTCAACCTCGGCTATCTGGACATCCAGTTGGGTCGTTACCACCAGGCCGCCGGCCATCTTCAGCGAGCGCTGCTGCTGTCCCAGGAGTTGGGCGACCGGCACGGCGAGGCGTGCACGCGCAACAACATCGGCGACGTGAACTGCTGGCTGGGCAACCACGATCAGGCCGCCCGGGAGTACCAGCGGGCCCTCACGCTGTTCCGCGAGGCAGGCGACCGCAACGGCGAGGCCAACGTCCTGATCGACATCGCGGCCCTGGACGCCAGGTTGGGCCGCCACCAGCAGGCCGGAGACCACCAGCAGCAGGCGCTGCGGGTGTACCGGCAGATCGGTGACCGCGCAGGCGAGGCCAGGGCGCTGAACGGGCTCGGCCGGACCGCCCTGGCGCTCGGCCGCTGCCACGAGGCGCGGGCGCTGCACACCACGGCACTCGGGATCGCGGAAGACATCGGCGACCCGCACCCCCTGGCCGACGCGCACGACGGGCTGGCCACCGTGCAGCACGCCGACGGCCACGTCGACCTGGCCCGAAAGCACTGGCAGGAGGCGCTGGCGCTGTACACCGCGGTCGGCGCACCCTGCGCCGACCAGGTCGTCGCGCGCCTCGCCGAGCTCGAACGGGCATGACAATCAGGACGATTGCGCGAGGGCGGTCAGCAGCCAGTCGCACCAGTCGATCGCGTGGCGCTCGAAGGACAACCCACGGCGTAGCGTCGCGTAACTGCTGAAATCAGGATCGGTGGGACTGGTCGGCAGGCCACCCGGACTGGTCGCGAACTCGTCCTCGATCGCCTCGTAGTGCGCCAACCGGTCGCGGTGCTCGCCGCGGTGGCGGGTGATCGCATCGCGGGTGGCGGCCGGGTCGGCGGTCCACGTCGAGTAGATCTTCAGCAGGAACTCGTCCCGGTTGACCTCGGACTGGACGTCGGTGACCGACCACTCGGCCAGTGCCCGCCTGCCGGCCGCCGTGATGCGGTAGAGCTTGCCGTCCCGTGGACCCGGGTTGTCGACGATCCGGTGGCGGACGTGGCCCCCCTGCTCCAGCCGCGTCAGTTCCGGATAGACCTGGCTGTGCGTCGCCGTCCAGAAGTAGCCGATCGGCTCGCGGAGCGCCTGGGTCAGGTCGTAGCCGGTGCGCGGCCGGCGGGCCAGCAGGCCGAGCAGCGCGTATCCCAGTGTGCTGATCGGCATCCGGCTACACTATCGCTATGTCGAACTCGACATATGCCAGACTCGCCGCGCTGCTGGCCGTGATCCTCTGCCTGGCCGGCTGCGCGAGCGAGGCGCCGACCAGCGAGTCTGTACCGTCGAAGACCGTCCCGCCCACCCCGTGCTCGGCCGAGCACACCCTCTGGCTGCCCGATCCTGGTGGCGGCCGGTTGTCCGCGTCCACCCTCGGCAGCGGCACCACCGCGGCGGTCTTCCTCCACGAGACCGGCAGGACAGGGCGCTGTGGCTGGGTGGCCTACGCGCGGTGGCTCACGTCCCACAACCACGTCCTCGCGGTGCTGGTGGACCGCTGCGGCAACGGCGAATCGACCTGCACGACCGTGCCGACCGGTGACGCCGGTATCCGCGCGCAGACCCAGCCCGCCATCGACTGGGCGGTCAGCCACGGGGCCACCAGGATCGTGCTGGTCGGCGCGTCAGGTGGCGGCGGGGACGCCCTGGAGGCGGCCGGCGTTCTGAAACCAGTGAGTGCCCTGGTCGACATCTCCGGCGACGGCAACGACACCGGCGCCACCGACACGACCGACGCCAGCCGCGACCAGATCCCCACGTTGTTCGCGGTGGCGCCGCAGGACCCCTACGTCTCCGTGCCGGAGGTGCGGCAACTGTTCGGCCTCGTCCCCGACCACGACAAACGCTGCGACCTGCTCACCACCCAGCCCGCCGAGCACGGCTGGAACCTGCTGACCGACCCGGGCAGCGGCGCTGTCACGCCGTTCGCGTCGACCGTCGCCGACTGGATCCAGGGCCACTACACCGGAACCAGCAACTGTCAGGTCGTCGCCGAGTAGCCGCCGTCGACAACCATGACCTCACCCGTGACGAACGGGTGCATCGTGGCCAGCGCGAACACGCTCTCCGCGACATCCTCCAGGGTTACGTTGCGCGCCAACGGAGTGTGCTGTGCCCGGCGGCCCATCAGCCGGTCGTAGTTGTCCCCCAGGGTGCGTTCCATCCAGTCCCCCGCGATCCAACCTGGCGCGACGGCGTTGACCCGCACGTCAGGGGCCAGCGCGCGGGACAGGGTCCTGGTCAGACTCACCACGGCGGCCTTGGACGCCGCGTAGCTCAGCGGCTGCGGACCCGGCCGGAGTCCGACGATGCTGGCCACGTTGACCACCGAGCCACCGGTGGCCCGCAGGTGCGGCGCGCATTTCCGGGTCACCTGGAACAGGCCCCGGACGTTGACGGCGAACACCCGGTCCCAGTCGGCCAGGTCCACGCCGTCCAGGTCGTCGGGCGGAGTTTCGCTCGTGGTGCCGGCGTTGTTCACCAGGACGTCGAGCTTGCCGAACTCCGCAAGGGCCTGGTCGACCATCGCGTGCACGGCGTTCTCGTCGCTCACGTCGGCCTGCACCGCGATGTGCCGGCCACCGATCTCGTGCAGGTCTTCCAGCGTGGCCTTCGCCCGGTCGGCGGACCTGCTGTAGTTGATGGTGACGTCGTAGCCACCCTTGGCCAGCCGCAGCGCCGACGCGCGGCCGATGCCGTTCGCCGAACCGGTGACCAGAGCGACCGGCCGCTTGTCGTCCACTGTGTACCCTTCGTCGCTCACAGACCGAGAATCCGTTCTGCGTTGCCGTGGAACACGCTCTCCATCACGTCTTCCGAGAAGTTCAGCTCGTCCCATTCCCGCAGCAGGCGGTCGAACGGCAGGCTCGGGTGGTCGGTGCCGAACAGTATCTTCTCGCGCAGCCTGCTCCGGATGTCGGTGCGCAACTGCGGCGGGAAGTACTTCGGCGCCCAGCCGGACAGTTCCCAGAACACGTTGCCCTTGTGCAGCGCGACCGCCGTCATCTCGTCCACCCACGGCCAGCCGGGATGGGCGGCGATGATGGTCAGGTCGGGGAAGTTCGCCGCCAGGTGGTCGAGTGCGATGGGGTGCGCGTGGTCCAGCCGCGAACCCAGCCCACCGGGTAGGCCGGCGCCCATGCCGGTGGTGCCCACGTCGATCATCACGGGCTTGCCGAGGCCGGAGATGAGGTCGAACAACGGCCGCAGCGCCGGATCGTCCACCCGGTACCGGCCCATGATGGGGTGGAAGTGGAAGCCGATCACCTTGTGCTCGTTGACCGCTGTCTCGGCCTCGGCGAGTGCCGCCTCGCCCTTGTGCGGATCAACGGCGCCCCATGCCGCGATGAAGGCGTCCGGATTGCGGTCCCGCATGCCGGCGACATAGGCGTTGTCACACGGCGGCGCGCCGAAGATGCTCTCGATGTCGAAGGCGACCAGCACGGCCTCCAGCCCGGCTCGCTTGATGTCCGTGACCACCTCGGCTTCCGGCTTGCCCACCCAGGGCTTGCGCCAGTATTTGGCCAGGGCATCAGCGAACGGCCCCTGCGATGCCACCCATTCGGGGGTGCCGGGGTAGCAGTGCAGATCGATCCTCCGCAAAGCGACACCTCACTACGATAGTAGGTACCATGAGCATACCGGTGCGATCACCGGTCGTCACGTTCGGGATTTGCGGAATCGGTCGGCGACAACGGCGGCGACGAGCACCACTCCGGTGATCAGTTCGGTCAGATACGTGGAGATACCGGAGATCAGCAGACCCGAGCCCAACACGCTGACGAAGGCGACACCGATGAAACTGCCCAGCATCGTGCCTTTGCCGCCGCCGAAGCTCACTCCACCGATCAGTACCGCGGCCACCGCGGTCAGTTCGATCGTGGCATCCGTGCTCGGGCCCGCCGAGCCGAGCCTGCCGACCTCGATGACACCGCCGACCGCCGCCAGGCCCGCCGAGACACCGTAGGTCAGGCAGGTGACCAGCGAGGTACGGATACCGGCCAGCCGGGCGGCCTCGGAGTTGCCGCCCACCGCGTAGATCGCCCGGCCGAACCCGGTGTAGCGCAGCACCAGGATGCTGATCACCAGCAGTACCAGGCCGATCAGGCCGTCCAGCGGCACGATGCCGAACCGCGTGCTGCCCAGTTCCTTGAGGAACGGATGCCCGTCCACCAGCAGGGTCGAGCCCTGGGTCAGTTGGAGCGCGAGGCCCTGCAGTGCGGTGAGGCTGCCGAGCGTGACGATGAAGAAGTTCACCTTCAACACGCCGATCAGCACGCCGTTGACGAGGGTGCCGAAGATCACCGCGCCCACCACGACGATCGCGATCGACCAGCCCATCGCGAAGTGGTGCTGCAACAGGATCGCCATCAGCAGACCGGCCAACGGGTCGACACCCGCGATCGACAGGTCGATACCGCCGCCCAGCATGGTGAACGTGACACCGACCGCCAGGATCAGGAAGACCGAGTTGGTGTCCCAGGTGTTGGTGAAGTTGGCCGTGCTGAAGAAGTTCGGCACCGTGACGGAGAACAGGATCAGCAGCGCGGCCAACGCGGCCAGCGAGCCGACGTACTCCGATGCCGCGCCGAGGACCCGGCGCCTTGTCACGCCGGGCAGGAAGCCGCCATCGGGGAGGCCGGCACCGCCCGAGCCGTCGGACCGAGTGGTTGTGCCGTGCCGTTCGGCGTCGCGCACCTTGCTCATCGACCGCCTCCCATGTGGCGCGAGATGTTGTCTTCGGTGATCTGGTCGCCGCTCAGCTCCGCGGTCAACTGGTTGTCGTAGAACACCAGGACTCGGTCGGAGAGCTCGATGATCTCGTGCATGTCCGTCGAGTAGAACAACACGCTGATGCCGTTGCGCAAGGAGTTCGCCACCACGCCGTACACGTCGGCCCGGGCTCCGATGTCCACACCGCGGGTCGGCTCGTTCAGCAGCAGCACCAACGGGTCCCGGCGCAGTGCCCGGGCCAGCATGACCTTCTGCTGGTTACCGCCGGACAGCATCCGCATGTGTCGTTCCGGATCGGCGGGCCGGATGCCGAACTCGGTGATGAACCGGTTCGCGACCCTGGCCTCGTGGCGCGGGCTGACCCACCCGAACAACGGCCACGCGCCGAGCATGATGTTCGATCTCATCGAGGAGTCCCGCAGCAGGCCCTCCTTCTGCCGGTCGCCTGGCAGCATCACGATCCTCGACGCCAACGCGCCGTGCAGCCCGCCGGTGACCGGCTTGCCGTCCACGGTCACCGTGCCGTTGCCGACCGACCGGGCGCCGGAGATGTGCTCAAGCAGCTTCACGCAGCCGGAGTTCACCAGCCCGGCAAGGCCGACGACCTCACCGGGCCGCACGTGCATCGACACCGGCTCCGATGTCCCGGTCAACGAGACGCCTTCGACCCGCAGCCGGGCAGCGGCGCCGGTCTGGGTCTGACCACGCTGGTGGGCCTCGATCGACCGCCCGACCATCATCTTGGCGATCCGGTCCGGTGTGGACTCCGCCTTGGCCAGTTCACCGACCAGCTTGCCGTCGCGGAGCACGATGGTCCGGTCGGCGAGTTCGGTGACCTCACGCAGCCGGTGCGAGATGAAGATGACCGAGACACCGTCATCCCGGATCGCGCGCAGCAGATTCAGCAGCCGGTCGGCGGCGCCGCGCTCCAGGTAGGCCGTCGTCTCGTCGACGATGAGCAGCTTCGGTTGGCCGACCAGCGCCCTGGCCAGTTCGACCAGCACAGCGGTGTTCGCCGGCAGGGACCGGAACGGCGCGTCGAGGTCCACTGTCACGCCGAGCCGGTCCAGCAGCGGCCGGACGACGGCCTTGTTGCGCCGCCGCCGGTGGATCGACAGTAACGAGTGGTTGACCGGCAGCAGCACGTTCTCCGCCACGCTGAGGTCGGCCATGCCGGTGACCTCCTGCGGCACGATGCCGATGCCGGCGCTGGCCGCCTGTGCCGGCCGACCGGAGGGCAGCAGCTTGCCGTCGACCTCGATCGTCCCCGCCGTGGCGGGCGTCATGCCGGCCAGCAGCTTGGCGAAGGTCGACTTCCCCGAGCCGTTCTCCCCGGCCAGCGCGACGATCTCGCCCCGCTCGATGGTGATGTTCACACCGTCGAGCACGGGCGCCGCGCCGTAGGACTTGGTCAATCCACTCGCTACCAGAACTGACAAGGTGGCCTCGTTCCCTCAGGGCTCACCCGGGACCGCCGCGTGGCGATCCCGGGTGAGCTGCCGGTCATGGCGCGTAGTTGAGGATGGTCTTGCCGCCGGACTGGGAGAACGAGACCGTGCCCGGCTTGGCCGCGCCCAGCACGGTCGCGTCGGCGTAGGTCTGGTTGAACTGGTCGGCCGTGTCCTTCGTGATGAGGAAGTACGGGGACTCGGCGGTGGCCGGAATGGACTGACCGGTGGCCACCTTCTGCGCGATGAGCGCCAGGGACTCGCCCATCACGGCATTCTCCAGACCGGCGTCGGCGTACATCGAGCCGTTCTGCACAGCGGCCACCGCGGCGGGCTCACCGTTCAGACTGACCACCTCGGGGCTGAACTGCCCGCCACGCACCGGCAGCACACCGAGCGCCACGTCGTCGTTGATGACCACGATGCCGGTCATCTGCGAGCCGAACCGGGTCTTCCACGAGTTGGCGATGGACGAACCCTGGCTTGCTGTGGTCGTCGTGGCGACCTGGGTGGCCAGGACGTTGCAGTTGGCGGCCTTGGCGCCCGCGGTGAACCCGGTGTTACGGGCCAACAGCGGCGGAGCGGTCGGCTGGCCCTCGATGATGCCGATGTTGCACGGCTTGTTCTCCGACCGCAGGTGCTTGGCCAGGGTGCCGACGATGCTGTTCGCCTCGGCGGTGTCCGGGTTGGTCACCGCGTAGCTCACGCCGGGGCCGGCCTTGTTGTAGGTCAGCACGTGGATACCCATGCCGCTGGCGGTCTGCGCGGCCTGGAAGAAGCTGGCCGGCACCAGCGGAGCGCTGATGATCACGTCGACGTGCTTGGCTTCCAGCGCCTGCATGCCGGCGACCTGCTGGTCGGCCGAGAAGTTCGCGCTGATCTGCTGGAAGTTCATGCCCAGCGCGGCCGACTCCTTCTGGATGCCCTTGCCGATCGCCTCCAGTGCCGAGACCGGAGCGGCGAGCAGGTAGCCGACCGAGATCTGCTTGCCGCTGCTGGCCGCACCTCCTGAGGCAGGCGATCCACCGCTGCCGGACGAACCGCTGCTGCCGCTGCTGCTGGCGCACGCGGCCGCGAGTAGGAACGCCACCAGCACCGCGGCGGTGGCCCCGAGTCTCCTCGTCCAATTGATACGGCTCACGCTTCCGCCTCATCCCTCGTTGGACCCCGCGTACTAACTCCTGCGGTAGTGAGGCTACGAGAACAGGTGTGATCGACGCAACTACTGTCTTCTGTGGGTTGCGTACTCGTTACGGTTGAGAACGCTCAGAGACCGAGCAGACGCTCCGCGTTGACGTGCGCGATCTTCTCCCGGTCGGTCGGCGAAACCGGCACCGACCGCAGGAAGTCCACACCGTCCACAGCGGTACAGAACGGATAGTCCACGGCGAACATGATCCGGTCGGCGCCCACCACCGACAGGGCGCACTGCAACGGCGGCAGCGTGAAGTAGGCGCTGGTGGTGATGTGGAAGTTCTGTTGGAAGTAGTCGGCCACCGACCGTCCGAGATGGCCGGTGACCGCACGCAGGGCCGTGTCCGCCCTGGCGATCGAGAACGGCAGGTACTCCCCCATGTGCCCGATGATCATCTGCAGGGCCGGGAACCGGTCGAACACGCCGGCCACCATCAGCCGGAGGGCGTGCAGTCCCGTCTCCGCGTGCCAGCCCCAGCCCGCCTTGGCGAGCGCTCCGGCGACCGGCGCCGCGAGACCGCTGAAATACGCGTCGAATACGGTCGGGGTGGGCGGCGTCGGATGCAGATAGACCGGTACGCGGAGGCCTTCAGCGCATTCCAGGATGGGCCAGAATTCCTGATCGTCGAGGAACCGGCCGTTGGTGTGACCATGCAGGATGGCGCCCTTGAATCCGAACTCCCGCACAGTGCGCTCCAGTTCGGCCGCTGCCTTCGCGGGCGCGGAGGTTGGCAACGTCGCGAATCCGGCGAACCGGTCGGGGTACTCGGCGACCGCGGCGGCGAGTCGGTCGTTGGCGGCCTTGGCCAGCGGAACAGCGTCGGCAGCCGAGAGGTTCTGCACCGAGGGCGCCCTCGTGGAGATCACCTGGACGTCCACGCCTGCCGCGTCCATGTCGGCGATCCGCCCGGCGCCCAGGTCCAGCAGCTTCGCGGTCGGGCCGCCGCCGTCCGCCCCCTCGGCTATGATCAAATCCTCGGTCGTGAAATGTTCCTCGATCGCGATAACCCGCATCCGCCGTTCCCACCTCGAATTCCGCCGGTCGTGCGGACAGTCTCCGCGTAATATGGGACAGTAGCCTAACTACGCGGGTAGTCATCCCAGTCAGAGACCCTGGGAGGGCGGATGTCACGACCAGGAGGGGGCCCTATGGCTGAGCACGCGAAGGTCGTCGATCAGCTGATCAGACTGGGCTTCTCGCAGTACGAGGCCCGCACCTACGTCGGCCTGGTCGGCAAGCCGGCGATGACCGGGTATGCACTGTCCAACGCCACCCAGGTGCCGCAGCCCAAGGTCTACGAGACGCTGCGCCGCCTTGAGGAGAAGCAGGCCGTCGTCCGTATCGGGCACGACCCTGCCCGATACGTCGCCATCGCGCCGGACGTCCTGCTGGACCAGTTGGAGGCCCGGTTCCAGGGCTGGCTGACCGATGCCAAGGACGGGCTGCGGCAGGTCGCCGAAACGGGACCGGCAGGCGACATCCACGTCTTCGAGGGCGCCCGGCAGTGGGACTCGATTGCCGCGTCGGCGACGGCCGCGATCGAGAACGCCACCCGACACATCTACGTCTCCGCCCACGCGGAACAGTTGGCCGACCTGCGCACGGCACTGTGCGAAGCGGACGGCCGCGAGGTGCAGATCGACGCGCTGTGCTTCGGCAAGACGCCGCTGAACTTCGAGCACGGGCGCATCCTCACGCACAGCAGCACCGACGGCGTGATCTACCGCCACCACCAGGCCAGGCACCTCGCCCTGGTGGTGGACAACGCCGCCGCGTTCTGGGCGCTGGCGCCCGCCGGTGACGACTGGGACAGCATCTCCGGCGGCGACCCGATGCTGTTGTCGGTGGTCAAGGGCTACATCCGGCATGACATCTACGTCCAACGGATCTATCGTGACTTCCGCAGTGAGCTGGACGCGAGCTACGGCCCCGGCCTGGAGGCCCTGATCAGCCGCAACGACGAACGCGGCAAGCAGGCCCCCGAGGCAAAGCCGGCCCGCCGGCAGCGCCGTCGGCCTGCCTGACCTGGTCACACAGGGCTCCACGATCGCGTTTCCGTCGGCTATGCTCTAGTAACTACGTGAGTAGATACTAGGTCGACGAAAGGTTGCTCGACGTGCAGATCGCGGGTGTGACGCCGTTCCCCCAGGAGTACGCCGACCGCTACCGCGCCAAGGGTTACTGGGTGGACCGGGCGCTCATCGAGCACTACCTGGACGCCTTCGCACAGTGGCCCGACCGCGTGGCGATCATCGATGACGACGAGAGCCTGACCTACGCCGAACTGGCCGAGCGGGCGGAGCGCACCGCGAGGGCGCTGATCGATCTCGGGCTGCGCAACGGCGACCGGGTCGTCCTGCAACTGCCGAACACCGCGTTGTTCGCCTCGTTCTACGTCGCGCTGCAACACATCGGCGTCATCCCGATCATGGCCCTGCCGTCGCACCGCTTCCGTGAGGTCGAGCAGTTCGTCCGACTGTCCGGATCGGTCGCCCTGGTGTCGCCTGCGGCGGCCAAGGATGCCGACTTCCTGTCCATCTTCAGCCGGATCGCGGCGCAGCAGCCACAACTCCGGCACCACATCGTGCTCGGCGCGCCTGCTGACGCCACCAACCTGGTCCGGCTGGAGACCCTGCACGTCGGCGAGCCGACGACGACCAGTGACGAACTGGCCGGATACCGCAAGGCCGTCGACCCAGAGGACCCCGCCGTCTTCCAGTTGTCCGGCGGCACGACAGGCATCCCCAAGCTGATCCCACGCAGCCACAACGACTACGCGTACAACTCGAAGCTGGCCGTGTCGGTGTGCGACGTCCGCGAGGGCGACGTACTGCTCGACGTGCTGCCGGTGTCGCACAATCTGCCGCTGGCCTGCCCCGGTATGCAGGGCTTCCTGTTCAGCGGCGCCACCGTCGCGCTGTCCACGTCGACCAGGGCACCGCACCTGTTCGAGCGCATCGACCGCGACCACGCCACCCACATCCACGTCGTGCCCGCCCTGTTGATCAAGATCATCAACGACTCTGCCGCCGCGAACTTCGACCTGCGGTCGATGCGGGTCATCCAGAGCGGCGGGCAGCGCCTGCAACCGGAGACCCGCACCCGCGCGAAGCAGGTCTTCCCCGAGGCGACGGTGCAGGAGAACTTCGGCATGGCCGAGGGACTGCTGATGTTCGTCCGGCTGGACGACCCGGCCGAGGTGCGGCTGGAGACGGTCGGCAGGCCGATCTGCGAGGACGACGAAGTGCTGTTGATGGACGAGGACGGCGTCGAGGTCGCCGACGGCGAGGTCGGCGAGATGTGGACGCGTGGCCCGTACACGCTGCGTGGCTACTACAACGCCGAGGAGCACAACGCGCGAGCGTTCTCGCCGGACGGCTTCTACATGTCCGGCGACCTGATGTGGCGACACCACACCGGGAACTACGTCGTGGCGGGCCGGAAGAAGGACCTGATCAACCGGGGTGGCGAGAAGATCTCCGCCGAGGAGATCGAGAACCTGATCCTCAACCATCCAGCCGTGCTGAACGTGGCGTGTGTCCCGGTGGACGACGACGTGCTCGGCGAGCGGATGTGCGCCTGCGTGATCCTGCGCCCTGGCATGTCGGTGACCCTGCCCGAGCTGATCGAGCACCTGCGCGGCTACGAACTGGCCAAGTACAAGCTGCCCGAGTACCTGCGGATCTACACGGAGTTCCCGCTGTCCCCGGTCGGCAAGGTGTCCAAGAAGGACCTGGTAGCCCAGTTGCGGGAGAACGCCGATGCCTGAAGCGTTGATCGTGACCGCGCTGCGCACGCCGATCGGCCGCGCCAGCAAGGGTTCGCTGCGCGACGTGCGGCCGGACGACCTGGTGGCCGGCGTGATCGCGGAGACCGTGCGCCGGTCCGGCATCGACCCCGCGCTGATCGCCGACCACGCCCTGGGCACCGCGTATCCGGAGGGCAAGCAGGGCGCGAACCTGGCTCGCCGGGCGTCGCTGCTGGCCGGATTGCCGGTGGGCCTGCCGGGCTCGACGATCAACCGGTTCTGCGCGTCCAGCCTGCAGGCGGTCCGGGTGGCCACCCACGCGCTGTGGTCCGGCGAGGCCGACGCCTACCTGGTGTCCGGTGTCGAGTCGATCAGCCAGGTCGGCCGGACCACGAAGGACGAGGACAAGCATCCGGCGTTCACCGACGGCCCGCTGTCCGACGTCTACGTGCCGATGGGCATCACGGCGGAGAACGTCGCCGAGCAGTTCCACATCTCGCGGCAGGCGATGGACGAGTTCGCACTGCACAGTCACCGCAAGGCGGTCGCCGCCACCGATGCCGGTGTGCTGGCCCGCGACATCCTGCCGGTGCGGCTGCCGGACGGCACGGTGGTCGGGACCGACGACGGGCCACGCAGGGACACGTCACTGGAACGGCTGGCCACACTGCAACCGGTGTTCCGCGACGGCGGCAGCGTCACCGCCGGCAACTCGTGCCCGCTCAACGACGGCGCCGCGGCGGCGATCATGGTGACGTCCGAGACGGCGGAACGTGAAGGGCTCACGCCGAGGGCTCGGGTGCTGCACACGGCGGTCAGCGGCGTCGACCCGTCGATCATGGGCGTCGGGCCGATCGAGGCGATCCGCGAGGTGCTGCGCAGGGCGAAGCTGACCATCGCCGACATCGACGTGGTCGAGTTCAACGAGGCGTTCGCCGCCCAGGTCCTCGCGGTCAGCAACGAGATCGGCATCGACCCCGCCCAGCTCAACCCGTCCGGCGGTGCGATCGCGCTCGGCCATCCGTTCGGCATGACCGGTATCCGGCTGCTGTGCAACCTGTTGACCAACCTGGACGAACGCTCCGGCCGGTACGGGCTGGCAACGCTGTGCGTCGGCGGCGGCCAGGGTATGGCGGTCCTGGTGGAACGCCTCTGACCGCCGCCGAACGGCCTGTCAGCCCTGCGGTTCCGCCATCTCGGGCAGCACCAGCCGGGAGGCGTGCACCGCGTCGTGGTGGTAGGTGTCGGTGCCGACCTTCAGGCCGTACCACTGGAACATCCGGCCTTCCAGGGCGGGCGAGTCGGTGCAGCTGATCTCCAGCCGCAGCCGCTCCCCCGGGTGCACCAGGAACGACATCGGCACCAGCGGCACGCGCATCTCGTAGATCTCGCCCGGCACGAGTTCGTCGGCGTGGTCGTGCGTGTGGAACGGCCGCATCTCGGTGGACAGTTCCTTGTCCTCGGCCCGCCGGGACGCGCGCAGCCAACCTCGGCCGATGAACTCGAAGCCCCTGGACGGGGCACCCGGCACGCCGATCACCGCCATGCGGACGACCACGTCGATGTCGGTCTGGTCGGTGGACGCGAACAACACGAGGTGGCCGTCGCCGGTGAACTCGCGGACCCGGTCGAACTCGGGAGTGGTGAACGTGAGGATGCGAGCCAGGTGGTCCGGGCCGTGCGGGGTCATCATCGTGGTGCCGACCGACCACTTCGGGTCGGGGTAGGAGAAGCTGGTGGCCGACGGCTCGGCACTCGGCTCGCCCTCGGTGAGCGAACCGTCGTTGAGCGACGCGACGGCGCCGCTCGGCTCGGCGCTCAGGTGGAACGCGGTGGGGCTGGACCCGGCAGGCGGCCACTCGTCGGCGCTGCGATAGCTGGTGCCACGGTTGACCCACAGCCGGACGTCCGGCCCGTCCATGATGCCGTTGTCGATGCCCTTGAGATGGTGGTCGTACCACGGCAGCAGTTCGGCGGCGTGGAACTCTGGCGTCTCGTACAGCTTCTGGATCTCGCTGGCGTTGTTGCCGCCGAGCAGCAGGAGCTTCTTCCGGCCGGGCAGTTTGCGGAAGCCCTCGACGTTGCCGCGCATGTGCAGTGACCCCTTGACCCAGGCGCCCACCGACAGCACCGGCGCGGTGACCTGGTCGAGATCCCAGAACGGCGAGCGGTCCCGGTGCCACTCGTCGTCGAACGGGTGCTCGTAGACGTGCGAGAGGTGCAGGTGCCGGTCACCGCCGGTGATGGGATGTCCCTCGACCTGGTGCTGCAGCAGGAGGGCCGCCGTCCACGAGGAGATGAAGCCGAAGTCCGGCATGCCACCCTTGTAGAGCCAGTCCCGGTAGAGGTCGCTGCCGCCGTCGAACGCGGCGATGCACTTGAGGCTCGGTGGCCGCATGCGCGCCGCGTTCCACTGGCTCCAGCAGTAGTACGACTCGCCGATCATGCCGACGTTGCCGGTGGACCACTCCTGCGCCGCGACCCACTCGATGATGTCGTAGAGAGCGTGTCCCTCCTTTGTCGACACCGGGTCCCAGGTGCCGGTGGAGCGGCCGGAGCCTGGCACGTCCGCCCAGACGAAGGCGTAGCCGTTGGCCAGGTACAGCTCGGTGGGGCCGGTCTCGCGGAACGGGAAGACGCCGGCCACGGGTAGGCGGGCCAACGACTTCTGGTAGGGCGACGCGGCCACGAGGACGGGGACCTTGTCGCCGGCGGTGTGGCCGTCGGGCAGGTACAGGTCCGCTCTGACCTCGTCGCCGTAGCGCGTGGGAATGGTTACCTCAACGGGCATGTCCATACTGTCCCTTCTAGTACCTACCGTGGTAGGTATGCTAACATCCCGTCACATGTTCGGAAAGAACTGGGAACTTTCAGCACGCCGGTTCGACGTGGTCGTCGAAGAGGACTTCGAGGTACCGCTCGCCGACGGCAATGTCCTTGTCGGCAGGATGTTCCGCCCGGTGACCGACGAGCCGGTGCCACTGCTCGTCGGCTTCCACCCCTACAACAACGAGTTCCAGTTCGGACCGATCAAGCCGGTCGGCTTCGGGCTGCAGCGCGGTTGGATGGAGGCAGGCGACCCCTACTTCTTCGCCCGGCGCGGCTACGCGCACGGCGTGTTCAACGTCCGGGGCACCGGCAAGTCCTCCGGTGAGTTCCAGTTCATGGGGCCGACCGAGGCCGACGACGCGGCCGAGGCGATCGGCTGGCTGGCCGGCCAGTCGTGGTGCACCGGGAACGTCGGGCTGTTCGGCGTGTCCTACTTCTCCCGGTTGGCCATCCATGTCGCGATGCGGGAACCACCGGCGCTGAAGGCGATCTTCGCGCCGTACGGGCTGACCGACATCTACCGCGACCTCGCCTACCACGGCGGCATCCTGAGCTACGGGTTCCTCGTCGGCTGGCGGGAGAAGCTCGACGCACTGCGCTACAGCAGCCTGGTCCGGGACCGTGTCGGCGAGGAGGCCTACCGCGCGGGTGTCGCGGCGCTGCTCCAGGATGACGATGTCTGCGCGGTTCCACCGCTGAAGGCGGCGCTGGAGAACCCCGGCTCGCGGCACAACGCGTTCCTGGTGGACATTCTGCTCAACGCCCAGGACTCGGAGTTCTTCGCCCAGCGCCGGGTCGACTACCGGGCCACGAGCGTGCCCGCGTTCTTCGGTGCCTGCTGGGGGATCTACGGCCTGCAGCTGACGTCGGCGTTCCGCAACTGGGAGAAGTGGCGGGGCCCGAAGAAGCTGATGATCGGCCCGGCGCTGTACCTGGACCGGCCGCTCTACCAGTTGCAGTACCACTCGCTGCGCTGGTTCGACCACTGGCTGCTCGGCAACGACACCGGGTTCATGGACGAGGACGCGGTGGAACTGTTCATGCCAGGGCTGGGCGCGTGGCAGACGGCTACCGAATGGCCATTGCCGGAGACCAAGTGGACCCCGTTCTACCTGCACGACGAAGCGCTGCTGTCCGAACACGAACTGTGGGACCACGAGACGTCCACCAGCTTCGCGGACTCGCCGTTCCACCGTGGCAACGCGACGTTCCTGTCGCCGAAGCTGATGGAGAAGACCGATCTCCTGGGTCCCGCGGTGTTCGAGGGCCACATCTCCACCAGCGACACCGAGGCGCTGTTGTTCGTCTCGATGTTCGTGCTGCGGACGGACGGCACCGAGGAGGAGTTGTCCCGGGGGTGGCTGCGGGCGTCACAGCGCGCACTGGACGAGGAGGGCAGCGAGCCGTGGCTGCCCCGGCACCTGCATGCCAGCCGGGAGCCGTTGACGCCCGGCGAGGTGTACGCGGTCAAGGTCGCGCTCGCGCCGATGGCCCGCGAGGTGCAGATCGGTGAGCGGATTGGCCTACGGGTCAAGCTGGCTGACGACGAGAAGCCGATGGATCCCCTGCGTGCCACGTCGTTCGGCCACATCCACCGCCAGACCGCGGCGCGTCTGACCGTGCACCACTCGCCCGACCGGGCGTCGTGCGTGCTGTTGCCGATCACCGCGGGCAACCGGATCGGCACCTATCTGTCCGACGGTGTCCTTGAGCCACCCGGCCCGATCCCGGTGGCGAAGATCCAAGGGCTCAAGTGAGCTGAACAGGCCCCGGCTCGCGCCGGGGCCTGTTTCGTTCAGAGCTCGATGGAGAGCAGGTTGCAGGGCAGCGAGTTCAGCTCCTCGGGGCTGGACGCGCCGACCACGACCGTGCCGCCGATGTTCACCCGTTCCCTACCGATGCACGCGTTCGGCTCGAACGAGAACAGCATGCCCTCGGCCAACACACCGTCCTGAGACGGCGGCAACTGCTTGAACCAGGGGAACTCCTCGCCGAGGTGCGCCTGGGCGCCACCGTGCAGCGAGCCCAGCAGCAGCGCCGGCGCCACGCTGTGGATCATCGGCGAGAGGTGCCAGCAACCGGCGTCCAGCACCGGCTTGGCCATCGCGTCGTTCAGTTCGAGGAACGTGACGCCGGGCTTGATCGTCTCCAGGCCGATGTCGTACGCGGCGCGCGCCAGGTCGGCCAGCTTGCGCTGCTGCGGCGTGATCGGGCCCATCACCACCTGGACCTGCTGTTGTGTCTCGATACCGGCGTAGGTCGGCATCAGCTCGCACGTGACCAGATCGCCCGCCTCGATGACGCGCGGCGGGTCGTCGGAGTAGCCCCACTCCGGCGGCCCCCAGGAGATGGTGTCCTTGCCGGTCTTGATGATCACCGACGGAGGCGTCAGGGTCAGGCCGGCGCGGTAGCTCTCCTCCACGATGGCGGCGAACAGGTCACTGTCCCGGATACCGGGCCGGGCCACGTCGAGGATCTTCTGCGCCAGCAACTCGCCCACGGCGGCGGTGTGCCGGGCGACGGCGAGTTCCTCCTCGCCCTTGGCCAGCATCATCAGACCGAACGGCGACGACATCTCGACGAACTCGGCCTCGGGGGCACCCTCCAGGACGTGCTGCCACGTCGCGTAGGGCACGAACCCCTCCAGTTCCATGGGGTTCTTGCTGTTGATCCCGACCACACCGATGCGGCTGGACGTCGCACCAAGTTCGCGCAGCGCGTCGACCACGAGTGGCCCGAGCAGGCCCGACCGGATGTCGTCGATCCAGTACTTGCGGCTGTTGATCGGGTCGGTCCGGCCCACGATGCGGAAGGCGCTCCACGTGAGATAGATGGGGTCCCGGTCGATCGGCATCACGACGATGCCCTGGATCGACTCGTTGGAAAGATAGCTCTCGTAGGACTCGCGACCGCGCAACCCGGGCAGCAGCAGAACGTCCACATTGTGCTCGGCCATCAGCGCGCGGGTCTTCGCCCAACGCCGGTCCCGTTCGCCAAGGGACAGTCGTGGAGCATCACCGACGTCGATCATCTCGTACACCGCCCGTGTAGTACCTACTATGGTGGGTATCACCCTACCCGAGGGCTGGTCAGCGCGCACGGATCCCGGTCTCCAGAGTTCGGATGACCGTGGCCGCGACTCCATGGAGCGGTAGCTCACCCCGGTCGGCGTCCTCGCACCCCCGGTACACCAGCGCCCACAGCGAGTGCTGGATCCAGCGCGCACTGACCTCCGTGTCGAACACTCCCTCGGCCTGGCCGCGTTCGATCAGTTCGTAGACCGGGTCCTCGGTCGGCCACGAGGTGGTGGTCGCCAGGGCCGCGGGGTCGCCGAACAGGAACAGCAGGTGATCACCGGCGGCGACCATCGCGCCCACGACGCGGCGCATCGCGTCGGCCGTCGATCCCTGGTGGACATCCGCGTCGACCAGGGACTGTTGCAGCGCCTGAACGGAATTGTCGGTGGTGGCGCGTAGTAAGGACTCGCGGTCCGGGAAGTAGCGGTGCAGCGTGGTGCGGCCGACGCCTGCCGCGTCGGCGATCTCCGGCAACGTCGCCGTCCTGTTGCGCGCGAGCACGGACGCCGCCGAGCGCAGGATCGCGGACCGGGTCCGAGCGCGGGCCCTGGTTTCGGCGAGCGGGTTGATGACCATGCGGCCATAGTAGCAGTCGAAAGTTCAATTGTGGAGCGTGAGAGTTCCATTGTGGTAGTGTTGGGAACCATGACAGCCGACTTCGAGGTCCTCCGGGGCCAACTGACCGGAACCATCGCCACGCCGGGACAGCCTGGGTACGAGCTCGCCGAGCCCTGGAACCTTGCTGTTCCCGTCACACCGGCCGCGGTGGTGGCGGTCGCGGATGCCGACGACGTGGCCCATACGGTGCGGTTCGCCGCCGAGCACGGTCTACGTGTGGCTGTGCAGATCACCGGGCACGGTGCCGTGCCGCTGGGGGATGACGTGCTCCTGGTGCACACGGCGAAGCTCGACGAGTGCGTGGTCGATGCGGAGCGCCGGGTCGCCCGGATAGGTGCGGGGGTGGTGTGGCAGCGGGTGGTCGACGCCGCCGCGCCGCACGGGTTGGCGCCGCTGAGTGGGTCGGCTCCGCATGTCGGGGTCGTCGGCTATCTCACCGGAGGCGGCATCGGACCCCTGGCCGCCACGTTCGGTGTGTCCTCGGACTACGTCCGGGCGTTCGACGTCGTCGCCGGAGAGGGACAGGTCCGCCATGTGACCGCGACCGAGCACCCGGATCTGTTCTGGGGCCTGCGGGGCGGCAAGGCCACTCTTGGCATCGTTACGGCTGTCGAGGTGGAACTGCTGCCTCTTGCGTCGGTCTACGGTGGCAGCTTCTTCTTCGACGGCAGCGAGTCGGCAGCAGTGCTGCACGCGTGGGCGAGTTGGTCGGCTGATCTGCCCGACCACGCCACCACTTCAGCGGTGCTGGTCGAACTGCCCAACTCGCCGAGGCTGCCACCTGCCATCGCGGGCAAGCGCCTGATCGCTGTCCGGTATGCGAGCGTGGCGGACGAGCAGCAGGCTGAAGAGGCGTTCATGCCGCTGCGCGGGGTGGCCACTCCACTGTTGGGCGGCATCGGCGAGATTCCCGCAGCGGAGATCGGGAGCATCCACGCTGACCCGACCGATGCCATGCCGTACCAGGAGTACAGCGTCCTGTTGGACAGCCTGCCCTCCGATGCGGTCGACGCGCTGCTGGCCGTCGCCGGGCCTGGGTCAGGTAGCCCACTGGTGGTCGAGCTACGCCGTCTTGGTGGCGCGATCGCCAAGGACGCGGCCCACCCCAGCGCGGTCAGCCACCGCGACGCGGCCTACTCGGTCGGCCTGGTGGGCCGGACGAGCCCGGAGTCGGGTGATGCTGTGGCGGGAGTGGCGGCGCGGACGTTGGCGGCGCTGGAGGGCTGGTCTTCTGGCGGGAGGATGGTCAATTTCGGTGCCAGTGCGGATCCGGCTGAGATCGCGAGGGCTTATGACGCTGAGACGCTGCAGCGGCTCGGTGCTCTCGCGCGACAGTACGACCCCAAGGGCACGCTGGCTGTCGGGCAGGTGGTGCGATGAGGCCGATCCGTGGATAGGTGCCACGGCCCAGGCGCGGAGTGCTGGCCGCCGAGGTCCGTCCGGTCCCTGGTTCGGGCTTGGTTGGCCCGCTCCCTCGCGTTGAGTGTTCAACCCTGGATCGCCGGCCTGTGCGAGGGAGCGGGCAGGTCTGCATCGTGCCGATGCCCAGGCATCGGGCTTCCCCCCGGGGGTTGCTGAGCGCAGCGCGGGGGTGCCGGGTCGCTGGACCTCCTCCGCGCCCTCGTCCATGCCGCACTTGACGTCGGGGTGGCGTGTCAAGGGTGAACGCCGCCAGGCGTTCATCGCCAACGGCGACGCGAGCTTGCGAGCGCCCTTCACTCGCCAGCCCGGCGTCGAACGATCAAGGGCGAGGGAGCGGAGGCAGCCAGGCCCAAACCACACGCAACAGCACCGATGCGAGAATCAAGAGATGTCGAAACGCGCCTGCCCCTGCGGGTCAGACCGGAACTACCAGGACTGCTGCGGCACCTACCACAGCGGACGGTCCACGGCTCCGACTGCCGAGGCGCTGATGCGCTCCCGGTTCAGCGCGTTCGCGGTGCGGGACGAGGCCTATCTGCTCCGCAGCTGGCATCCCACCACCCGACCGGCACGGGTCGAGTTCGACCCGGCCCAGCAGTGGACTCAGCTGCACATCCTCAGCACCACCGGCGGCAGTCTCCTGCACACCGAGGGCACCGTCGAATTCCGCGCCGACTACCGCGTACACGACCAGCCGGGCTCGATGCGCGAGCACAGTCGTTTCGTGCGGGACAACGGGAACTGGGTCTACCTCGACGCGATGTAGTGCTCAGAGCAGCCGGACCGCCAACTCGTACACCGGGTCGTTCGCGTCGACCGTGGTCGGGTCGACCAGGAAGATCTGGCGGGGCAGCCAGTCGGTCTGTTCCTTGTTGTCGATCAGCCACTGGTGCAGCGCCTCGAAGCCGAGCGCGGTCATCATGTTGGCTTTGGGCACGGTGACGTACGCCTCCCGGCTGGGCGGCTCGGTGCTCAGCGTCATCTCGGGAAAGCGGCCTGCGATCTCGGCATCGTCGACGGGGCAGCAGAACTCCACGGGTGCGTCGCTGTCGTTGCTCAGTTCACCGTGGTAGCGCAGGAATGGCATACCCGCGAGGCCTTCCGGGCGCGGGATCGTCGGGCCGCCGAAGCGGGCGAACAGCGGGGTGGCGAACTCGCCGATCTGGTCGGCGGTGAGCTGCTCGCTGATGGACAGCAGCGAGCGGGCGGGCAGGTTGCGGATGGACACCTCGTACATGGCGGTTTCCCTTCCGGTCAGTTGGTCGATGAGGAAGCCGACCAGTTCCCGCTTCGCCTCCAGCGCCTGTTCCCGCTCGGCCCAGTACGCCGCCAACTCGACAGCCGCCGCATCGGGCGGGAGGTCCAGGACCTTCCTGATCCGGGTCAGTGGCATGTCCAGTTGACGCAACCGCGCCACCTGCCTGGCCTGGGCCAGTTGGTCCGGGGAGTACCAGCGGTAGCCGGTGTCCGGATCGACGCGCACAGGTGGCAGCAGGCGCAGCTCGTCGTAGATCCGCAGGGCCTTGGGCGAGAGGTGGGCCAGGCGCGCGAACGCACTGATGGTGAGCAGGTCCACGATCGTCGTCTCCCTCGTTCCGGGCCGTGTTGCCCGGCTGCGTTCACTGTGCGGTCTGCCCCAGGGTGAAGGTCAAGACGTCCGGAGTGGAGGGTCGACGCTACGCCGACTCGGCGAGCCGTTTCAGCAGCGCCACGCACGCCGCCAGCTCGTCCTGTTCTGCCGGGTCGAGCTGGCTGCGGATCGCTCGGAACAGCCAGTCCTCCCTGGCCAGCCTGCCGGTGGCGAACCGCTCTCGGGCGGCGTCGGTGAGGGAGAGCACGGTCTTGCGGCCGTCGCCCGGGTCCGGCACGCCGCTGACCAGCCCTCCGTCCTGTAGGAAGGAGATGATCACACCCATCGACTGCGGGCGGATCCCTTCGGCGCGGGCGAGCATCGTCATGGTCGCCGGGCCGTCCCGCTCCAGGCGGGCCAGGACCGCGACCTGCGACCGGGTGAAGTCCCCCGTGTCGGACTGCTGGCGGAGCCTGCGGGTGAGCTGGCCGAGCACGACACGGAGATCACCGGCCACCGCGAGGGTGTCCGTCTCGTCCGCCATGATCGCAGTTTAAGTCAACTGTGCAGTTTGCTTACCAGTTTGATCCTGGCGTCGACCGCGACAGCCCCCTTGCCCACTCCCCTGACCATCACCGGGTTCAGTTCGGCCTCGACGATGCCTGGGCGCTCGGCGACGAACTCACCGAAGCGCCGCACGAGTTCGACCAGCGCTTCCAGGTCACCTCTGCCGGTCCGTCCGTTGTGCAGCATGCGACCGAGCACGGTCTGCTCGACGGCGGAGCGGATGTCGTCGGCCGACGCGGGCACCACGCGGCAGGCGACCTCGCGGAACAACTCGACCGCCGTTCCGCCGAGACCGATCGTCAGCACCTGCCCGAACGTGTCGTCCGGGGTGATGCCGACCAGCACCTCGACACCGTCGGACAGGAGTTCCTGCACGACGAATCCGCCGAGCGGCGCGAAGTCGGTCCCGGTCGCCTCGACCGCGCGCACCATCTGCCGGCACGCGTCCGGGATGTCCGACGACGCGATGCCGACCCGCACACCGCCCATCTCGGTCTTGTGCAGCGCGGCCGGGTGATCGAGCTTGAGCACCACGGAACTGCCGAACCGCTCCGCGATCGCACGGGCCTCCTCAGCATCGCGGGCGCGTTCACTTGCCGCTACGGGCACCTCGGCGGCGGCCAACAGTGCCAGTGCCTCGCTGCCGGCCAGCCAGCCACCGTTCGACTCACCAGGCGCGTGCGTTGCGGGAGCAGCAGCAGTCGTAGGAGGAGCGATCGCCGCCACCGCCGCTACCGCGTCCTTCAGGTCCCGGAAGGTCGGCACCCGGGCTGCGGTCAGCGGCTGGTGCATCGCCGTCGCCGACGTCTCGGCGACCGGCAGCACGACCAGCAACGGCTTGCTGCGGTCCCACGCCCCGTCGATCGCAGCCGCGATGTCGGTCCGGTTGTTGGTGGCGAAGCTCAGGATCACGAAGTCGACACTCTCGTCGGCCACGATGGCGCGGATCACCTCGGCCAGCCTGCTCACGTCCTCCAGCACCGAGCCGGTGAGGTCGACGGGATTGGCCTGCTGACTGTAGGTCGGCAGCACACCGGCGAGCCGCTCGACGGTCGACCCGGACAGGTCGACCAGCCGCAGACCGTTCCGGTCGAACTCGTCGGCGAGCACCGTGCAGCCGGCCCCCGACACGGAGACCGCGACGCCACGCGGGCCGATGTCCGTCCCGCACCAGGACGCGAGTTGCGTGATGTCGACCAACTCGCGGATCGAGTGCGCCCGAATGACGCCGACCTGGGCGAAGGCGCCGTCGTAGGCCGCCTCCGAGCCTGCCAGGTTGCCGGTGTGCGAGGCAGCGGCCCGCGAACCCGACTCGGACGTGCCCGCCTTGTACGCCACGATGGTCTTGCCGGCGGCACGGCACCTGGCCGCCGCACGCAGGAACCGGGGACCGTCCTTGAGGCCCTCCAGGAACAGGCACACGACACGCGTCGCCGGATCGTCGGCCGCGAACTCCAGGTAGTCCGGCACGTCCAGCAGGCCGCCGTTGCCCACCGAGATCCAGCTGCTCACGCCGATCCGCCGCTCCCGCATGTGCGTGAGCAGAATGCCGCCGACCGCGCCGCTCTGCGTGATGACCATCGCCACGCCGGTGTCCGGATTGCCTTCGGCAAGTGCGTGGGTGAACGAGCCGATGAAGCCGCTTGCCATGTTGACGTAGCCCGCGGTGTTCGGCCCGCACAGCGCCACGTCGTTCGTTCGCGCGAGCTCGACCAGCCGCTGTTCCAACACCCTGCCGCGGTCGTCAGACTCGGAGAAGCCGGACGAGTAGACCACCGCCGCCGGCAGCCCACGCGGTGCGAGCCGTTCGAACGCGTCGACGGCGAGTTCGGCCGGCACCGCGATGCAGGCGAGGTCGGGCACCTCGGGCAGATCGTCCACAGTGGGCAGCCACTGCACCCCGGGCACGTTGATCTCGCGTGGGTTGACGCCGTAGATCTTCCCCTGGAAGCCGGAGTCGACCAGCACCCTGGTGATCCGCGCACCCGGCTTGTCGCCCCGGTCGGACGCTCCGACCACGACGATCGAGCGGGGATCGAGCATGGTGTGCAGGTGCTGCATGGCCGCGTCGGTCATCCGGTGCTCCGATCGAATCGACTGGCGAAATCGACGTGCTGGCTCACGTGGCGTCGACCATGACCGCGCCGGCGACGGCGGCTTCGGTCTGCGCCCGGTGTTCCGGTGCCGCGATGGCGGCCAGTGCCTCGGCCCGCTGCCGGAGGGTCTTCGACCGCAGGCTCGCGACGCCGTACTCGGTGACGACGTAGTCCAGGTCGCTGCGGTGGGTGGTGACGGCATACGGCGCGCTGAGCGTCGGCACGATGCTCGGCCCACCGGATCTGGTCCTGGCGCGGATGGCGATGATGTTGGCGCCGGTCAGGTGCGCCCAGCGCCCGAAGTCGGACTGGCCGCCCGCCGACGCGCGTTTGCGGCCACCGGAGTACTCGGCGTTCACCTGGCCGGACAGGTCGACCTCGAACGCCGAGTTGACCGAGAACAGCGGGCCGACGTCCATCAGCGTCGTCGGCGCGTGGGTCAGTGACACCGGTTCCACCCGGATCCCGTTGCGCGGGTCCGCCGCGTACTCGTAGAGCCTGCGGGTGCCGAGCAGCGATGTCGTGAGATGGGCGTCGCCGCCGGAGAACACGCCGGCGTCGATGAGCTCGATCGCGGCCTCCGGGATGGCACCGGAGTGGATGCGCAGGTCCTTGTGGCCGGCCAGCGCACTGAGGAACCGTTCGGGGATCGCCCCGATGCCCAACTGGGTCGTGGCGCCGTTCGGGATGAGGGCGGCGAGCAGCCCACCGATCGTCTCCTCGACCGGCCCGGCCACCGCCGCCCCCAACTCACGGACGTCGTCGGCGCCCGCCAGCACCACGACATCCGCCGCATCCCGCTGCACGCCCCGGTAGCCCTGCATGCGCGGGAAGCCGTCGTTCACCTCCAGCACCACCATGCGGGCGGCGGACATGGCGGCAGGCGAGTACGAGACGACCGGCCCGAACGAGCAGTACCCGTCGGCGTCCGGCGCGGTGACCTGCGCCGCGAAGACGTCCACCCGGATGCGCCGCTCGGCGAACGAGCGGTCGATCTCGAACAGCGTCACCGGCAGGTAGTCGATCATCGGGGCCAACCGGGTCGATACCCGGCCGCCGATGGTGACGATGCGGACGCCGGCGGCGGCCGGGTCGAGATCGGCCGCGAACTCGTACCTGCCGCTCAGGTCGGCCGTGTAGAGCACCAGACCGATGCCCCGCCGTGCCCCCTCGGTGATCAGCGCGGTGAGCAGTTGGTCCGGCTGGCCTGGAAACATCGGCGACACGACATGCAGTTCGCCGTCCTCGGCGACGTCGCACATCAGCGCGGCCGCCGATGCGTGGTCGCGTACCTCGGTCGGCATCACTGGCTCCCTCGGTGGAAACGGATGGACGGTCAGGCGGTCCTGGCCGGCAGCCGGACCACGGCTGTCCCCTCCGTTGTCGTTGTCCCGTACTGGTTGACCGCGCGCAACTCGACGTCGACGAGGTGGTCGCCACCGGCGGTCCGGGTGCGCACCACAGTGCCCGTGCACCACTGGGTGTCACTGAAGACGTTCGGCCTGCGCAGCTTGGTCTTGAGTTCGAGCATGTCGCCGTCGTCGCCCATCCAGTTGGTGACGACCTGGCCGAGCCAGCAGATCCGCTGCAGACCGCTGTCGTAGCGGCCGGGCATGCCGACCTCGGCGGCCATGTACTCCTCTGTGTGCCCGCGCGCCGGGTGGTCCTTGGTGCCGGTCTTCGGGTCGGTGTACGCGTCGGCCGGGTGGCGGCGGCGGTGCTTGAACGCCATCTCGTGAGCGAGGTAGAAGCAGCCGCTGCCGCAGTAGAACATCACCATGTCGCTCATGTTGAACGGACCCTTGACCAGCGCCTGCAGGTTGTCACCGGCATGCACGTCGTCCCAGTAGCGGGTCTGCGCGCCGCGGATCTCCTCGGCGTCGATGGCGGCCTCGATGGCCTCCATCTCCTCCGGCGAGTACTTGTACGGCTCCCTGGTCTTGTAGGACAGGCCACCGCTGGCCCGGGCCCTCGGGATGCGGAAGATCTTCGTGCGCGCCTTGGCCAGCAGCCTGCCGTCCTCGGCGCGGTAGAGGACCTCGCCCTCCTGCAGGATCATCTTGCGGGCCATGGTGCCCTCGACCCAGTTGGCGGCCACGAGTTGCGCCTCGGACGTCACCTTCATGCCGTCGTAGAGGGTCTCGTACCACTCCCAGTCGGTACCGGCGTAGATCCATTGCACCGAACGCAGCCGTGGTGCGACGTGGCCCCGGTCGATGGAGTAGAGGTAGGTCGGCGGCGCGATGATCCGCCCGAACCGCGACTTCGCCGCGTAGTCCGGGTCGATGTAGAGCGGATTCTCGTCGCTGATCCCCCTGGTGAACTGCCGGACACTGTCCGCAGCCACCGTGTAGTTCCACCGGAAGTGGTCGCGCCGCAAGGGCACGCCGATCAGCGACCGGGCCTCCTCTAGGCTCGCGTCATCCAATCCGGGGAACTCACTCGACACGGCGTAGCTGTAACGCTGGGAAGTAGTCACAAAACCCCTCCTTGTATCCTGTATCCAGGCTACAATGCAGGTGCTGGGCGGTCAATCCCTGTCTGTACAGTGACCGTCCGGTGAAGTCCGCTCGCGTTCGAAAGGGTCGCTATGACCGATCTGGAGCCATCCCGACAGCTGCAGCGCTCCCGCCTGAGCGACCAGGTAGCGAGTCGGATCCGGGACGAGGTGCTGACCGGCCGCCTGCGGG
>DASXYT010000284.1:0-3340 GCA_036502345.1 Pseudonocardiaceae bacterium | reverse complement strand
GAAGTGGTGTGCGCTCGGATCATGGCCGCACTCGTCGGTGCGGAACCCGCTCGCGACGACATCGCCCTGCTCGCGATGCGACGAACCTGACCGCGGAAACGAGCCGGCAGGCGCTCAGCCGGTTACCCAGAGGCGCCGCTTCATCCAACCTGACGACCGACACGGCTGGACATCGGCCGTGACTGGTCTGCGGTTTCGACGGCGAAGTCCAGGCCGAAGTTGTCGATCGTGAAGGGCAAGGGCGCGCCAGGGTCCAGGCTCGGACCGGACAGCAGACGGAACCGATGTTGTTCCAACAGTGCCGCGAGCAGGGCACTCATCGTGAGCAGCACCAGGTTACGGCCGGGACACTCAGCCGGTCCCGCGCTGAACGGCACGAGCGCAGGTAGCTCCGATGCCCTGCCGTCCAGCCAGATGTCGGGCACGAAGTCATGCGCGAACGGCAACGTGGTGTCGTCGCGGTGGAAGAACGGTGTGAAGACCACGAACGCCGTGCCCGCCGGTACCGACGTGCCGTACCAGTCGGTGTCGACCGTGCTGTCCCGCAGGATGGCGGGCGTGGTCGGCCACAGGCGAAGGGCCTCCGACAACGCCGCGCGCAGCACGGGCAACACCTGCGGACCGGACAGGTCGACTCCGGTGAGTTCGTCGCGCGCAGCGCGTTCCTGCTCGGGGTGGGCGGACAACAAGGCCAGGGTCCGGAAGACCGCTATACCCCCGGCGTCGTAGGCGAACAGCCAGTGCGGCACCTGGCCGGCCGCGTCGAGGTCGTCGATGTCCATCGCGTCCGCCACCAAGGATGCCAGGCTGTTCTTCTCCGCCCGTCGCAGATGGCCACGAAGTCGCTGCTGGAACTGCTCACGCACCCCCGTGCGCCGTGACCCCAAGTAGGCCCAGTTGCCCGCCGTGCGCAACTGCCGCAGTTGGTCGGTGACGACCTCGTCGTCCCTGGCTCCATCTCCCAGCACCACCCGCCGGACCAGTCGCCACCAGCCACGCGCGAAGTCGTCCCAGCCCAGGTGTCCTGTGGCCTCGGCCGTGCCGAGCAGGCTGCGGGCCTCCTCGCGTGCCGCGGTGACCACGGCGGTGGACAGGTGGTGCAACGGCAGGTCGGTGTCCAGCACGGCCTCGTTGAAGCGGCGGCGCTTCGTGCGGATGTCACCCTCCGAGATCAGCACGCCGTGGGGCTGGAAGGGCGACAGCGCGGCCTTCTTCTCCCGGTTCGCGGGCGTGAAGGGTTCCGGGCCCTCGTGCAGGACCCGCCGCACATCCTCGGCCGACAACGGCAGCACCACCGTCCGACCCGGGACCTCGAGGCGCAGTGGGCCTGGTCCGTACCGGGTGCGCAGATCCTGCAGCAGGCGGACAGCCGGCCCGTCGACCTGCCACCTCTCGGCGAGCGCCATCGCGGCGGGCCTGCGCACGATCACGCCGGTGGCCAACAGCGGCGCCAGCACCGTCGCACCCAGCCGCACGGTGTCGGACAACGAAGCCCTCACCACAGCGGCGGTCTCCTGCCCTGCCTGTCGTTCGGTCATGCTTCCACCTCTCCCCGCCGGCGTCGTCGTGGTGGTGAAATACCCGGTGCCCACTGGCCCAAACGACAGCAGGCGGTGGGCCGACGCGCGGACACGGTGAATGGATCCCTCGCGCCTGGGTAATCAGGACGCATGACTCAGACACGACCACTCGCGCTGGTGACCGGCGCGTCCAGCGGTATCGGCCTGGAATTGGCCCGACAGTTCGGCGAGAACGGATACGACCTGATCCTCAACGCCGAGGACACCGGTGTGGACGCCGCCGCAGACGACCTCGTGGAAACGGGGGCGAGTATCCGATCGGTTCAGGAGGACCTGTCCACAGACGAAGGTGTGCGCCGCCTCTGGGCCACCGTCACAGCCATGGGGCGGCCCTTGGACGCCGCCGCGCTCAACGCCGGGGTCGGCGAGGGCGGCCCTTTCCTGGAGACCGACCTCGCGGACGAGATGGAGATCATCGACGTCAACGTCCGCTCGACCGTGCAGTTGGCGAAGCTGGTCCTGCGGGACATGGCCGCCCGCGACGAGGGTCGCGTGCTCGTCACGTCCTCGATCGCCTCGACCATGCCCGGCTCGTTCCAGGCCGTGTACAACGCGTCCAAGTCGTTCCTGCAGTCCTTCGCCGAGGCGCTGCGGAACGAACTACGGGACACCAACGTCGTCGTCACGTCGCTGATGCCCGGTCCCACCGAGACGAACTTTTTCCACCGCGCAGAGATGGACGACACCAAGGTCGGACAGTCCGAAAAGGACGACCCGGCGCAGGTGGCGAAGCAGGGTTTCCAGGCCCTGATGAAAGGCAAGGACAAGATCGTCGCAGGCTCACTGAAGACCAAGGCTCAGGGCGCTGCGAACAAGGTGCTGCCGGACAAGGTCAAGGCCGCGGCGCACCGGCAGATGGCCGAGCCCGGCTCCGGCGAGCACTGACAACACCAGGAGATTCACATGAAGGCACTGACCTGGCACGGTAAGCGGGACGTCCGCGTGGACACCGTGCCCGACCCCACGATCCAGGACCCCACCGACGTCGTCGTCCGGGTCACCTCCAGCGGCATCTGCGGCTCCGACCTGCACCTCTACGAGATCTTCGGACCGTTCCTGGAGGAGGGTGACATCCTCGGCCACGAACCGATGGGCGTCGTCGCCGAGATCGGGTCCGGCGTCACCGAGCTCAGTGTCGGTGACCGGGTCGTCGTGCCCTTCAACGTGTCCTGCGGCAGCTGCTTCATGTGCGGGCAGGGCCTGCACTCCCAGTGCGAGACCACCCAGGTGCGCGAGTACGGCAACGGCGGCTCCCTGTTCGGCTACACCAAGCTGTACGGGCAGATACCCGGTGGACAGGCCGAGTACCTACGAGTCCCGTTCGGCAACACGCTGCCCATCTCGGTGCCCGAGGGCCCACCCGACGACCGGTTCGTCTACCTCTCCGACGTACTGCCCACCGCCTGGCAGGCCGTGGCCTACGCCGACATCCCACCCGGCGGCAGCGTCGTGGTGCTGGGCGATCCGGGTGCTCATCTCGCCGATCGGCCCGAGGCCGAGCACGGCGACGCTGCCGCCCTGCGGGATATCGGCGTAGGCCACGGCCTGCCAGGCGGTGGGCAGGACGTCGGACAGGTAGACGAAACGGTCGTCGGGCGGCCCCTCGGGCACCTTGATCGGGCCGTAGTGGCCCATCGGCACCCGCAGGTACTCGGCCTGCCCGCCGGGTACCGACCCGTACAGCGACGTGTAGCCGAACAGGGCGCCGCCGGTGCCCTGCCCCGTCTGCTGGGTGGTCTCGCACTGGCTCATGAGGCCCT
>DASXYT010000283.1:0-37656 GCA_036502345.1 Pseudonocardiaceae bacterium | reverse complement strand
CGCTGATAGTCGTACGAGTCGTGGAAGAAACCCTCGGGCGAACCTCGGCCCCTGCGGTGCCGGACGGACGCCGGATTGTGGAAGCCGTCCACCGAGGCCCGGATCACCGGGACCGCACGGCTCAAGTCGGTCGCCAACTGGTCGGCGAAATACGTCTTGCCCGCTCCGTCCACACCGTCGATCGCGACCATCCGCACGCCGGCGGCGGGCAGCGCCAGCACATCGGAAGCGACCTCAGCGAAGACGCTCATCGGCCGTCCAGGTACCGGAGCACGGACAGGACCCTGCGGTGATCGCCGTCCGATGCGGACAGGCCCAGTTTGGTGAAGATGTTGGCGACGTGCTTCTCGATCGCGCGGTCGGTCACCACCAGTCGCTTGGCTATCGCCGAGTTGGTTCTGCCTTCGGCCATCAGGGCCAGGACTTCGCGTTCCCTCGGGGTCAGGGTGGCCAGGCCGCGGTCCTGGCGGGAGCCGAACAGCTGGGTGACGACCTCCGGGTCCAACGCCGTGCCGCCGGACGCGACCCGCTCCAACGCCGACGTGAACTCGTCGAGGTCGGCTACCCGCTCCTTCAGCAGGTAACCGACACCGGACGACCCCGCGGCCAGCAGTTCGCGGACGAAACGGGTCTCCACGTACTGGGAGAACAGCAGCACACCCAACTTGGCGTCGGCCTGCCGTAGCTCGATCGCGGCCCGCAGGCCCTCGTCGGTGTGGCTGGGTGGCATCCGGATGTCGATCACGGCGACGTCCGGGCGGTGTTCGGCCACCGCGGCCAGCAGGGCGACCGGTTCGGGCACGGCGGCCACCACCTCGTGGCCACGCATGGCCAGCAGCTGGGCCAGGCCTTCCCGCAGGATGGCCGAGTCCTCCGCGATCACGATCCGCACCGACGGCCCCCTCAGGTGTGCAGCGGCAGCTCGATGGTGATCACGGTAGGCCCGCCCGCCGGACTGTCCACCGCCAGTCGGCCATCCACGGTCCCGACCCGCTCGGTCAGCCCCCGCAGCCCGGTGCCGGCTCCTTCCATATCAGCGCCTCCCCTGCCGTCGTCGGTCACCCGCAGCACCAGCCGCCCGTCCGCCTCGGTCAGCTCGACGGTGGCCCGGTCGGCGCCGCTGTGCTTGGTGACGTTTGTCAGCAACTCGGCGACCGAGAAGTACGCGATGGTCTCGATCGCCTCGGTCGGGCGCTCCGGCAGTTCGGCCCGCACGTCGACCGGGATCGGGCTGCGGGCCGCGAGTGTGCCCAGCGCTGTCTCCAAGCCGGCGTCCAGCGCGGGCGGGTGGATGCCGCTGACCATGTGTCGCAGTTCGCCGATGCCGTCCTTCGCGTGGTCGAGCGCCGCGGTGAGCAGATTCCGGCTCTGTGGCGAGATGTCCGGGCCCAGGGTCTCGTTCAGCATCGTCAGGTTCATCGTCAGCGCGACCATCCTGGCCTGGACGCCGTCGTGCAGATCCCGCTCGATCCTGCGCAGCCTCGCCGCCACGTCCTCGATGGCGTACGCCCTGGACCGCTCCAGGTCCCTGATCCGCGCCGCGGCACCCACCCCGTCCAGCAGTCGCCGCATCAGCAGTCCGTCCAACCGCAGGAACGCCCGGACCACCCACGGCGCGGCCAGCAACAGTGCCACCCCGACGACGCTGACCAACAACACCGCAGGCCAGGTGTCCGCCACAGTGCCGTTCACCAGCACCACCTGACGTACCTGGCCGTTGATGAATCCCGACGTGTTCACGCCGAGCGCGAACTGCAGCGGGTACGTCAGCGCGATCAGGCCCCTCGCCCACGTGACCGCCACCACGTACAGCCCGAGTGCGTCCAGCGGCAGCGTCAGCAGGAGGTAGCCGATCGCCCGCCAGCCAATGGAATCCCGCAGCCCGGCGGACACCCTGGCCAGGAACCCGGGCGGCGGCCGGAACGGTGCTGGGTCGGGGATCCGCCTGCCCAGCAGCCCGGCCGCCCGATGCCGTCGGAACGCGGCGAAGCCCCTGGTGCTCGGCACCGCCCAGGAGATCAGCGGAATACCGACCGCGGTCACGGCCAGTGCCACGCCGACCGCGAGCGACACCACGACGTACAGCACGCCGAGCACGGTGACTGGCGCGGCGAGCAGCACGTAGGCCAGCTCGGACAACGGTCGCGCGGACAGCGGCTCCCTCAGCACCCGCCGCACGACCACCCAGATCTGGCTCATCAACGCAGTCTTGCGCACGCCACCCACTGCGCCCAGGGTGCGGGCACGCCGGCGCGGGGTTCGGTTATCCGCACCGGCGCCACACGCTGGTCGGCGTGACGTCCCGGCTCTCCAGCCGTCCGGTGGCCGGCACCTGGTAGCCGGCCAGCCGCTCGAAACCGGTCCTGGGGAAGTACTCCCGACCCGGATCACCGACCAGCACCAGGGCACCTCGGGCCGCTGCCCGCTCCAGGAAGGGCAGCACCAACCGCACCATGTCCACGTCGTAACAGACGTCGCCGGCCAGCACGACGTCCGCTTCACAGCCTGCCGAGTCGAGCACGTCGGCCAGCAACGCGGTCACGGTGACCCCGTTGGCCTCCGCGTTGACGCCGATCGCCAGCACGGCGAGCGGGTCGACGTCGGTCGCGGTGACCGCCGACGCACCAGCCAGCGCCGCCGCGACGGCGACCAGGCCCGAGCCGGACGCCAGGTCGAGCACCCGCCTGCCGGCCACCACGTCGGGGTGGTCCAGCACGTACCTGGCCAACGCCTGCCCGCCCGCCCACGCGAACGCCCAGAACGGCACCTCCACCCCGGCCCGCTCCCACAGCGCGAACGGGTCGTCGTCGGTCTGCCGCAGCGTGATCTCCGGGACCAGCGGCACGGCCACCGCCCTGGTGTTGGCCAGTACGAAGTCCAGCCCGGTCACGCCTCGGCCGGCTCCAGGTCGGCAGGGTCGGACGGTTCGTCGTCCTCCGCGAAGTCCATCTCCGGCGGCGGCTTGCGGAATCCCCTGGTCAGGTAGGCCAGGTAGATGATGCCGATGCCCAGCCAGATCAGCCCGAGCCGGATGGCGATGGCATCGAGGTTGGTCAGCAGCCACACGTCGATCGCCGCGCCGACGATCGGCACGATCAGGTTGACCAGCACCGCTTTCGGCCCACGCAGGGTCCGCCGGCGGATGGCCAGGCCGATGACGCACAGGTTGACGAACGTGAACGCGGTGAACGCGCCGAAGTTGATGAACGACACCGAGGTCGCCGGATCGAGCGCGACGGCGACGATGCCGACGAGACCGATCAGCCCGATGTTGATCACCGGGGTCTGGAATTTCCGTTGCAGGTAGCCGAACACCTTCCTGGGCAGCACGTTGTCCCTGCCCATCGCGAACAGCAGCCGGGACGCGCTGGCCTGCGCCGCGACGCCGGACGCGAACTGGGTGATCACCAGTCCGGCCAGGAACACCGACGACATCAGCCGCCCGCCGATGTCGGCCGCGATGTCGAACGCCGCCGAGTTCGGGTCGTGGACCTGGAACCGGAGCGCCACCAGTTGGGTGGCGTAGGAGGCGATCACGAAGATCGCCCCACCGATGACGGTGACCAGCACGATCGCCCTGGGGATGGTGCGTTTCGGGTCCTTGGTCTCCTCGGTCAGTGTGGTGATGGCGTCGAAGCCGAGGAACGAATAGGCGGCGATCGCGGCGCCTGCCGCGACCGCGGACACCGTTGTCCCACTGTTGCCGAACGGCTGGCCGGAGAACATCGCGGCCGGGCCGTCGGACGCGGCAACGTGGCGCAGCGACAGGATCACGAAGAACAGCAGCACGAGCACCTGCATGGCCATCAGCAGCAGGTTGATGTTCGTGGCCAGCTTGATGCCGATCACGTTCAACGTCGTGGTCAACGCGATGAACAGCAGAATCCACAACCACGTCGGCACGCTGGGGAACTGGCGCTGCAGGAACGACGCGCCGATCAGCCAGATCACCATCGGCAGGAAGAAGTAGTCCAGCAGCACGGCCCAGCCGACCAGGAAGCCGACGCGCGAGTCGATGGCCCGCCGCGTGTACGTGTACGCGGAGCCGGCCACCGGGAACGCCCGCGCCATCCGGCCGTAGCTGACCGCGGTGAACAGCATCGCCACCAACGCAAGCAGGTACGCGGTCGGCACCACGTTGCCCGAACTGTCGGCGAGTTCGCCGAACGTGCCGAGCACGATCATCGGCGCCATGTAGGCCAGGCCGAACAGGACGACCGGCCCGAGGGTCAGTGTCCTGCTCAGCCGGGTTGCCGGTGCGGTCATCCGGTCCTCCGTTCGGCGGTGGTACCGGCGGGCGACCACCGGTCCGGGGCGATCCGGCCCTGGTAGACCGGTAGTTCCAGGGTCGGATCGCCGTCGGTGAACTGCGCCCACATGCGGTTCAACCCTGCCGTGCCGTACTTGCGCACCCTGCTCACGTCGTCCAGGTCGATCACGTCGGTCAGCACCTCGGGAGTCCGGCCTGCGGACACCCGGACCCTGCCCTCGGGGTCCACCAACAGGCTCTGCCCGACACCGGGTGCCGCCGCGTTGAGGCTGAGCACGTAGATCTGGTTGACGATGGCGTTCGCCCGGGTCAGCACGAGTTCCTGCGCGCGGTCGCTGGTCGTCGTCTTCGTCGGCGTGATCACGAACTCGGCGCCCTGCCAGGCCAGTTGTCTTGCCACTTCGGGAAACCACGCGTCGTAGCAGATGGACAGTCCAGCTCTGCCGATGCCGGGCAGATCGAACACGACGAACTCACTGCCCGGCCGGAACGTCTCGTAGGGCCGCCACGGGAAGCACTTCCGGTACGCGGCGGCCAGCTTGCCGTCGGGCGAGAACACGGCGGCCGTGTTGTAGACGCCGCCGTCCGGCGCCCGCTCGCACAACGTGCCGGGCACCAGCCACACCTTCAGGTCGCCCGCCAGTTCGGCCAGCGCGGTGGCCCGCGGCCCGGTCAGCGGTTCGGCGAGTGCGCTCTGTGCCCGGTCGGCGCCGAACAGGTGCAGTTCCGGATAGACCACCAGGCCGGTCGACGGGAAGCGGCGCAGCACACCGGTCACGTGCTCGGCGAACTCGTCGACGTTCCCGTCGGAGCTCTGCGGCTCTGCCTGGACCATGGCGATCGGAAGGCTGCGCGGCATGCGTCACAGGATGATCCACGTCGGTGGCGCGGGCAACGGCCAGACGGGTCTGAATCGGACGGTTAGAAGCGGACGAGCACCAGTGTCTTGTCGTCGTGCCGTTTGGGACGCGGCCAGCGCACGCCGTCCGGGTCGGCGAGTTCGGCCACTCGAACGGTGGTCAGCACGGCGGCCGGGCCTTCGCTTTCCGCGTGTTCGAGTACCTGCGGCCAGTCGAACAGGTGATAGTCGTCCACCCCGCAGGACATGCCGTCGGTGGCCAGCAGCGCCGAGGTGACGTGCTCACGTGGCCAGTGCGCCGCCCTGGCCCTGGCTGCGACCGCCGGGTCCGCCTCGGCGACCCAGAATCCGCCGTCCACGTTGCGCAGTCGGCGGGCGCCCGCGCCGGACGCACGCAGCGCCGCCTCGTGGCCGGGGCCGTAGCCGCCGCCCTCGCGCAGGCGCTGCCGGTAACCGCCCGGCCGGACCAGGCCGGCCAGCCGGTCGTCGGCCAGCAGGTGCGGACCGTGGTCGGTGAACACGACGACCGGGCTGTCCGCGAGGACCAGCGCGTCCACCAGATCCGGGGTCCACCGCAGCACGGCGACCGTGCTGGACGGTGCCGAGCCGGGCACCAGGCCGTGTTCTTCCGCAACTTCGGTGATGGCGTCGGCGAGCAGTACCCGCAGGTCACCGGTTGGCCGTTCGGTGAGTCGACCGGCCAGTGCGGCGCACAGGTGCTCGGCGTACCAGCCGCCGGACAGTTCGCCCTCGCGCAGCGACGTCGCCCCGTCGGCGACGACCACCGCGTGCGGCAACTGGACCACCCGGTCCTCGGTGGGCCGTGCCAGCCCGTCGAGGCCCACACCGGCCGCTTCGGCGACCTCGACGCTGGGTTGGTCGGCCACCCTGTCAGGTTATCCGCGCACGCCCTCGGCCGGGCGCCATACGCAGTACCTCAGGAACAGTTGGATGAGCGGCCCGATCCCCAGCGCGTACAGCACCGTGCCGACGCCGACGGTGCCACCGAGCAGCCAGCCGACGGCCAGCACCACCACCTCGATGCCGGTGCGGACCAGCCGGATCGACCAGCCGGTGCGCCCGGCCAACCCGGTCATCAGGCCGTCCCGAGGTCCCGGACCGAGCCGGGCGCCCACGTAGATCGCGGTGGCCAGGCCGTTGAGCACGATGGCGGCGAGCATCATCGGGATCCGGACCAGCAGGCTGTTCGGCGGTGGCACCGCGGCCAGTACGGCGTCGATGGACAGCGAGACGAGCGCGATGTTGGCGATCGTGCCGACGCCGGGCCGCTGCCGCAGCGGGATCCACGCCAGCAGCACGACCACGCCGGTGATGGCCGCGACCAGGCCGAAGTCCAGGTCGAACCGCTTGCTGACGCCCTCGTGGAACACGTCCCACGGGTCGAGGCCGAGGTGCGCGCGGACCAGCAGGCCGTCGCTGGCGCCGTACAGCGCGAGACCGAAGGCCAGTTGCGGTAACCGCCGACCTGCGGAGACCTTGACGGGAACGCTGGTCAGCATTGGTGTGGCCCGGACGGCAGGGGCGGTCATGACACGCAGTCTTACCTAAATTGGCCTTCACATCGAGGGCCAATCCTGCAAAAGTGGCCCAATGAGCGCGGACGTGTTCCAAGGTGGCCGGGTGTCGGGACGACGATTGGTCGAACTGTTGGGGTCATGGCGGGACCCGAACGCCCGCCATCCGTCGGCCGATCTCGCCGACGGCATCCGACTGCTGGCCCAGGAGGGCCGGTTGCCGGCCGGCACCAAACTGCCGCCCGAGCGCGAACTCGCCGAAGCGCTGACCGTCAGCAGGACGCTGGTGACCAAGGCGATCGACGAACTGCGCGAGGACGGTGTGGTGGCCAGCCGGCAGGGCTCCGGGTCGTGGATCACCGCGCAGGAGCGGCAGTACGTGCAGATTCCGGACAGCGGCGGTCGGGAGGTGATCGACCTGGCCAGGGCGTCCTCGGAGGCGGTGCCAGCCATGATGGGCGCCGTCGAGGCGGCCACCCGGCGACTGCCCGCACTGCTGCGCGGGCACGGCTACCAGCAACAGGGCCTGCCGGAACTCCGCGAGGCCATCGCGGCCCGCTACCGGACCAGAGGCCTGCCCACGACGGCCGACCAGATCGTCGTCACCACGGGGTCGCACCACGCCTTCGTGCTGATCCTGAGCCTGCTGGTGCACCCGGGCGACCGCGTGCTGGTCGAGCAGCCGACGTACCCGAACGCGCTGGACGCGATCCGGGCCAGCCACGCCCGACCGGTGGCCGTCGCGATGACCGACGACGGCTGGTGCCTGGACGGGATCGAGGCGGCGCTGCGCCAGTCCGGCCCCCGGCTGGCCTACTTCGTGCCCGACTTCCACAACCCGACCGGCCACCGGATGAGCGCCGCGGTCCGAGCGGGCCTGGCGGCCGCGCTGCGCAGGACGCGCACGATGGCGGTGGCCGACGAGACACTGGTGGAACTGGACCTGGACGGCGATCCGGTACTCGGGCCGCCGCCGCTGGCCGGCTTCGCCGAGGACTACGTGGTCACCGTCGGTTCGGCGAGCAAGTCGCACTGGGGCGGGCTGCGGATCGGCTGGGTGCGGGCGCCGGTCGACCTGGCGGCGCGCATCGTGTCCATCCGGTCGGCGGTGGATCTCGGTGCTCCGGTGTTCGAGCAGTTGGTGCTCACCGAACTACTGACCGACCCGGAACCCGTGCTGCGGCAACGGCGGGCGGAGTTGGCGCACCGCAGGGACGTCCTGCTGGCCGCGCTGGCCGAGCACTGTCCGCAGTGGACCATTCGGCGGCCGTCCGGCGGCCAGAGCACGTGGTGCGAACTGGACGAGCCGATCGCGACCCGGCTCGCGGTGGCCGCCGAGTCGCACGGCCTGCGGCTGGTGCCGGGCTCACGGTTCGCCGTGGACGGCACGTGGGAACGCTGGCTGCGGGTGCCGTTCGGACTGCCGCCGACGGAGTTGACCGAGGCGGTGACCAGGCTCGGCAGGCTGGCCCGCGCGGTCGGCGGCCGGCCTGTCGATCTGCCGGCGCGGGTGCCGATTGCTTAGAGCTCCTAACATGACGGCGTCGCGAGCCGGACAGTTGTTCTGTTAAGAGCTCTTTGGGGTGTCCCGGTGCCGTGGGGCACACGGCACCGGGACCAGGTCCCGACCTGACCGGGCGCGGTGGCAGGCCGGGTGGCTCTTGGGTGGGTACGGCGGTGGGTTACGCGCAAGCGGCGGGAAGCCAAGGTTCGACAGTGAACGAACTAGCGCGGACGGGCCTAGTCCTGGTGACCTGTGTCAGTCGGGTGACGAGGTGGGCAGGCACTGGCTCCTGGCCGCCAGTGTCGCCGGATCGGCAGCCCAGCCACCGGCGCTGACCAGCACCGGAGCGGCTGAGCCGAGCGCGTGGACGACAAGCCCTGGCGTGCCGGTGTGCGCCGAGTTCGCCGAACTGCTCGGCAGTACGGGGCTGGGTGCCTGCGGCGCGGGCGTCGGCGCCCGCAGTGGTGCCGGCCGGTGGTGCACCGACCTTGCTACTCGCCTCGGCATAGCGTGGGTCGGCGATTTCCGTTGCAGGGCAACGGTTATCGCGCGATGGATGGCGTGCCGTACGGCCGTGACCCGCTTGGCCTTCGGCACCGCATGCCGGACAGCCGCACGGACCGGGGCTGTCGAACGGTGGACGACGGGCGGCACGACCACCGGCTTGGCAGGCGCTTCCGCGGGCGGGGCGACGCTGGTCACCGCGCCCGTCACGGTGTCGGTAGCCGTGTCTGTGACATCGGTGACCGTGCTGGTCAGCGTGTTGGTCACAGTGCCGGTGAGATCGGTGACGGTGTCGGTGACCGTGTTGGTCACGTCGCCGGTCACCGAGCCGACAGTTCCCAGCAGTCCACCGGACGGGTCCGTGGACGATGTCTCGGCGGCGGACGCGGTGCCAGCGCCAAGCGCGGCACCGAGCAGCCACGCCACGCCGGCGATGCCGAACGCCACGACCAACCGGAGGACAAGCCGGCGACCGATGCCGGGCCGCACGCCCGTATCGGTCACACCGACCACCACCGTCTTCGTCCAACCACCGGTTGAGTTGCTCGACCCTACCGTCGTCATGTGTAGCACCGCGAGTGCCGTTTGCGCCGGTAAGAGGCGTGATCCACCCATAAGGACGGATGGCGGCGTCCGTCCGGCGGAGTACGACCACGCTGCGTCCACCACTACAACGGGTGATTTCTCGTTCCGGCGCGGCGCGGTGGGCGGCCTGCCGGCACGGTGTCTGCATGAACGGTGGGGAGAGCCCGCTCCGGCTGACCGAACTGCTCGATCGGCTGCGGCCGCACTCGCACGGCCTGGTGCTGCACGACCCGGACGGCCCTGCGGAGTCGCTGGTGCATGCCGGCGAACTGGTGGCCACGCCGGCAGCGGTGACCGCGGCGACCGAACGGCTCGGTGCCAAGGTGGACAGGGTGGTGCCCGCTGCGGGCGGTGACCTGGTCCGGCTCACGCTGCGCCCGGACGTGCGGCGCAGATGCGTGGAACTGGCCGCCGACCTGCCGCCCGGACTCGGTGTCGCGCCGCATCACGTGCACCTCGGCTGCCCGGTGATGTTCGGAACTCCTGTCATGTTCGGCACCGGAGCGCAGACGGGCCCGGCAGCCGAGCCGCCCGCACCGCCGAACGAGGTGTGGCGACCGCCGGTCACCGTGGCGCTGCTGGACACCGGGCTGGACCCGCATCCCTGGTTCGCGGGCCGGCCGTGGCTGTCCGAGTGGGGCCTGTCGCCGGAGGTGCTGGACCCGGAGTGTGTGCGCGACCGGGACCGGCAGGCAGGCCACGGCACGTTCGTGGCGGGCGTCCTGCTGCAGCACGCTCCTGGTGTGACGATCCGGCACCACCGCAGCCTGTCCTCGCTGGGCCTGACCGACGACGTGACCGTCGCGACGGCCCTGCGTCAGGTGCACGCAAGGGGCCGGATCGACGTCGTCGTGCTGACGGCCGGCTGCCACACCCCGGACGACCGGTGCCCGCCGGTGCTGGCCAGGGAGTTGGCGCGGCACCCGGACACGGTGGTCGTGGCTGCGGCCGGCAACAACGGCACCGACCGGCCGTTCTGGCCTGCCGCGCTGCCGTCGGTGGTCGGCGTCGGAGCGACCGGCGCGGACGGTGCGGTCGCCTCCTTCTCCAACCGGGGCGAGTGGGTGGACACGACCGCGCCCGGCGTGGACGTGGTGAGCAGCTTCGTGCGGTTGCTGCCCGGTGAGGAGGGCGTCGCACCGGGCACCACCACCCGGGTCTACGGCGCGGCCACCTGGAGCGGCACGTCGTTCGCCGCACCACGGGTGGCGGCCGACATCGCCACCGCGCTACACCGGGGAGATTCGCCTGATCAGGCGCGTTCCGCGGTGCGGCGACCACTCGTTCGTGCGATTCCCTGAGTCGGCAGGAGCCAATCCGGCAACCGTTCCATCCGATGTCCCGTGTACGAACAACATGCTCCATCGCCGGCTGAACTGGTCGCCGGTGCGCTGGCCGCTGACGGGGCAGCGTGGCGTGCGCTGGTCGCGCGGTATCAGGGTGTCGTGTGGGCGGTGGCCAGGGCGCACGGGCTGCCCGACGCGGATTCGGCAGACGTCTCTCAGGCGACCTGGCTGAACCTGGCGCAACACCTGCACCAACTGCGTGATCCGGAGCGACTGGCCGGGTGGCTGGCCACCACGGCGCGCCGGGAGTCGCTGCGGGTGCTGGCGGTCCGCAAGCGGGAGGCACCGTTCGAGCTGATCGACATCGAGTCCACCGTGGACGGACCGGAGACGTTGGCGGTGAACGGCGACACCGACGGCGCGCTCTGGCGGGCACTGCACCGGCTACCGGCGCGCTGCCGTGCGCTGCTGCGGTTGATCGCGTTCTCGCCCGACCTGTCCTACGCACAGGCCGCGCGGGCGCTGGGCATCCGGCCGGGCAGCGTCGGGCAGACCCGTGGCCGCTGTCTGGCCGTGTTGCGTAGGCGGCTGGAGTGCGACGGGCTGGTCGAGCGGTGAACGATCCGGTGCTGTTGCAGGGGCTGGCCGCCGAGTTCGAGCGGCACGACCCGGTACCAGCGGCAGTTCAAAAAGCCGCCGAGCGGGCCGGGTCACTGGTCCCGCAAGCGAAATCGTGGACCGCCCTATCCCTGGTGGCCGGCGACGGCGTCCGCGGGGACATCGGCCTGCTCGGGTTCGCCAGCCGGACGGCCAGGGTGGACCTGGAGATCGAGTCGGACCGCACTGTGCGGCTGACCGGCCTGGCCACCCAGGGCGAGGTGTGGGTGCGCTGGCCGGGCGGTGAGCGCCGCGCGGTGGTCGACGATATCGGCCGGTTCACCGTCGATCGCCTGCCACCGGGGCCGTTGAGCATCGTCGTGCGCACGCCGGGCAGACCGGACGCGGCGGGTCCGTGGTTCGTCGGATGACCGATCCCGACCGACGCCACCAGGACGTGCTGGCGCTGGTGGAACGTGGCAGATTGGCCGACGCCGCAACGAAAGCGGCTGCGTTGGTCCGGGCAGCAGACGTGCCCAGGTATCGACTGACCCTGGCGTGGATCGAGTTGGACCGGGGCAGGCTGGCCGGTTGCGCACGTCAACTGGCGGCAGCCAAGCCGGGTCTGACGGGTGTCGAACTGGCCAGGGCGGACTGCCTCGGTGGGCTGTTGCGGTGCGCCGCCGGGGAGCACGCCGACGCGGTGACCGAGTTGAGCGCGGCGCTGCCCAGGCTGCGCGGCGACCATCGTTGGCTGGCGAACGCGCTGGTCGGGCGTGGCACGGCGAACGGCTACCTGCGTCGGCTGGCCGCCGCCGATGCCGATTTCGCCGCCGCGGCACCGTTGTACGAGCGGATCGGTGAACGGACCAGGGCGGCGGCCTGCCTGCACAACCGGGGTTTCGTCGCACTGCAGGCGGGCGATCTGCCGGTGGCGCTGCGCCGGTTCGGCGAGGCCGAGTCGGCGGGCCTGAACCCGGCCCGGCATCCCGAGGTGCTGATCGACAGGGCGCAGGCACTCGTCGCTGCCGGCCTGACCAGCGAAGCACGGCCGGTCCTGACCAGGGCGGCAACGCTGCTGGCGGACGCGGGCCGGGGTACGAAACTGGCCGAGGCGATGCTCGCCGTCGCGCACTGCGCTGCCCGGTCCGGCCAACGCGACATCGCGGCGGACACGGCGGCGAGGGCGGCGGTGCTGTTCGGCCGGCAGGGCAGGACGTCGTGGCGGCCGGCGGCGAAGGCGGTGGAGTTGGCCAGCACCGGCCGGGCCGCACCGCACATGGTGGCGCGGGTCGCCGCCGAGTGCGACCGGCACGGCTGGTCGCTGTCCGCAGCCGAACTACGGTTCGCGGCCGCCGACACCGCGAAACCCCAGGTGGCTCGGGCACTCCTGACACAGGTCGCCAGGCATCGGCACACCGGACCCGCTCCGGTGCGGGCACTCGGCTGGCTGGCCAGGGCACGGCTGGCCGACAACCGCCATGCCGTGTTCGCCGCCTGCCGGGCCGGGCTGTCGGCCGTGCGGCGGGACGCGCTGACCATGGGCGCCTGGGAACTGCGGGCCGGCATGGCCGCGCACACCGTCGCGCTCGCCGAGATGGGCCTGCTGGCCGCGTTGGCCGGTGGCCGGGCCAGGTCGGTACTGCGCTGGACGGACAGGTGTCGGGCGGTGGCCGGCGACCGGCCTGCCGTGTTGCCACCCACCGATCCGGAGCAGGCGCAACGGTTGGTCGCGTTGCGGTCGGCGATCGCGACCGGCAGGTCACCGGGCCCGGTACGCAGCCTGGAGCGGCAGGTACGGGCACTGGACCTGACGGCGGACGGCACCGCCGCCGGCGATCAGGACTGGTCGTTCCCGGACCTGTTCGCAGCACTCGGCGACACGTCACTGGTCAGCTTTCTGATCCACAACGGACAATTCTGCTCAGTGTCCATCACAGATGGACGGTGTCGGTTTCGCCGCCTGGGCACGGTATCCGCTGTCACAGCGGCGATTCGCGCCCTGCGCTTCGCGGCACGACTCGGCCGAGGCGCCACCGGGGAACTGGACGACCTACTCGGCCTGACCGGTGATCGGCCGCTCGTGGTGGTGCCGGTCGGCGGGTTGCACGCGCTGCCGTGGGCCGCGCTGCCGTCCTGTCGTGGGCGGGCCGTGTCGGTGGCGCCGTCGGCGAGCACCTGGCTGCGGGCGGCCCGTGCCGCACACCCCGACGGTCCGAACGTCTGGCTGGCCGGCCCACGGTTGCGGCACGCGGCCGGCGAGGCCAGATCGCTGCACGCCACCCACGGCGGCGAGTTGCGCACCGGCAGGGCTGCGACCGTGCCCGCCGCGCTGGCCGCGATGGACGGCGCGGGCCTGGTGCACATCGCGGCACACGGCCGGTTCCGCGAGGAGCAGCCGCTGTTCTCCTGCGTCGAACTGGCCGACGGGCCACTGTTCGGCTACGACGTGCAGCGGCTCCAGCGGCCGCCCCGCACGGTGGTCCTGTCGGCGTGCGACGCGGGGCGGGCAGCGGTGTGGCCGGGCGGCGAGGCGATCGGGATGGCGACCGCACTGCTGCGCTGCGGCACGGCGACCGTCATCGCGAGCCTGCTGCCGGTGCCGGACCGGCAGGCCGTGCGACTGGTGACCGCCCTGCACGCCGGCCTGTCCGCCGGCCAGGGCCCGGCAACAGCGCTGGCCGGCGCCCAGGCCGAGCATGGTCATCTCGGTTTCGTGTGCTTCGGCGCAGGCTGACGCAAACGTTTGTCCACAGGTTCAGCTAGTTATCCCCAAGTGTGGACAACCGTCGAATGGCCTCGTCCAGCACGTCGTCCCGCTTGCAGAACGCGAACCGGACCAGGTGCTGCCACTGCTCGGGGTGGTCGGTGAACCCCTGCACCGGCACCGCCGCGACGCCGATCCGCTCGGGCAGCGCCCAGCACAGCTGCGCCCCGTCGGTGAACCCGAGCGGCCGGACGTCGACGCACACGAAGTAGGTGCCGGCCGACGGGTGCACGGCGAACCCGGCATCGGCCAGGCCTGCGGACAGCCGGTCGCGCTTGGTCTGCAGGGAGTCCCGCAATTCGGTCACCCAGGGCAGTTCGTTGCGCAGCGCGTAGGCCACGGCGGGCTGGAAGGGCGCCCCGCCGACGAACGTGAGGAACTGCTTGGTGGCCCGCACGGCCCCGACCAGTTCGGGCGACCCGCATACCCAGCCGATCTTCCAGCCGGTGCAGTTGAACGTCTTGCCGGCGCTGGACACGGTCACGGTCCGGTCGGCCATGCCGGGCAGCGTGGCCAGCGGGATGTGTGCCCTGCCGTCGTAGAGCAGGTGCTCGTAGACCTCGTCGGTGACCGCGATCAGGTCGTGCCGGACACACAGCGCCGCGATCTCGGTCAGCTCGGCCCGGGTGAACACGGTGCCGGTCGGGTTGTGCGGCGAGTTCAGCAGCACCACCCTGGTCGCCGGCGTGATCGCGGCCCGCAGCGCGTCGACGTCCAGCGCGAACCGGCCGTCGCCGGCCTCGCGCAGCCCGACCACCCGCCGGGTCGCCCCGGCCAGCGCGACCGCTGCCGCGTAGGAGTCGTAGTACGGCTCGATGACCACCACCTCGTCACCCGGCCCCACCAGCGCGAGCAGTGCCGCCGAGATCGCCTCGGTGGCGCCGACCGTGACCAGGATCTGGGTGTCCGGGTCGTACTCGGTGCCGTAGCGGGTCCGGTGCTCGGCGATCGCGGCCCGCAGTTCCGGCATGCCGGGACCGGGCGGGTACTGGTTCACGCCCTCCGCGATGGCCTTGCGGGCGGTGGCCAGCATGCCGGGTGGGCCGTCGGTGTCGGGGAAGCCCTGGCCGAGGTTGACGGCCCCGGTCCGCTGGGCCAGAGCGGTCATCTCGGCGAAGATCGTCGACGTGAACGGCCGCATCCGCGGCACGAGGACAGGCTGGCGCACGCCCCAACCCTGCCAGATCGGCAGGCCGGTACGCAGATTCAGCCCGGTACTCGAAATACACGGTCACAATGGAGGGGTGGAGCAACTGACCCCGGCCGAGCTGGCCAAGCGACACCAGCTACGCCGGATGAAGCTCGTCGCCGGTGGCTTGCTGCTGGCGGCGGCGATCGTGTACGTCGTCACCACCATCACCGGCGGCCCGACCTGGGTCGGCTACCTGCGGGCGACCGCGGAGGCCAGCATGGTCGGCGCGCTGGCCGACTGGTTCGCGGTGACGGCGCTGTTCCGCAGGCCACTGGGCCTGCCGATCCCGCACACGGCGATCATCCCGACCCGCAAGGACGCGCTCGGCGAGAACCTCGGTGACTTCGTCGGCTCGAACTTCCTGGCCGAGCACGTCGTCAAGGACCGGCTGCGCAGGGTGGGCATCGCGGCCCGGCTGGGCACCTGGCTGGCCGAGCCGGTGCATGCCGAACGGGTGACCGAGGAGCTGGCCACGCTGGTCCGCGGCGCGGTCACCGTGCTGCGGGACGAGGACGTGCAGGTCGTCATCGAGCAGGCCGTGGTGTCCAGGATCATGGCGGTGCCGTGGGGGCCGCCGCTGGGCAAGCTGCTGGAGCGGGTGCTGTCCGACGGCGCCCACCACAAGCTGGTCGACCTGCTCTGCGACCGTGCCTACGACTGGGTCAGGGACAACCACGCCACGGTGCTGCGGGTGGTGTCCGAGCGGGCGCCCAGCTGGTCGCCGAGGTTCGTCGACTCGCTGCTGGCCGACCGCCTGTACAACGAGGTGCTCGGCTTCGCGTGGGCCGTGAAGACCGACGTGAACCACCCGATGCGACTCGCCATCGACACGTTCCTGGTCGAGTTCGCAGGTGACCTGCAGACCGACGAGGACACGATGAAGCGGGCCGAGCAGGTCAAGCACCAGGTGCTGGAGCACCCCGAGGTGAAGAACCTGATCAACTCGGCGTGGGGCACTGCCAAGCGGATGCTGCTGGACGCCGCCGAGGACCCGTCCAGCCAGCTGCGGATCAAGGTGCGCGACGGGCTGGTGTCGCTCGGTGGCCGGGTGGCCGGCGAGGACGCGCTGCGCGGCAAGGTGGACGACTGGATCGAGACCGCGGCCAGCTACGTGGTGCGCAACTACTCCGGCGAGATCACCGCGCTGATCTCGGACACCGTGGCCCGCTGGGACGCCCAGGAGACCTCCCGCAAGATCGAGCTCCAGGTGGGCCGTGACCTGCAGTTCATCCGGATCAACGGCACGGTCGTCGGTGCGCTGGCCGGCCTGGTGATCTACGCCATCTCACAGCTGTTCTGAGGAAGGGAAGTTTCCCGGCACGGGGTGAGTTGAACCGGAGGTGACCTCCGTATCAGCCGCTCCCGTGCCGCTGTCCGTGCTCGATCTCGCCCCGGTGGCCGCAGGCTCGACCAGCGCGCAGGCACTGCGCAACACGATCGAGCTGGCGAAACACACCGAGGCGCTGGGCTACATCCGGTTCTGGCTGGCCGAGCACCACAACATGCCGGGCATCGCCAGTTCCGCGCCCGCCGTGCTGATCGGCCAGGTGGCCGCCGCCACGTCGACCATCAGGGTCGGCTCCGGTGGCGTGATGCTGCCCAACCATCCGCCGCTGGTGGTCGCCGAGCAGTTCGGCATGCTGACCGCGCTGTATCCGGACCGGATCGACCTGGGCCTGGGCAGGGCGCCGGGCACCGACCCGAGGACCGCGCAGGCGCTGCGCCGGTCGACCGAGCCGCTGTCCGCCGACGACTTCCCTGAGCAGCTGGCCGAGCTGATCGGCTACTTCGGCGGCTCGGACAGCCAGATCCAGGCTGTGCCCGCGGCCGGCAACCAGCCGCCGGTGTTCCTGCTCGGCTCCAGTGGCTACAGCGCGCAACTGGCCGGGATGCTCGGGCTGCCGTTCGCCTTCGCCCACCACTTCAGCGCCAGGAACACGCTGCCCGCCGTGGAGCTGTACCGGCGCAGTTTCCACCCGTCCGACGCGCTGGCACAGCCGTACGTGCTGATCGCGGCCGCCGTCGTGGCGGCGGAGGACGACGAGCGCGCGGAGTGGCTGAGCGGGTCGATGGGGCTGTCCTTCGTGAAGCTGCGGTCGGGCAGGCCCGGCCTGCTGCCCACCCCGGAGGAAGCAGCCGCCTACCCGTACACCGACTTCGACCGGGCCGTGCTGGCCGACCGGCAGGCCAGTCAGATCGTCGGTGGCCCGGACACCGTGCGCAAGGGCGTCGAGGAACTGGTCGCGGCGACCGGGGCCGACGAGCTGATGGTGACCACGATGGTGCACGACCCGGCGGCCCGGCTGCGTTCGTACGAGTTGCTGGCGGGGTTGTGGTCGCCCGCGACCGATGCCATGTCACACGATGACAGCCGGGCGACCACAACCACCGCCAGGTAGCTATTCCTGTTCGTAGGCGACCGAGAAGTCGCCACCGGACAGTGCGCTGGTGTGATCCTCGAAACCATTGCTGTTACTGGCATCCAGCGCTGTGGGCCCGAACGCCGACGCGGACTGCCCGTTCACGGTGAAGTTGGTGAAGCCGACCTGGCCGAAGTTCGGGTAGGCCGCGGTGGGCGATTCCAGAATCGCTTCAGCAGAGCCGTTCTGGCCGTCGAAGGAGCCCGGTGTGCTCTCCGTCCAGCCCTTGCTGGTGTCGCTGATGGTCAACGTGTAGTTGCCGTTGCCGTCCGTGGTCACGGAAGCGCTGAACGAGTCACCGCCACTCACCGGATCGTTGTAGTACACCGGGGCCTGGGGATACATTTCGTACCAGGCCTGGTAGGACGGTGTCCCGGACGAGCAGTCCGTGGCCACACCGGTCTGTTCGACCGACTGGGTGCCGAACCCGTCGATGCCGACCCACGGTGCGTACAGGTCGTTGCTGGAATTGCAGGTCACGGCCGGTTCGTTCCAGCTGGCACTGACCGACGTGAAGCTGCCGCCGGTAGCGACATAACCGGACCAGTTGCCACCGTCCTCGTTGAACCCGCCGCGATGCGGGCCGCCGACCATGGGATGCGCGAAAGAAGCTGCGTGGTGTGGCGCAAAGCCGCCGGGAGTGGTAGTGGCGGCACCGGCCGGCGTACCGACCAGACCGACCACCATGGCAGTGCCCCCCAACACGGCCGCGGCAAAAGCTGCGGTTCGCACTGACTCGACCTCCTCGATGAGAACAAAATTCGCTTTGGCGTAAGACATTCACCATGCCCAGAGGTCGCACGTGGACAACACCCTTCTTCGGTCGTTGACAATTGACGCGCAAAGAGTCCGTAATGGACTGTTAATTACCAGGTTTAGCACTGGTGTTAACGGGTTACCCCGACGAGAAATCGCAGGTGAGAGCACGAGGAGGTAGCGGACCGATGAGCGAGAGCGGTACCGTGACCGAGCAACCGAGTGAGTCGACCGTGCGCCGTGCGGTAGCGGCGTCCGCCATGGGCAACTGCATCGAGTGGTTCGACTTCGGTGTCTACAGTGCCGGCGCCATCACAGCGACGATCGGCAGAGTGTTCTTTCCGACGCACGACACGACTTCCGCTGTGCTGTCGTCGTTCGCGGTGCTCGCGGTGGCCTTTGTGGTCCGCCCGTTCGGTGGCTTCTTCTTCGGCCCGCTGGGCGACAAGTACGGCAGGCAGAAGGTTCTCGCCACTACGATCATCCTGATGTCAGGCTCGACGTTCGTGATCGGCGTACTGCCCACCTACCACAGCATCGGCGTGTTCGCGCCGATCCTGTTGATCCTGGCCAGAATGGTGCAGGGCTTCTCCACCGGCGGTGAGTACGGCGGCGCGGCCACGTTCATCGCGGAGTACGCACCGGACAAGCGCCGTGGCTTCCTGGGCAGTTGGCTGGAGTTCGGCACGCTGACCGGCTTCGTACTCGGTTCGTCGTTGGTGCTGGTCGTCAACCTGACGCTGCCCGCTTCGGCGATGGACGGCTGGGGCTGGCGGCTCCCGTTCCTGGTCGCGCTGCCGCTCGGCCTGGTCGGTCTCTACCTGCGGACCAGGCTGGAGGACACGCCCGCGTTCCGCGACATGGCGAAGGCGGGCAAGGTGGCCAAGTCGCCGCTGCGCGACACCGTTGTGAACAACTGGCGGATGATCCTGAACCTGATCGGGATCGTGCTCCTGCTGAACGTGGCCGACTACACGATCCTGACGTTCATGCCGTCGTTCCTCACCGACGACCTGCACTACAGCGACACGACATCACAGATCGTCACGATCTCCGTCGAGGTCGCCATGATGGTGGTGATCACGTTCGTCGGTCGGCTGTCCGACCGGGTGGGCAGGAAACCGCTGCTGCTCACCGCGGCCATCGGCTACGTCGCGCTGTCCTATCCCGCACTCGCGCTGATGACGGCGGGCGGCACCGTCCGGCTGGTCATCGGGTTCGCCATCCTGGGCGCGCTGCTGGTGCTGATGCTTGCCGTCATCGGGTCCACGTTCCCCGCGATGTTCCCGACCAGGGTCCGGTACGGCTCGTTCGCGATCGGCTACAACCTCTCCACCTCGGCGTTCGGTGGTACGGCGCCGTTCGTGATCACCGCCCTGATCGCCGCGACGCACACCAACTTCATCCCGGCGTACTACCTGATCATCGCCGGTCTGGTGGCGATCGTGCCGATTCTGCTGATCCCGGAGACGGCAGGCGTGCCGCTGCGCGGCATCTCCGAGAGCAGCACGCCTGGTGTCGTCACGAAGCCGGAGCCGGCGACAGTGGGCTGACCCCACTCCCATCGATACTGCCGTCGAAGGCGTACCGGGCGCCGTACCGAGGGATCAGCCTGCGGATGGCGTGCGGCGGGAACAGCCTGGCCGGTTCGAAGGTGTGGATCGGGCACACCACGGCAGGCGCGACCCGCTCGACGAACTCGTGCAGGTGTTCCGGGCTGGCATGGCCTGAGCTGCCGATCCGGCGCAGGACCAGGCCGAGCTCGGCCAGCCAGTCCGCGAACACCGGCCAACGCGGGTCGAACTCGCCGAGCGGTTCACCGTTGGCGTGCAGGAACACCTCGCCGCCGGACAGCGGCAGATCGAGCAGGCCGGGCAGGTCGGCCATGTCGGGCTGCACGACGAACGACGTGGGCTTGGCCCGCACATCGGCCAGGGTCGGGGTATCCACGTCCACGCCGAGCCGGGCCAGCAGCGCGCCGGTCGCGGTCGGCCACATGATGGTGCGGCCGACCGAACGGGCTGCGTCGATGAACTCGGCGACCCGCTCGACGTCCCTGGCGTACATGGACAACAGCACCAGGCCGGGCGCCGTGCCGAGATGCTCCATAAAGGACCGCACCGTGTCGGCCTCGGTGCGCGCTTCGCCGTCGCCTGCCGGGAACGACAGCGTGGTGGCCTCGGTGACCAGCACGTCGCAGCCGGCGGCCCGCTCCGCGAACGCCCAACTGCGCTCCGGATGCCTGCCGTGGAACCGGATGTCCCCGGTGTAGGCCAGCGTGCCGGCACCGGTGTGCACGAGGTAGCCGCAGGCACCGGGCACGTCGTGGTCCACCGGAACGCACTCCACCCGTATCGGCCCGACGTCCACCGTGTCGCCGCCGGCCAGTCGTTGCCACTTCGGGTCACCGCCGGGCAGGCCTGCTCCGGTCGCGGTCAGCGCCGCCAGCAGGTCGACGGCGTCGGTGTGCGCGTGGACCGGCACGTCCGGCCGGACGAACCCGGCCAGGCCGACGTGGTCGATGTGCGGGTGGCTGACGAACACCGTCGTGCCGTCGCCGACCGGTTGCGCCAGCGGGTCACCGGGCTCCAGCGCTGCTGGGTCGAACACGCCGGGCAGTCGCGGCGCGCCACCGACCCGCAACCGGTCGGCCAGCACGCTGGCCTGCCGTTCGGCCACCGGCGGCCGGAACAGGTTGGCCCCGCCCGGGATGTCCAGACCGATGTCCAGCAACACCCGGTGCCCGCCCTCGGTCACCATGATCTTGCTCGACCCGATCACGCCGAGGCCGCCCCAGAACTCGAAACTCGCCACCGTGTGGTGCCCTTCTACCGTTCGACGGTCGCGGTCGCGTGCCGGAACGCACCAGGATCGGTGGCCCAGCGCAGGATGGTGGGCAGCACGCCCTCCAGGTCGGGCGCCACCACGTCGGCCGGACCGTCGTTGCGGCCGAACCGGTCAACATATCCGGTGACCGCGCCGAACGCCCGCGCAGGTGCGATGTCGTTGTGCCAGTGGTCGCCGACGCTGAACACCCGCCACGGCTCGTCGGTGACGCCGATCCGGCCCGCGATGCCGAACAGGATGCCTGGCATGCCGATCGGCTTGCGCGCGTTCGGTACGACCTCGTCGAACACATCCCCGGCACCCAGCCTGGCCAACAGTTCGGCCAGCCAGTCGGCCGGGCTGTTGGTGGCCAGCACCAGGTAGGTGGTGGACCGCAGGTCACGCAGTGCGTCGATCAGGCCGGGCGGCACCTCGACCGCGCAGTCGGGCCCGGCCAACACCCGCCTGCTGGCCAGGAACGCCTCGTCCAGGGTGGCCCTGCCGACGCCGAACCGGTCGATGGCCAGCCGCTGCACGGCCTCCCAGCCATCAGTCGCGGCCAGCAGGGCCGGGTCGCTGGTCGCGGCGGCGCCGAGCGCCAGGTAGTCGACCATGGCGGTGGTGAACGCGGCGGCGTCGCTGGTCGGGAGGCTGCCGGCCACCGTGCGGGCGTAGGCCAGCACCGGCCCGTCCCCCCGGTAGAACGTGCCGTCCAGGTCGACCAGCAGTGCCTGCCCTCGGGTAGTCGGGTCAGCCACGGACACCTCCAGCGGCAGAGAACGCACCGGTGATGAAATACCGTTGCAGCAACAGGAAAATCACCAGCACCGGCAGCGTGGTGAACGTGACTGCGGCACACAGTCCTGTGTAGTCGGTGCCGGCCGACTGCAGGAAGTTGTACAGACCCAGCTCGATCGGCCGGACGTTCGGATTCGTCGGCGCCATGATCGACGGCCAGATGAACGAGTTCCACGATGCCATGAACGTGTTGAGCGCGATGATGATCAGCGCCGGCCGGACCAGTGGCGCACCGATCGACCACAGCATCCGCAGCCGGCCGGCGCCGTCGAGTTCGGCCGCCTCGAACAGTTCCGGTGGCAGGGTGACCAGGAACTGGCGGACCAGGAAGATGCCGAACACGTTGGCACCCCACGGCACGATCTGAATCCAGTAGGTGTCCAGCCAGTTCAGGTAGGACGCGATCTGGAAGTCCGGGATGAGCAGCGCGACCTGCGGCACCATCAGCACGGACAGGACCAGCGCGAACAACGCCTTGCGGCCGGGGAAGCGCATCAGGCCGAACGCGAAACCGGCCAGCAGCGACGTGATCACGCACAGCGCGACCGTGCACGCCGCGATGAACACGGTGTTGACGAAGTAGTGCAGCCACGGCGCCGCCGCCCAGGCGCGCACGTAGTTCGCCCAGTACAGGTGCGGGACCAGCGACGGCGGATACGAGTACATGTCGCTGTTGCGGTTCAGCGACGTGACCACGACCCAGTAGAACGGGACGAGGAACACGATGCCCACCAGCACGGCCAGCACGATCCGCCCGGCCCGCCGCCGGCGGCGCCCCCCAGGACGCCGCCGGACGGACAGGGTAGTCGGCCCGGAGGCCGTTACCAGGGAACTCACGGGCACGCCCTCACGGTGCCCGTGAGCGGTTCCTGAATCATTGCGACGCCTTCATGTCGGCCATCGCGTCCTGCTGCGCCTTGTCCAGCGCGGTCTTCGGGTCCGTGTTGCTGGTCAGCACGTCGGCCAGTGCGACGGACAGTTCGTCCTGCGTGTCGTCGGCCCACGGCACCGGCACGCTGCCGCTGGAGTGGTCCAACGCCTGGGCGGCCGTGACCATCCACGGGTTCTTCGAGGTGAAGGCCGTCATCTTGGGCAGCGCCGCCGGGGTCACCGGCAGGTATCCGGTCTGGGTGGCCCAGTACGCCTGCGAGTCCGCCGTGGTGAGGAACTGCATGTACTTCCACGCCGCCTGCTTCTGCGCCGCGGTCGCGGAGTCGAACATCACCAGGTTGGTGCCGTTGATCTGGTTGGTCTGCTTGGCCGGACCGGCCGGCAGGTCGGCCGTGCCCAGCGGGAACTTGCCACCCACAGCCGCGGTCTCGAAGCTGTAGCCGGCCACCGACGAGATGTCGAACAGGCCCTTCTGCGCGCCGAGCGCGGTCTCACCGGGGAAGTTCTTGCCCACCCCGAGCGCGCCGGACTTCTTCAGGTCGGCCAGGTACTGCATGGCCTTGACCGCGGCCGGGCTGTTGAACTGCGGCACACCGTTCTTGTCGAACACGGGGGTGCCGTAGGACTCGGCCAGGATCTCCAGCCAGATGCCGCCCGCGGTCAGGTCGCCCTTGCCGCCCGGGTCGACGGTGATGCCGACGACACCGTTCTTGGACACCGCCTTCGCCGCGGTGGCGTACTGCGCCCAGGTGGTCGGCACCTGCTGGCCGGCCGCCTGCAGCATCTGCTGGTTGTAGAAGTTGACGTAGACGCTCTTGTTGAACGGCCACATCCAGGTGTTGCCGTCACACAGCTTGATGTCGTTCGCCACGCCGGTGTACAGCGAGGACACCTCGCTGCTGTTCTGGCCGGTGAGCGAGTTCAGCGTGTCGATCACACCGCTGTGCGCGTAGTCCGCGGCCCACCCCTCGTAGGCCTGGGCGATCGTCGGCGCCTTCTTCGCGGTGATCGCGTCCTTCTCGTTCTTCTCCAGCGTCCCGTAGTCCGGCGACTCCTGGAGTTGCACCGTGATGTTCGGGTTGGCCTGCTCGAACTGGGTGGTGAGGTGCGCAAGCGAGCTCTTCAGCGAACCGCCGCTCATCGCCTCCATGAAGGTGATGGTGACCTTGCTGTCGGTCGCACCGCCCGCCGAACCGGCCGACGGCTCCGAGCCGGACAGGAAACAGCTGCTGGCACTGGCGTTCCCACCGGAACCGGAACCGCCCGTGCTCGACGAACCGCTCGCGCAGCCGGCCAGCGTGAGGGCACCAGCGAGAACGACCGCCGACGCGCCCACCAGGCGGGTGCGGCGGACGGTATGCGCTGTACGCAGTGACATTGACCTCGACCTTGACCTCTCCTCGACGTGCTGGAACACGACCGGCACGGTCAGCCGATCGCAGACGGGCGGGATGTCCTGCGTTGGATCAGGGTGAACGCCACCGTGACCATGAACAGCACGATCGCGATCGCCGCGCCGTACCCGGTGCGTTCGAACACCTCGCCGTAGAGCAGGTAGCTGATGGTGGTGGTCGCGGTGCCGGGACCACCGACGGTCATCGTGTAGAACTGGGTGAAGGCTTGGAGCGAGTAGATCGCGGTGATCGTGACGACGAACGTGGTGATCGGCCGCAACTGGGGCCACGTCACGTACCAGAACTCCTGCCACGCGTTGACGCCGTCCACCCTGGCCGCCTCGCCGAGTTCGGGGGACAGCACGGACAGGCCGCCGAGGAACACGACCACGGTGAAGCCGATCTCGTGCCACAGGCTGTAGACGATCACCGACGGCATCGCCCAACCCGGTGACAGCAACCAGTTCTCCCCCGCCAGCCCGAACGGCCGCAGGGCCAGGTTGATCAGCCCGAACTTGTCGTTGAAGATCCACACCCAGGCGATCGACGTCGCCACCAGCGGCGTCACGTAGGGCGTGAACACGGCCACCCGCGTTGCCGCGAACCAGTTCCCGCCGCGCTGCAGCAGCAACGCGACGGCCAGCGACAGCGCCGTACCGCCGATCACCATGGCGACGGTGAAGTACAGCGAGTTGCCGGCACTGGTCAGGAACGGCGGGTTGTCCGCTGTGAACAGTTGCTGGTAGTTGCCCAGGCCGAGGTAGCGGGACCTGGCCGGATTCAGCGAGTTCCAGTTGAACAGGCTGATGTAGAACGTGTAGACGGTCGGGCCGATGGTGAAGACGCCGAAGATCAGCAGCGCCGGCAGCGTCATCAGGTAGCCGACCGGACTGGTCAACACGCGGGGGACCTTGCGCCTGCGCCGGTCCGTCCGCCGTGCGGAGGGTGCGCCGGCTGGTTGGCCGGTGACCATCCGCTCCGATGTCGTCATGCCCTCATACCTCTGGCCTTTTTGGACAAATTACCCAGTTGGGTCTGGCCGAAAGCAGCGAGCGAACCTTATCCTGGAGGGCTGGGCACTTGTCGATATGCGACGTCAATTCGTGATGTTTTAACCGTTACGTCACGTTGGTACCCCGGAAAAACGGACAGCGGTACCCCAACAGGGCACTGCGTTCTTGGGATCAGGTGAGGGTGGTCGGGCGCACCGAGTTGGCCAGGTCGACCAGTTCGACCCGCTCGGTCACGGTCGCGGCCAGCCTGGCCAGCAACCGGTAGCAGCCTTCGAGACCGAAGCGCAGCCCGCGCTCGGTGAGTTCACAGCCGAGCACCCGGCCGCCGCCGTTGTTCTGTACCTGTGGTGCCGAGCCGCCGGGCTTGCCGACCCGCACCCAGTTCACCGAGGCCTGCAGCACGTCGGCGGCCAGCCTGGCCCTGCGCTCGGCGTCCAGGTTCAGCCGCTCCACCCGGCCGCCGGCGTCCATCAGGTCCCGCTCGGTCAGCCGCTCGGCGGGCGTCCACACCGTCCTGGTGGCGATGACGGCCATCTGGGCCGCGAGGAAGTGGCTGGACCGGTCGGGCACCGACTCCAGCACCTCCAGCGCACCGGACCGGTCGCCCTGCGCCAGGTACGTCCGCGCCAGGCCGAACGCTGCGCTCACGAAGGACCGGTCGGTCCGCCAGACCAGCTCGTACAGCCGGGCGGCGCCGAAGTAGTCGGCACAGCACTCGGCACTCACCGCGAGCGCCAGCTTGGGCGCGAGTTCGCCGGGCACGACGTCGTAGACGTGGTCGAACGCGACCCGCGCGTCCCTCGGTCGGCGGGCGGCCAGCGACAGCAACCCCCGGTACCAGCTGATCCGCCAGTCGTAGGGCAGGTCCGGCATCGCCTGGCCCTGCGCGTCCAACTGGGCGGCCTCGGCGAGTTCGCGGCCTGCCTGGTTCAGCTCACCCAGTTCCAGCAGCGCCCTGGCCCGCCACAGCTTCGCCTCCATGGACCCGGCCGGTGCCGTGCGCAGCGCCTCCAGCAGGTCACCAGGTGCCGGCCCGACCGCGGACGCGAGGCCACCGACCAGCCCGGCGGCCGGGTCCTCGGTGTCCACCTGCGGCACCGGCAGGCAGCTCACCACGTCCGCCCAGTCCGGTGGCGCCGGCACGGCCGGGTTGCCGGTGGTCGGGCGGACCAGTTCGGCGCCGAACGTGCGCACCTCCGGCCCGAACACCGCCGACCGGCCCGGCCTCGGCTCCCTGGTACCCAGCGACAGCACCTCGCGCAGCACGCCGATCAGCTGGTCGGACATGTCCTCCGCGGAGGGGAACCTGCGGTCCGGGTCCGGATGGGTGGCCCTGCGCAGCAGCCGGTGGTACGAGCCGAACAGCGAGAACAGCGGCACCTGCTTGGCAGTGGGCAGCGAGTGCCGGTACTCGTCGCTGAAACCGGCGAAGTCGAAGCTGAGCACGGCCAGCGTGCGGCCGACGGTGTAGATGTCCGAACTGACCGACGGCCCGTCGCCTGCGATCTCCGGCGCGCTGTAGCCGGCCGTGAAGAAGATCGGGCTGACCATGTCGTCGATGTGCCGGACGGCGCCGAGGTCGATCAGCTTGACCTGGGCGTCGGTCTGGATCACGTTGTCCGGCTTGAGATCGCAGTACAGCAGGCCGACGCTGTGCAGATAGCCCATGGCCGGCAGCACTTCCAGGCCGTAGGCGAGCACCCGCGCGAGCGGCAGCGACGTCACCTTGCCATCGGAGTCGTTGTGCGCCAGCGCGATCTGTCGCAGCGAGTCACCGCCGATGTACTCCATGACGATGTAGCCGACCTGGTTGCCGGTGTCGGCGTCGTCGTGCAGCACGAAATTGTAGATCTTGACGATGTTCGGGTGTTCCACCTGGGACAGGAACTGCTTCTCGGCGACGGCGGCGGCCATCGCGGCCTCGTCACCGGTGTCGATCAGTCCTTTGAGGACCACCCAGCGGTCGTTCACGTTGTGGTCGCGGGCCAGGTAGATCCAGCCGAGACCGCCGTGCGCCAACGCGCCGAGTACCTCGTACTGACCGCCCAGCACGTCGCCCGGGTGCAGCTTGGCACGGAACGAGAACGCGGTGCCGCAGTTCTCACACCGGCCGTCCGGGCTGCCCGGCTCGCCGTCGACGCCCCGGCCGACCGGCTGCTGGCAGTTGCTGCAGAACCGTTTGGCCTCAGGCACTTCAGGGTTGGACATGACGGCCGACGCCGGGTCCCGGTAGGGCACCCTGGGCACCTCGACCAGACCGCCGCCGATCCGCCGTGCCGACGTGGAGCGCGACCTGCTTCTGCTGCTCCGCGCGCTGCGGCCGGTGACCGGACGAGAGCCGGACAACGGCACGGCCGGGGCGGACGGTGAGGCGAGCTGGGTGGAGTCGCCGACGGCGAGTTGGGTCGCGTCGGCGCCGGGTGCCGGTTCCCAGCCGGACAGCCGGGCGCTCAGCGAGCCGCTGTCCGGCGGTTCTGCCTGTGCCACCTTGGGTTCCGCGGCCCGGTGCGGAGTCGGGCGGAGCGGCTGGCCGGGCGGAGCCCAGTTGGCCAGCGACGGCACGCCGGGCTGGGCGCCGTGCCTGCCGATGCGGCGGACCGGTGGGGTGATCGCCGATGTCGGCGCGGGAGCGGCCAGAGCCGGCGGACCGGGCGGTGGGGTCGGCGGGCGCTGCGCCGGGAAACCGTTGGAGTTCGGCCCCTGAGCGGGAAACGGCGCCGACGGTGGCCCTGGTCGCACGCCGGGTGGCGGGCCGGCCGGGAAGCCACCGGTGTTCGGCGCCTTGGCGGGAAACTGCGGACCGGTCGGGTTCGGCCGCCACTGCGGACCGGGCTGCTGCGGTTGACCAGGTGGCGGGCCGGGTTGCTGCTGCGGCGGTGGGCCGGGCTGGGATGGCAGGCCGAGCAACTGCTGCTGGCCGAGCGGTGGGCCGGGTGGCTGCTGCTGGCTGGCGGGTGGGTTCACTCGCGTGCCGCAGGTGTCGCACACTCCGCCGATCAGCCGACCGGTGCAGCCGGGCCGAGGGCAACGGCCGGTACCGGGTGGCCTCCCGCCACCAGGGGAACCGACGGTCATGTGAGCCCTCCCCCCAGCCTCAATTGGAGTACGTCGGCTGCGGCGGGGCCGGGGTCGTGCCGAGGCGGGCGCCGAGCCACGTCTTGTAGGTCTGCGTCCACTCCCCGCTGGTGCGCACCTTCTGCAGCACGCCGTTGACGAAGCTGACGAAGTCGCTGTGCGACTTGGGGAACGCGAGGCCGTAGGGCTCCGGCGCGATGTTCGGGCCGACGATCTTCGTGTTCGGGTCCTGGGCCTTCATGCCGGCCAGGATCGTGTCGTCGGTGGAGATCCCGTCCACCTGGCCCTGTTGCAGCATGACCAGGCAGTCCGACCAGTCGTTCACGGCGACCGGGATCGGCGCGTTCGCCTTGCCCTGGCCCTCACCGAGCGAGTCCGAGCCGATGGTCGCGCAGACCCGCTTGCCGCCCAACTGGTTGATGTTGCTCACCGTCGAGTCGGCGCGCACCAGCAGCCTGCGCTGTGCCTGGAAGTAGACCGTGGAGAACGCCACCGACGTCAACCGGGCACAGCTGATGGTGAACGTCCGCGCGACGAGGTCGACCTGGCCGGACTGGAGCTTGCTGATCCGTTGGGCCGACGTGATCGCCTGGAACTGGACCTTGTTCGGGTCGCCGAAGATGGCCTGGGCCACGTCCCGGACCATCTGGATGTCGAAACCGTCCAGCGTGTTGGTCTTCGGGTCGCGGTAGCCGAACAGGAACGTGTTCTGGTCGACGCCCGCAATGAGGAAGCCGCGCTTCTGGATCGCGGCCATGGTCGAGCCGGCCGGCATGTGGCCCGCCGCCGGGAGGCTGGCCGGCGGGCGGAGGCTGGCCGTCGGGTTGCCGCAGTTGGGTGTCGGCGCTGCGGCGGGTGGCACTGCCGCCTTGCCGATCAGCACGCCACCGGGCAGCGGGGCCTGCGCCGAGCCGACGTCGGCCAGGTTGACCGGGCCGTTGCTGGACGCGCAGCCGGTGACGAGCACCGCGAGCAGCGCGATGCCGACCGCGAGCCGGGCGCGGGACTTGTTCATCGGTACTCCCTCAGCCGCTGCCACAGTCCGACCGCGGCACCGGCCGCGGCCAGCACCAGCAACACCAGCACGCCGATCGGCAGTGCGGTCAGCCAGCCGCTCGCGGTGCCGGTCTGGTCGGCGAAGATCGTGCGGGCCTGGGTGGTCGCGTTGGCCAGCGCGGTGTCCACCTTGTCGAACGCTGCCGCCTCGTTGGGCTTGCCCGCCCCACCGGAGCCGAGCGTGACGCTCACCGCGGTCTGGAAGTCACCCTTGCCGTTGGCCGTCGACGCCTGCTTGTGCAGGTCGAACCAGGACGTCGCCGCGGTGATCGCCTGGTTGACCTGGCCGCTCATGGTCGGATCCGACGTGCTCGCCTTCACCTGGCCGAGCAGGCCGCCGCTGCCGTTGCTGCCACCGATGTCGGCGGTCAACTGGCGGAACGGCGCCTCGTAGTCCTGGCCGCCCCTGGCCACCAGGGTCAGCATCTCGTCGGTGCGGGCCTGCAGAGCCTTGGTCCTGGCCTGGGCCAGCAGGTCGGCCGGTGCGGAACCCGCCGACCTGGCGTGCGAGACGTGCACGGACTCCAGGATCAAGCCGGTCGCCGACCACAGCAGCGCGACGACCACGGCGATCGTGGCCACCACCAGGCCGACGTTGAGCACCCGGTTCGTCCTGCGGCGCAGGTAGCGCTGGGTGACGAACAGGGCCACCAGCAGCACGATGACCAGCACGGCCGCCGCCCACGGGAACGACGTCGCGTCGTCCTGGGCCTCGACCACGCGCTGGGTGTCCACCGCGTAGAGGGCCTGCGCGGCGGGCAGCAGCGTGGCCTGCATCAGGTGGTCGGCCTCGCGCAGGTAGGCGGAGCCCAGCGGGTAGCCCTGCGCGTTGTTGGCCGACGCCCGCTCGACGAGGCCGGTGTAGACCGGGATGCCGGTGGACAACTGGGCGAGCGGCTTGGCCGCGTCGGACACGCCTTCGATGTCGGTGGCCGCGACGGCGAGCGCGGCGCCGGCCTGCTCGATGTCGGTCTGGTAGCGCTCGCGCAGCGCGGGTGGCTCGACGGCGCTGCTCAGGAACGCGCTGGCTGCTGTCGCGTCGGCGTCCGAGAGCGACCGGTACATCTGTTGCGCCGCCGCGGAGAACGGTTCACGGTGGGTGGTGAGGTCGTCCAGGGTGCTCGACTTGCCCTGCACGGCGAGCAGGCCGATGACGCCGGTGAGCAGGCTGAGCACGACGAGGCCGACCATGGCCAGGCCGAGCCTGCCCGGAGTCGTGCCGGCCGTGCGGCGCAGACCGTCGCCGAGCGTGGTGGACGCGGACTGCCGCACCGGAGCCATGGTGCGTGGACTGCTGGTCACGGACATGGCGACCGCCTCACAAAGCACCACCCCAGCACTGGCCGACTACCAACAGCACGGCAGGACCCTCTGCCGCGCATGTCATGAACGTAGTCCACAACCGGGTCGAGGGTGGCGATTGGTAATCAAGGCGCGATGGTCGGACCTGCCGCCTAGGCTCGCGACGCAACGCGAGCGCGAGGCGTAACTCTCTCCGTCAATAATTCTTATTGACTAAACTTCTTGGACTCTCATAGTATCTTCGGCACGAGCTCCGAGGAGGGGGTAATGGGGACACACAGCGGTCAGCCGGCCGTGCGCGCGGAAGGCCTGGTGAAGACATACGGGTCCACGCGCGCGCTGGACGGCGTCGACCTGGAGATAACCGCGGGCAAGGTACTCGGCCTGCTCGGTCCGAACGGTGCTGGCAAGACCACCATGGTCCGCATCCTGACCACGCTGCTGAAGCCGGACTCCGGCCGCGCGTGGGTGGCCGGGCACGACGTGCTCGCCGACCCGGAGGCGGTACGCAAGGAGATCGGCCTGTCCGGCCAGTACGCGGCCGTGGACGAGAACCTCACCGGCCAGGAGAACCTCTACATGGTGGGCAGGCTCTACGGCCTGGCCAGGGCGGCCGCCAAGACGAGGGCCAGGGAACTGCTGGACGACTTCCGGCTGCAGGACGCGGCCGACCGGCCGGCCAAGACCTACTCCGGTGGCATGCGCCGCCGGCTGGACCTGGCGGGCGCGCTGGTCGCCCGGCCGACCGTCGTGGTGCTGGACGAGCCGACCACCGGGTTGGACCCGCGTGGCCGGCTGGACACCTGGGAGGTGATCGGCAACCTGGTCAGCCAGGGCGCCACGGTGCTGCTCACCACGCAGTACCTGGAGGAGGCCGACCAACTTGCCGACACCATCGCGGTGATCGACAAGGGCAGGCTGATCGCCCAGGGCACAGCGGACGAGTTGAAGGCGCAGATCGGTGGGGAGCGCCTTGCCCTCGTCGTGTCCGACCCGGGCGAGATCGACCTGGCCCGCAAGGTGCTGGCCGAGGTCGGCGCCGACGAACCCAAGGTGGAGGAGCAGGCCCGGCGGATCAGCGTGCTGGTGGACACCGGTCCGAAGGCGCTGATCGAGGCGCTGCGCAGGCTCGACCTGGACGGCGTGACCGTGCTGGACGTCGGCCTGCACCGGCCGACGCTGGACGACGTGTTCCTGTCGCTGACCGGGCACGCGGCCGAGGAGGACCCGGCCGCCGAGCCGAAGCAGAGCAGGCGGGCCAGGCGCAAGGCGGCAAAGGGGGAACGACAGTGAACGCGTTGACCAGGGTGTTGCGCGACGGCGGCGTCGTCACCTGGCGCAACCTGCTGAACGTGCGGCGCAACCCGGAGATGCTGCTGGCGGCCACCGTGCAGCCGATCATGTTCGTGCTGCTGTTCGCGTACGTGTTCGGAGCCAGCCTCGGCGGCGCGTCGTACCGCGAGTTCCTGATGGCCGGCATCTTCACCCAGACCGTGGCGTTCAACTCGGCGTTCACCACCATCGGCATGGCCAACGACCTGCAGAAGGGCATCATCGACCGGTTCCGGTCGCTGCCCATGTCCCGGATGGCGGTGATCCTCGGCCGGACCAGTTCCGACCTGCTGATCAACGCTCTCGGCCTGGTCGTCATGTCGGCGTGTGGGCTGATCGTCGGCTGGCGCATCCACAGCGGCGTGCTGGACGCCATCGGTGGCTACGCGTTGCTGCTGCTGTTCGCGTTCGCCATGTCCTGGACCGGTGCGCTGGTCGGGCTCGCGGCGAAGAGCGTCGAGGTGGCGCAGAGCGCCGGCTTCATCTGGATGTTCCCCGTCACGTTCATCTCGTCGGCGTTCATCTCGGCGGCGACGCTGCCCGGTCCGCTGCACGCGTTCGCGGCCTGGAACCCGATCACCACGGTGGCCGACGCGTGCCGGAAGTTGTTCGGCAACGCCAACCCGCCGAACCTGCCGGCCAGCACCGGCTGGGCGGCCGACCACGCGCCGCTCTACTCGGTGGGCGCGGCGATCCTGATCATCGCGATCTTCCTGCCGCTCGCGGTGTCCCGGTACCGCAGGGTGGCCAGCCACTGATCGCTCCTGCTCGACGTGTTGGGCGGCCTCACCAGTCGGCGCAGGCCGCCCTCGCGTCGGCGAGGGCGATGACCGCCTGGTGGTCGAACTGCCGGCCGATGATCATGCTGGCATTGTTCAACGCGTCGGACAGGGCGGCGTAGCGGGAGTCCTCCGACTTCGCTGCGCTGGCCAGGGACGCGGCGCCGGCCAGTTGGTAGCTGCCGGCCGGCACGCCCTGCGGTGTCGGATCGCTGAACGCGGGTGAGGACAGCGCTGGCACGCTGGCCAGGGTCGCGCAGGCAGCGGTGGCGTCGGAGACGGCGTCGGCAGGCGGCAGTTCGGCAGCCGAGGCGCTGCGGCCGGACACGAACCAGATCATCCCGACGGCCGTCGCCCCCAGGACCAGGCCCAGGACGAGTGCGAGCAGGACGAGCCCGTTGCTGTTCGACGGCCTGACCGGGACCGAAGGGGGCAACACGCCTACCAGGGTAGACGGAAACATTCCGCCCGAAGTCGGCATTTGTCCCCACACGGGCATGTTCACGGTGCACGGCGGGCGCCGACAAGAAAACAGCAAGGTCGGCCAGACAGGCAGCGACCCCCGGACGACTCCTCACGTTCATCGCGTGAGGCCCAAGCGTGGACAAGCGCTCGGAAGTACCGGGGGCCGGGTAGCTGTCTGGTATTCGCTCGACGCCCACCAACAACGATCGGCCAGCAAGCTGACCGCAGGAGGTTGGTGCCGACGAGGTGTGGCGTTTCTGCGCCCGAAGGACGGACGCAGGGGCGTCCTAGCGGACAGCCACCTCACGAGTCCCGTTGATATCCAACTGTGGACCACCTCCTCTCTCGTGTACCGCCGAGCCTAGGAAGCAAGCCGGGTCGTCGCAAGCACATTATTTGCCGGGTGACGAACGACCCACCGTCACCCGATCTGGTTAATCTCGAACAGCCAACGCCCCCTTTGCCGTGTATGAGCAACCTATGGCTGGGGTATCACGTCCTTTGGACAGGTCATCCAGCAAGCGGGGAACGTCTGGAGGCGGGCACTGAGATGATGACTCGACGTACCGTCGCGCGAGCGGCGCTGTTCACCACGGGTGTCGCGATGGCACTCGTCCTGGCTGCCTGTGGCGGTGGCCAGACCACGGCGTCCGGCGGGGCGGGATCAACCGCACCGGCCGGCGCATCCGGGTCCGATCTCGGAGGCGGATCGACGTTCATCCCGGTGACGTCGACCACACCACCACCGGCTGCCGGCACCACGACCACCAAGACACCGGCGGCGGGCGGTGGCGGCGGTGAGACCGGCGGCACCGCGGAGTGCAGGCCGGCCAACCTGAAGCTGACCCTCGGCCCCGGCGACGCCGCGGCGGGGCACATCTACCAGGCACTTCGGTTCACCAACGTGAGCAAGGCGAACTGCGTGATCGTCGGCTTCCCCGGAGTGTCCTATGTGACCGGTGACAGCGGCTCGCAGGTCGGCAAGCCGGCCGACCGGGACGGAGCGAAGGGCGCCCAGATCACACTCCGACCTGGGCAGATGGCATCAGCGGTCGTCACGGAGACCGACGTCGACGTGTTCGACGCGAGCGCGTGCAAGCCGACGGCGACCCGTGGTTTCCGGGTCTACCCGCCGGACTCGACGGCGTCGATGTTCGTCGCGCAGACCGGAAGGGGCTGCGCGGGCAACCCGCCGAGTGCCCAGTTGCGTGTACAGACCATCAAGCCAGGGGCCGGCAACGCCTGAGAGCTGCGTTGCACCACCCCAGCGAGCGTGCCGGCTCGGCTCTGCGCGAGCCGGGCCGGCACGACACCCATTGACATCTGCCACGCGGGGCCTAGCGTGGGGACGACAACGTCAATATCGCGGGAGCTCGGGCAACCGGGCTGAGAGGACGGCTGCGAGCGCCGTCGACCGCTTGAACCTGACCGGGTAATGCCGGCGTAGGGAGTTCGGCGATGAGCGCCTCCACCACCAGTACGTCCCCGGAAACCGGCGAGACGCAGCCGACCGAGGTCGCACCCACCCTGGCCGGGCCGACACCGAAGGTGCTCGGCTTCACCGATCAGGGCGCGCTGTGGGCCAATCTCGGTGTCAGCCTGCTCGGCTTCGTCGGCGCGTTCACCGTGCTGCAACCGCCGAACGTGCCCCAACTCTCCATCGCGGCCGCGATCGTGGCCACGATCGTCGGCACGGTGCTGGGCAGCGTGATGGTCGGCCTGTCCGCGATCCCCGGCGCCCGCACCGGAGCACCGGCGATGGTGGTGCTGCGCGGGCTGTTCGGCGGCCGGCTGTCCTACCTGCCGACGCTGCTCAACGTGCTGCAACTGGTCGGCTGGGGCACGTTCGAGCTGATCGTCATCACGCAGGGCGCGCAGGCGCTGTTCCACGGTGGCCCGAAGTGGCTGTACGTGCTGATCGCGGGCGCCATCACCACCGCCATGACGATCCGGCCGCTGGGCGCGGTGCGGGTGCTGCGCAGGTACGTCACCATCGCCGTGGCGATCGCGATGATCTACCTGTTCGTGCAGATCCTGCGGCACCCGCTGCCGAACCTCACCCACGGTTCGTGGCGCGGGTTCTGGGCCGGGTCGGACGCGGCGCTGGCCGTCGCGGTGTCCTGGATCCCGGTGGCGTCGGACTACTCGCGACACTCGCGCACCCCGGGCGCCGCGTTCGGCGCGGCCACCGTCGGCTACTCGGTCACCCAGGTCATGTGTTACGTCATCGGCCTGCTGGCGCTGGCCGGGACCAGCGGCGACACGTTCCAGCCGTTCCTCGCCGTACCGCTGGGCGCGGTGTTCTTCGCGATTCTCGTGGTGCGCGAGGTGGACCAGTCGTTCACCAACGTCTACTCGACCGGCGTGTCCGTGCAGAACCTGTTCCCGCGCGCCGACCGCAGGGTGCTCACCATCGGGATCGGCGCGTTGACCACGGTGTTGGCGCTGGTGCTGGACATCAACAGCTACGTGAACTTCCTGACCCTGATCGGCTCGGTGTTCGTGCCGATGTTCGGTGTGCTGGCCGCCGACTACTTCGTGGCCGGCCGTTCGAAGCACTGGGACGTGTCGGTGCGGGCCCGCTCCCGGTGGGGCATGCTCGCTGCGTGGCTGGTCGGGCTGGCCGTGTACCAGCTGATCAACCCGGGTGACGTCGGCGCGTGGTCCACCCTGTGGTCGCACATCGCCACGTGGCTGCACTTCTCGTCGGAAAGCTGGATGAGCGCTTCGCTGTTCTCGTTCCTGGCGGCCGGGATCGTGGCGTACGCCGCCGACCTGATCAGCCGGCGGCGTGCCGCACCCGCCGAATGACCGACGCCACCAACGGACCGGCGACCCAGCACACGTAGGCCCAGCCGGTGAAGAACGAGACCGGGATCGAGATCAGGAAGCCGGCGGCCATACCGGTTTCCTGCAGGTAGGCGTGCCGGAACAGATTGACGGGGGTGTCGGCCCGATACAACCGGTGGGTCTCGACCTCGCGCATGATCAGCGTGAACATGGCGAACGACGCCAACTGCACCACGGCGTAGAAGCCGAACCGCGACTGGAACGCGCCGTCCCCGACGATCACCCTGGTCGCGAACGGGATGACCACCTGCGTGAACAGCCACCCCAATGTCAGGCCGGTCAGCCTGCCGTCCAGATAGGTCACGTACCGGAACACCCTGTGATGGCCCTGCCAGTGCGCGGAGATCACATAGAAGCTGATCGCGAACGCGAGGTACGAGTCGCGCTGGTCCAGTACCGACCGCCAGAACTCGGCGTTCGTCGTGCCGTGCGGCAACGGCAGGTCCAGGGCGAGCAGGGTGATGGCGATCGCGATGACCGCGTCCGCGAAGAACGTCAGCCGTTCCACAGCGACCGCGCGGACCTCGACCTCACCTTCGGACAGCCGGCCCGGGTCCTGCGAGTCAGGGGTGGTCATGGCAGCAGGGTGCCACAACCGCCCCGACCCACAGGGCGCGATCCGCTACAACGCCTTGAGTTCCTCGGTGACGCTGTTCACCGACTTCTTCGCGTCCCCGAACAGCATCGTTGTCTTCGCGTCGTAGTACAGCTCGTTCTCGATGCCGGCGAACCCGGTGTTCATCGACCGCTTCAGCACGATGATCGACCGCGCCTCGTCCACGTTGAGGATCGGCATACCGTGGATCGGCGACCCCGGATTGCTCCGCGCCGCCGGGTTGGTCACGTCGTTCGCGCCGATCACCAGCGCCACGTCGGTCCGGGAGAACTCGCCGTTGACGTCGTCCATCTCACGCAACTGCTCGTAGGGCACGTCGGCCTCGGCGAGCAGCACGTTCATGTGGCCCGGCATCCGGCCGGCCACCGGATGGATGGCGTACTTGACCTCGACGCCCCGCTCCTCCAGCAGCTTCGCCATCTCGCGGACAGCGTGCTGCGCCTGGGCGACCGCCATGCCGTAGCCGGGCACGATGATCACCTGGTTGGCGTAGGCCATCTGGATCGCGGCGTCCGACGCGCTGGTCTGGCGGGCCGTCTTGTCGACACCGTCACCGCCGTCGCCCGCCACCACGACACCGCCGAAGCCACCGGCCACGATCGCCGGGATGGACCGGTTCATCGCCTTGGCCATCAGGTTCGTCAGGATCGAACCGGACGCGCCGACGATCATGCCGGCCACGATCAACGCCGTGTTGTTCAGCGCCAGACCGGTGGCCGCTGCGGACAGGCCGGTGCACGCGTTGAGCAGCGAGATGACCACCGGCATGTCGGCACCGCCGATCGGCAGCACCACCATCACGCCCAGGATCGCCGCCAGCACGAGGATCCCGATGATCAGCAGCTGCGAGGTACCACCGAGCCCGATCAGCACGGCCAGCACGATCGCCACCACCAGCAGCAGCCCGTTCAGCGGCGACTGGAGCTTGCCCAACCCGATCGGACTGCCAGAGAGGATCTCCTGCAGCTTGCCGAACGCGACCAG
>DASXYT010000282.1:0-8171 GCA_036502345.1 Pseudonocardiaceae bacterium | reverse complement strand
TCACCACCGACTGGAAGTCGCGCTGGTACGCGGACAAGCAGTACGCGGAGTACGTCGCTGAGGACGTGAAGATCCGCCGTCTGCTCTCCAAGGGCATGGAGCGGGCCGGCATCTCCAAGGTCGAGATCGAGCGCACCCGGGAGCGTGTGCGGGTGGACATCCACACCGCCCGCCCGGGCATCGTGATCGGCCGTCGTGGTGCAGAGGCGGACCGGATCCGGGCCGAGCTGGAGAAGCTGACCAAGAAGCAGGTGCAGCTGAACATCCTCGAGGTCAAGAACCCCGAGTCGGATGCTCAGCTGGTTGCGCAGAGCGTGGCCGAGCAGCTGTCCAACCGCGTGGCCTTCCGTCGTGCGATGCGCAAGGCGATCCAGACGGCGATGCGTTCGCCGCAGGTCAAGGGCATCAAGGTGCAGTGCAGTGGTCGTCTCGGCGGTGCCGAGATGTCCCGCTCCGAGCACTACCACGAGGGTCGGGTGCCGCTGCACACGCTGCGTGCCGACATCGACTACGGCTTCTTCGAGGCCCGCACCACGTTCGGCAGGATCGGCGTCAAGGTGTGGATCTACAAGGGCGAGGTCGTCGGCGGCATCAGTGCGCGCAGGGAACGGGACGCGGCGGCAGACGCCCGCGCACCGCGCCGCGAGCGCACCGACCGGCCGGCCAGGCCGCGTCGCTCGGGTGCTTCCGGCACCACGGCGACCAGCACCGAGGCCGGACGCGCCGCGGCAGCGGCGGCAGAGCAGTCGGACACCGCCCCGGCGGCGCCCGAGAACACGTCCCCCGCGGTCGAGACCGCTCCGGACACGGGTAACGGGGAGGGCTGAACAAGTGCTGATCCCACGTAAGGTCAAGCACCGCAAGCAGCACCACCCGAGCCGTTCCGGCCCGGCCAAGGGCGGTACGAAGGTCACCTTCGGCGAGTTCGGCATCCAGGCTCTGGAGCCGGCCTACGTGACCAACCGGCAGATCGAGTCGGCCCGTATCGCCATCAACCGGCACATCCGCCGTGGTGGCAAGGTCTGGGTGAACATCTTCCCTGACCGTCCGCTGACCAAGAAGGCCGCGGAGACCCGGATGGGTTCCGGTAAGGGTTCGCCCGAGTACTGGATCGCCAACATCAAGCCGGGTCGGGTGCTGTTCGAGATGACCTTCCCGAACGAGACGGTGGCGCGCGAGGCGCTGCGCCGCGCGATCCACAAGCTTCCGATGAAGTGCCGGATCGTGACGCGAGATGGCGGTGATTTCTGATGGCGGCAGGGGTTCCGGCCGCGCAGGTGCGCGAGCTGACCGACGATGAGCTGGTGCTGCGCCTGCGGGAGGCCAAGGAGGAGCTGTTCAACCTCCGCTTCCAGATGGCCACCGGGCAGCTGGACAACAACCGTCGGCTGCGCACGGTCCGCCACGACATCGCGCGGATCTACACGGTGATGCGGGAGCGCGAACTGGGGCTCTCCGTGTCGCCCGACGACGACAACGCTGAGGGTGCTGCATGAGCGAGCTTGCGAGCGAACCATATACGCAGTGCCCCGCGAATGCGGGCGACGAGTCCGGCGAGGAGCGCGCATGAGCGAGGAAGCAACTGTGACCGAGCAGGCGGTGACCCGGAACTACCGCAAGGTACGTGAGGGCTACGTCGTCTCGGACAAGATGGACAAGACGGTCGTGGTCGAGCTCGAGGACCGCAAGAAGCACCGCCGCTACGCCAAGGTCGTGCGCTCCACCAGCAAGGTGAAGGCGCACGACGAGGAGAACACGGCCGGTGTCGGGGACCGCGTGCAGATCATGGAGACGCGCCCGCTGTCAGCGACCAAGCGCTGGCGTCTGGTGCAGATCCTGGAAAAGGCCAAGTAGTAGTGCCACGGACCGCGCGCGTCAGGTCGGAAATCTGGCGTGCCACAACGGGTCAGGAGTTGCAGTGATCCAGCAGGAGTCGCGACTGCGCGTCGCCGACAACACGGGTGCCAAGGAGATCTTGTGCATCCGCGTGCTCGGCGGGTCGTCGCGTCGTTACGCGGGTATCGGCGACATCATCGTCGCCACGGTCAAGGACGCCATCCCCGGTGCCGCCGTGAAGAAGGGCGATGTGGTCAAGGCCGTCATCGTCCGGACCACGAAGGAGCGGCGCCGCGCTGACGGCTCGTACATCAAGTTCGACGAGAACGCCGCTGTGCTGATCCGTCCGGACAACGAGCCGAGGGGCACGCGCATCTTCGGCCCGGTCGGCCGTGAGCTGCGGGACAAGCGTTTCATGAAGATCATCTCCCTGGCACCGGAGGTGCTCTGAACCGTGACTGAGCGCAGCGAAGGAACCAAAGAACACAGCGGTCCGGAGCTTCATGCTCGCGGCGACCGAAGGGAGCTGCGAGCATGAAGGTCAAAAAGGGCGACACGGTTGTTGTCATCGGCGGCAAGGACAAGGGCGCCAAGGGCAAGGTCATCCAGGCCTACCCGGAGCGCAACCGGGTCCTGGTCGAGGGCGTCAACCGGATCAAGAAGCACACCAGGGTCAGCCAGACCCAGCGCGGCGCGAAGTCGGGCGGGATCGTGACCCAGGAAGCCACCATCCACGTGAGCAACGTGATGGTCGTGGACTCCGACGGCAAGCCGGCCCGCGTCGGCTACCGCACGAACGACGACGGGAAGCGTGTTCGCATGTCCCGCCGGAACGGTAAGGACATCTGATGAGCACTGCTGAGAAGATCGTCCCCCGGCTGAAGACCCGGTACCGCGAGGAGATCGCCGGCGAGCTGCGCAAGCAGTTCTCCTACGGCAATCCCATGCAGATCCCCGGTGTGGTCAAGGTCGTCGTCAACATGGGCGTCGGCGACGCAGCCCGGGACGGCAAGCTGATCGAGGGCGCCGTCCGCGACCTGTCCATCATCACGGGACAGCGGCCGGAGGTGCGGCGAGCACGGAAGTCCATCGCACAGTTCAAGCTGCGCGAGGGCATGCCGATCGGTGCGCGGGTGACCCTGCGCGGCGACCGCATGTGGGAGTTCCTGGACCGCCTGCTGACCATCGCGCTGCCCCGTATCCGCGACTTCCGCGGCCTGTCGGGCAAGCAGTTCGACGGCAACGGCAACTACACGTTCGGCCTCAACGAGCAGTCGATGTTCCACGAGATCGACCCGGACAACATCGACCGGCCGAGGGGCATGGACATCACGGTGGTCACCACCGCGACCAACGACGAGGAGGGCCGGGCGCTGCTGAAGCTCCTGGGCTTCCCCTTCAAGGAGAACTGAGAATGGCCAAGAAGGCGCTTGTCATCAAGGCGGCGGCCAAGCCGAAGTTCAAGGTGCGGGGTTACAACCGGTGCCAGCGCTGCGGCCGTCCGCACGCCGTGTTCCGTAAGTTCGGCCTGTGCCGTATCTGCCTTCGCGAGATGGCGCACCGAGGCGAACTGCCCGGCGTGAGCAAGTCCAGCTGGTAGTCACGGCTTCGGCCGCTGTTGCTCGCTCGACCCGCTCCGCCACTTGAACTCCACTTCGCCGCAGGCCCAGGGCAGAACCTGGGGACCACGGCGAGAAAGGTAGATGAGGTCACCATGACGATGACCGACCCGATCGCAGACATGCTTACGCGTCTGCGGAATGCCAATTCGGCATATCACGACGAGGTCGTGATGCCGCACTCCAAGCTCAAGGTGCACATCGCGGAGATCCTCAAGCGCGAGGGCTACGTGTCGGGCTTCCGTACCGAGCAGGGTGAGCAGAGCAAGAACCTGATCATCGAGCTCAAGTACGGCCCGAACCGGGAGCGCAGCATCGCAGGCCTCCGCCGGGTGTCCAAGCCCGGTCTTCGGGTCTACGCGAAGTCGACCAACCTGCCCAAGGTGCTCGGTGGCCTTGGCGTCGCGATCATCTCGACGTCAACCGGCCTGCTCACCGATCGGCAGGCCGGCAAGCAGGGTGTGGGCGGGGAAGTCCTCGCCTTCGTCTGGTAGGGAAGGAGAAGCAGCAATGTCGCGAATTGGAAGGCTGCCGATCTCCGTGCCCGCCGGGGTCGACGTGAGCATCGAGGGTCAGCAGGTCAGCGTGAAGGGGCCCAAGGGCACCCTGACGCACACCGTGGCCGAGCCGATCACCGTGGAGCGGGACGACGACGGCACGCTGGCCGTCAAGCGCCCCGACGACGAGCGCAAGAGCAGGTCGCTGCACGGCCTCTCGCGCACGCTGGTGGCGAACATGATCGTCGGCGTGACGCAGGGCTACGAGAAGAAGATGGAGATCCACGGCGTCGGTTACCGCGTGGTCGCCAAGGGCTCGGACCTCGAGTTCGCCCTCGGCTACAGCCACCCGGTGCCGGTGAGGGCGCCGGAGGGCATCAACTTCGCGGTGGAGACGCCGACCCGGTTCTCCGTGTCGGGCATCGACAAGCAGCGCGTCGGCGAGGTCGCCGCGAACATCCGCAAGCTGCGCAAGCCCGACCCGTACAAGGGCAAGGGTGTGCGGTACGTGGGCGAGAAGATCCGGCGCAAGGTCGGAAAGACGGGTAAGTGACATGACCGATACCACTGCAACCAAGCGCAAGCCGGTTGGCAAGGACGCTTCCACGAAGCGTCGCATCGGCAAGACGCGCCGTCACTTCCGCCTGCGCAAGAAGGTCAGCGGTTCGCCGGCACGTCCGCGCCTGGTCGTCAACCGGTCGTCGCGGCACATCGTGGCGCAGATCGTGGACGACCTGGCCGGGCACACCCTGGCGTCGGCCTCCAGCCTGGAGGCGGACGTTCGGGCGATGGACGGCGACAAGAAGGCCCGCGCCGCGAAGGTCGGGTCGCTGCTGGCGGCCAGGGCCAAGGATGCCGGGATCGGCAAGGTCGTGTTCGACCACGGTGGCCACGGCTACCACGGTCGGATCGCGTCCCTTGCCGACGCGGCTCGCGAAGGCGGGCTGGAGTTCTGATGTACCTGACGAGGATTGAGAGGGACGCCTGATGCCGGGACGCACACGGCAGTTCGGCGGCAACCAGCAGGGTGGCGGTCAGGGCGGCAACGAGCGCGGCGAGCGCCGGGACCGGCGTGGTGGCCGCGACGGTGGCGGCCGCGGCGGGCAGGCCCAGGAGAAGACTCCGCATCTCGAGCGGGTCGTCGCGATCAACCGCGTGGCCAAGGTGGTCAAGGGTGGTCGTCGGTTCAGCTTCACGGCCCTGGTGGTCGTCGGTGACGGCGATGGCATGGTCGGTGTCGGCTACGGCAAGGCGAAGGAGGTGCCGGCCGCCATCGCGAAGGGTGTCGAGGAGGCGAAGAAGAACTTCTTCCGCGTGCCTCGGATCGCCGGCACCATTCCGCACCCCATCCAGGGTGAGGCCGCTGCCGGTGTGGTGCTGCTCCGTCCGGCCAGTGCCGGTACCGGTGTGATCGCCGGTGGCCCGGTGCGCGCCGTACTGGAGTGCGCCGGCGTGCACGACGTGCTGAGCAAGTCGCTGGGTAGCGACAACGCCATCAACATCGTGCACGCGACCGTTGCGGCCCTGAAGGGGCTGCAGCGGCCGGAGGAGGTCGCGGCTCGCCGTGGCCTGCCGCTGGAGGACGTCGCGCCTGCCGCGATGCTGCGGGCCAGGGCAGGACAGGGGACTTCGTGATGGCACAGCTACGAGTGACCCAGATGCGTAGTTCCATCGGTTGCAAGCAGAACCAACGGGCCACGCTGCGCACCCTCGGCCTGCGGAAGATCCGCCAGTCGACGGTGCGTGAGGACAGCCCCCAGCTGCGCGGCATGATCCACACCGTGCGACACCTGGTAGCCGTCGAGGAGGTCGACGAGGCATGACGATCAAGATTCATCACCTCAGGCCGGCCCCGGGCGCCAAGACCGCGAAGACCCGAGTGGGTCGCGGTGAGGGCTCGAAGGGCAAGACCGCAGGTCGCGGTACGAAGGGTACGAAGGCACGGAAGAACGTGCCTGCCGCCTTCGAGGGTGGCCAGATGCCCATCCACATGCGGCTGCCGAAGCTGAAGGGCTTCCGCAACCGTTTCCGGGTGGAATTCCAGGTCGTGAACGTCGGCGACATCGCCGAACTGTTCCCCGAGGGCGGTCAGGTCGACGTCGACAAGCTGATCGCCGCCGGCGCGGTGCGCAAGAACCAGCCGGTGAAGGTGCTCGGCAACGGCGACGTCGCCGTCAAGCTGGACATCACCGCGGACGCCTTCTCGGGCAGCGCGGTGGAAAAGATCAACGCGGCCGGGGGGTCCACCGCCAAGCGGTGAACCAACAGGCGGCGCGAGGGTCGACGGGAACTGTTCCGTCGGCCCTCGTTGCTTTGTGTACGGCCCTGTATCTTGCGCACTGCGTTGCGAGGGAAACGGGCCGGGACCGGAGGGAGCGCACGCGCTGATGGCTGCGGCCACCCTGTCCCTGGTGGAGTTCGAAGCCGCCTGGTCGGTACTCGGTCTTGGCACCGTGCCGTTCCCACTGGCAAGTCCCGGCCGCCCGATGCCCCGGTCACGGGCGTTGTCGATCCTGGCCGAGCGCGGCCTCCGGATCGGTGACCGGTGGACGGCGTGCCTGACAGTGCTGGCCCGGCCGGGGCAGTCGGTGGACGCCGTCGGCGGGCCGGGCCACCAGATGGCCGCGCTGGCCGCGTCGGCCCGGGGTGCGGCCGCGCTGGCCGTGCTGGACCAGGGCGCCGTGCGGTTGGCGCCGATCCGCGAGGGCAGCCTGGTCGAGTCCGTGGTGGCGCTGCTGCCCGCCGTGCCGGCCGGGCCGGGTTACGAACTGACGGTCCCGGTGGCCGCGGTGCGCAAGTTCCTGGCCGGTGCCGGGCCGACCGATCTGATGGCGCTCACCGACGCCGGTGTCGCGATAGCGGACGTGACGCTGCTGGTGCGGCTGGCCGAGGAGCGGTTACGTGGCGGCCAGTTCGGTGCGAACATGGCCGACCGCCGGTCCGGCGGTCTGTATCGAGGTATCCCTGTGGTGTCGTGGTTCGACACCACGGCAGGCCGCTACCTGATGACCAACGACGGCGTCACGCTCACCGTAGCGCCAGCCGATTCGGCGCTGATCGCGGTACGGCTGCACGAGGTGCTGGACGGTCATCGGTAAGCGAACGGTAATGACTCGGGCAGCGGCAGGATCCGGCCCGTTTCCAGCAGTGTCTTCAGGTTGCACATGACGAACGACCAACCGTGGCTGACCAGCCGGAACATCGATCCGATCTGGTCAAGACCGGTGTGTGTGACGGTGAGCGCGACGACGTCCCCGGTGGCCACCAGGTCGAAGGTCACGACACTGTCCCGGCCGTCGTGGTCGGTGGTCACGAAGCTCAGTTTCCGCTGTGCTTCGATGGCCAGCACGGTGCCCGTGGACTCGATGTCGTCGGCGTGGTCGAGCCGGAAGGTGATCTTCGAGCCGACCCGCCAGTCCGATTCCATGACGCGGCCCTGCCAGAACCGCCTGGTGAACTCGGGGTTGAGCAGTACCTCCCAGACCTCGGCGGGGCTGGCCGCGATGTGTGTGACGTACACGAAAGTTCCCGTGCTGGGATCTGTCATCCTCGGCTCCGAATCGGGGGTTTCTGCCTGCGCGCGTGTCTCGTAACGCAACAAGACCGCAGCTCGTCCTGTCAACGCGGTGAGTGTGCGGGACCTCTCGGCGTACCGGTGTTGATCCGGCCGGTGGAATCGGTGACGGGCAGGTCAACGCCTGCCATCGGCCTGTTAGAGTCGACATCGCGCTTCGTGCCCCCAGGTGCGTGGCGCACCGACCTGTACAGCAGGTCGCCACCCCGCCGGTCACCGCCGGCCACGAACTACGGGCCAAGCCGCAGCGCGGCGGGTGCCGCCCAGGAGGTCTCGCGTGCTCAGCGCATTCCGCTCGGCTTTCGCGACGCCGGACCTACGCAAGAAGATCCTGTTCACCCTCGGGATCATCATGCTGTATCGGGTCGGCGCCACCCTGCCGGCACCCGGCGTGTCGTACAAGAACGTCAACGCCTGCACCAACGGTATCTCCAGCAGCGGTGTCTACCAGCTGATCAACCTGTTCAGCGGTGGCGCGCTCCTGAAGTTGTCGATCTTCGCGTTGGGCATCATGCCCTACATCACCGCGAGCATCATCGTCCAGCTGCTCACCGTGGTCATTCCCCGGTTCGAGCAGTTGAAGAAGGAAGGCCAGACGGGTCAGAACAAACTGACCCAGTACACCAGGTACCTCACCATCGGCCT
>DASXYT010000281.1:0-17361 GCA_036502345.1 Pseudonocardiaceae bacterium | reverse complement strand
AGACCACCATCCTGCGGCTGCTGATGACGCTGGAACGGGTGGACGGCGTCACCATCCAGGTCGGCGACGACTATCTGAGCCACATGCGGCGCGGCGACGAACTGGTGCCGGCCGACGAGAAGCACCTGCGGCACGTGCGGCAGCGGGTCGGCAGGGTGTTCCAGCAGTTCAACCTGTTCCCGAACATGCGGGTACTGCGCAACCTCACCGAGGCGCCGATCCGCGTGCTCGGGGTGCCGAGGGACAAGGCCGAGGCGCGGGCGCGGGAACTGCTGGACATGGTGGGGCTGGCGGACAAGGTCGACGCCCACCCGACCCAGTTGTCCGGCGGCCAGCAGCAGCGGGTGGCGATCGCCCGCGCGCTGGCGATGAGCCCGGACGTGCTGCTGCTGGACGAGGTGACCTCCGCGCTGGACCCGGAACTGGTGGCCGGCGTGCTCGACGTGCTGCGGCAGATCGCCGCCAGCACCGACATCACGTTGTTGTGCGTGACGCACGAGATGGGTTTCGCGCGGGACGTGTCCGACCGGGTGTTGATGTTCGACCAGGGGCGGATCGTGGAGGAGGGCCCGCCCGCCAAGCTGCTCACCGAGCCGGAACAGCCGCGCACCAGGGAGTTCCTGAGGGCCGTGCTGGACCGGAAATAGCAGTCGGACCTGCCCCGTCGCGGGACAGGTCCGACTTGTCGGTGAGTGGAAAACGCTTACGCCGCTTGGGAGTCCTCCACCGGCAGCTCGGTGAGCACCGCCGGTGTCGCCGGGATGAAGTCCACCCCGACAGGCAGCTTCGTGGTCCGGTTGGACCACTTGTCGATGGCGGCCAGGAACGGTCCGGTCAGGACAGTGGTGACCACCGCCATCGTCACCAGGACCAGCAGCAGCGGCGCGGTCAGCACACCGATGCTGAAGCCGACCTGGAGCACGATCAACTCGGTCAGACCACGGGTGTTCATCAGCGCACCCACACGCATCGCGCTGGTGGCGGGCTGGCCACCGGCCTTCGCGCCGAGGAAGCCACCGACGACCTTGCCCACGATGCCCAGAACGATCACCGCAAGGAACAGCGTCCACGGTGCCGCACTGAACGAGCCGATCAGCACAGTGACACCGGTGACCACGAAGAACACCGGCACCAGACCGAGGCCGACCTTCGTCACCCGCTGCACGACCTTGGCCCACGGTGCCGACTCGTTCACCGGCACCGCGAGGCCGACCAGCACGGCGCCCAGGATCGAGGTCAGGCCGAGGTGTTCGACGGTGAGGGCACCGGCGATGGCGGCGGCGGCCACGATGATGGACATCAGGTGCGGCAGCTTCGTGCACAGCCGGGCAGCGGCCTGGGTGCGCAGCAGGCGACGGATGCCGAGGGCGATGATCGCGCCGGCGGCCAGCACGATCATCGACTTCAGGAAGCCGGACAGGTGACCCGACCGCAGGCCGACCGCGATGGACAGCAACAACCAGCCCGCGGTGTCCATGGCGATCGCGGCGCTCATCGCGAGGCGCCCGGACATCGTCTTGGTCATGCCCTTGTCGGTCAGGATCCTGGCCAGCACCGGCACCGCCGTGATGGCCAGCGTGATAGCGACCAGCAGCACGAACGCCGGCGCGGGCGAGTCACCGCGCAGCGCGTGGTTGTGCGAGGCCAGCAGCCAGAAACCGAGACCGCCACCGAGAATCAGGGACGGCACGAACGAGCCGATCGCCACCATCAGAACGCCACGCCTCGGCAGGCGGGTGCCGTTGTTGCGCAGTTCGTGGGCGATACCGACCAGCAGCAGGATCAGGCCAAGTTCACCGATGAGTTTCAGGACCGAGAAGACCGGCTGTGGCAGCAGGACCTTGTACGTTGCCCGGCCGAAGATGCCGACCACCAGTGGGCCGAGCAACAGGCCTGCGACGATCTCTCCGATGACGGGCGGTTGACGGAGGAACCTGGCCAGGCTGCGACCGGCCAGTGCGACCACCAGGATCACGGCCAGTGCCGCGATCACGTGTGCTGCGCGCAGTAGGACGTCCATGCTGCTCACGCCACCTTCCGAGCCGTTGCGTCGGCATCGGCGACGACTTGCCTACCGCTGATGTGGGTCGTGATGTTGTCCGGCATTCACGGCCTCCCCGTTCGTAGTTCACGGTCCTGTACCTGAACAGATCACTGGCGTTTCCGCCGTTGATCTGCTGGAGAGGACGATCCCTTCCGAACGCCGCCGGTCGCGTCTTCCCGATTGCGGCCGACTGTGCGGCGTGCCGTGGCGGCGGCCGCCGACAGGCACGACAAACTCGCCGTCGCGAAGCATTCGCGACGGGAAAATGGCAATTCTGAAGAAGTCAGCGCCCGCCGGTCGGGTGAGTCATGACTTCCTCGCTGCTCACCTGAGCACCGCACTGCTCACACATGAGCCGGGACACCACGTGTCCACCGCAGTCGACGTGCTCGGCCACCCTCGGTGGACCGGCCTCGCCTGCCAGGTACTTGTCACCCCACTCCATCAGCGGAATCACGACTTCGACCAGGTCACGCCCCATGGCGGTGAGCCGGTACTCGTGCCTCGGTGGCCGCTGCTGGTAGGGCACCCGCTCGAAGATGCCGTGCTCGACCAGGCCGTTGAGCCGATCGGTGAGCACGTTGCGGGCAACGCCTAGACTGGACAGAAATCCGTCGAACCGCGCGGCTCCGTGCAGCGCGTCCCTGACGATCAACAACGTCCAGCGTTCGCCGACGAGTTCCAGGGCCCTGGCCATGGAACAGTTCTGACCCTCGTACGTGTGTCGAAGCACAATCGCATTCTAACCAATTCATCAGTTGCTTGACCAGACTTACCCAGGTACCGTGATCGTTGTCGTCCAGGAAAGGACAAAACTCATGGGCGGAACCACAAACGACCTGCTGGCATCGGTGCGTACCGAGGTCGAGCGGGATTTCGGGGCTCTGGTACCGCCGATCGCGGCGCACTCCCCCGCGCCCCTGGCGCTGGCAGCGGCGTGGACGATGTTGAGGGCGACGATGATCGAACCCGGCCTGGTGGACCGCACCACGAAGGAAGCGGTCGCGACCGCCGTGTCGCACGCCAACTCCTGCTGGTACTACGAGGAACTACACCTCACGACGCTGGAATCGCTGAACGAACAGCGGGCCGCGTCCGCCGACAGCGAGCTCAGCTCGCTGGCCGATCTGCGGATTCGCAAGGCCACCGCGTGGGCGAGGGCGGCCGGGATGCGCGGCTACACGAACGACCCGCGCCCGTTCGACGAACGGCACGTCCCTGAGCTCGTCGGCACTGTGGTGATCAGCCACTACCTGGACCGGATGGCCACCGTGCTGTTGTCCGGAACCGCGGCGCCCAGCGGTGTCGCGCGGCAGGACTTCGACAAGGTCGCCGCGCTCGCGCACCACTCCCCCAGTGCCGCACGTGAACTGCTGCCGACCGCCGAACTGCCCTACGACCTCGCGTGGACAGCTGGTGAGCCGCGAGTCGCGGACGCCTTCGCGCGGGCGGCGGCGGTGATCGATGCCGCCGCGAGTCGCTCGGTACCCGAGTCGGTAAGGGCATTGGTGCTGGCCAGGCTGACCGACTGGCAGGGCGAGACCCCGGGCGATGACCAGCACTGGCTGGCCGTCGCGTTGGCCGGCCTGCCCGACGATGATCGACCGGCGGGGCGACTGGCGCTGCTGACCGCTGTCGCTCCCCATCAGGTCACCGAACTCACGCTGGACATGCTCCGGGAGCACGGCACCGACGAACGGACACTGGTCGAGCTGATCAGCTGGGCAAGTCTCGCGGCTGCCCGCCGGGTCGGCGAATGGCTCGCACCATCGGTGACACCGGCTGCCCCGGAGTCGCCACCGGCCAAGGTGCTGGAGTTCCGGAGCGCTGCGGACAGCGCGGAGGCCAGGCCCGCGCGCCGCACAACTGGTCGGACACGACAACGGCGAGCAGGTGTGTGACCCGCTCGCCGTCGTCAGGAACTCTGTTCGTCAGATCTGCTGCTCACCGTCGATGTGGAAGATCTCGGTGAACGGCCGCAGCAGCGTGGTGTCGCCGACGACCTCGAACGCAGCGTCGGCGAGCGCCTGGTCCGGGTCGACCTCGCCGGTCAGCAGGCCGTGCAGGAACATGCCCGGCTCCAGGATCAGGTCGGCCCCGGGGAACGGGCCCTCCCCGACCCGCGCTTCACCGTCGTTGATCTGAGCGTGCAGCACGACGTCACCGAGCCGCAGTTCGTAGGTCGCGTGGACGCCCTCGGCGGCGGCCGGGTGGAAGATGCCGCGCAACGCGATGACCATCGAGTCGGTGGTGACGATCTCCTCGGGGCGGGGGTTGCCGAGCATCTGCGCGCCCCAGCGACCCAGCTGCAGGATGATCTCGTCCAACTGCAGGCCGTACTTGGTGAGCTCGTAGACCGGCAGCGTGCCGGCTTCGGCCGACTGCCGGCGCACGACGTTGACCCGCTCGAAGTCACGCAGCCGGGCCGCCAGGATGTCGGTCGGGATCCTGGGCAGCCCTGCCTGGAGGTCCACGATGTTCTTCGGCGCGACCAGCAGGTCGCGGATGATCAGCAACGCCCACCGCTCACCGACCGCCTCCAGCGCCCGCGAGACGCCACAGAACTGGCCGTAGCTGCGCTTGGTCATCGCCTCCAGTTCCGAGATGATGGCTTCCATCTGCGCTGACTCGGCGACTCCGAACACGACGTCGTCGGGCGCGAAGACATCGGCCTCAGCCTGCGCGCCGGCAGTGGTGAGCTGGAAGTTGTCGCCCGCGATGGTGACGCCCTGCTGGTCCACCATCAGCTTCATCCTGGCTCCAGTCATTTCCCGCTTCCAATCTATTTGATCGTCGTACTCGAAATTACTCATCCGATCGTTCCGCGATCCACAGTCGAGCCGTTGTGTTCATGGTGCGTGCGGGCCAAATTCTGCGCATCTTCTCGATTGCGAGCCGTCCTCGACAGACAAGGGCTGAACTGGGCAGACGTGTCCGGTGCGCCGCACACCGGTCAACACCCAGGTTCGCAGAAAACTCAGATCACGGAAAGGCAACGCGTCATGAAACGGCCATGAAAATCAACGGGGTCGGGAAATGACGGCCTCATCGGGCCAACCATGAACAATTCATACCCGGGACCTGACCGGCACACTTGCCGGACCTGAGCAGCACACGTAACGGGCATTCGGCGACTCCCAGGTTGCTTATCGTAGCGCCACGGCGGACATCCGCACAATCATGACTAGCGCCGAGGGCGCAGAGTATGAGAAGCAATGCGGCCACCACCGGAGTTACCTTTGGGTCACTCAGTGAAGTATTCAGGTCGGGTGGGAGACTATCGTGGCGAACCCGTGTTCCTTGTTGGACTGCATAGCTGAACGTGTCCGCACCCAACCCGACTCGGTCGCACTGTCCGGGGACGGCGAGCGGGTCTCCTACGCCGAACTCGGCGCGATGGCACTCGCGGCGCACGCCAGGATCGAGGCGCTGGATCTGCCGCCGGGCCCGGTGGCCGTGCACGCGGAGAAGTCGGCGCGGACGATCGCGCTGATCCTCGGCTGCGTGCTGGCCCGCCGGACCTTCCTACTGACGTCCACCGAACTGGCCGACCACACGCTGGACACGTTGCTGACCAGGGCGGGTTGCGCCGACGTGCTGACGGCGGAGCCGGTGACCGACCTGACCACCCTGCCGGTGCACTACGTGGACGTCGAGCCGGCGACCACCCAGCACGCCGCCGACCGTGGCATGCCGGCCGAGGACGACATCTCGTTCCTGCTCACCACGACCGGGTCGACCGGGCTGCCGAAGATCGTGCCGTTGACCGCCGGGTCGGTCGACAGGTGCACCGACTGGGCCGGTTCGCAGTTCGACATCCGGCCGGGCACCGTGGTGCTGAACTACGCGCCGCTGCACTCCGGGCTGACCCTGCTGGACATCTGGACCACGCTGAAGGCAGGCGGCACGACGGTGCTGGTGCCGCAGAAGCGGGCCGACGACGGCCCGTACCTTGCCGACCTGCTGCGCACCCACGGTGTCGAGGTCATCCAGTCGGTGCCGATGCTGTACCGGCTGCTCGCCGACTCGTACGGGCGGACGCCGTTCGTCAGCGTGCGCAGGGCCATCGTGACCGGTGAGCAGATCCAGGCCGGGCTGCTGTGCGAACTGCCGTCGCTGTTCCCCAGGGCCGGGATCTACAACCTCTACGGCTGCACCGAGACCAGCGGCAGCTTCCTGCACGAGGTGGGTGCCGAGTGCGACCGCGCCAACGGCCTGCCGATCGGGCGGCCGCTGCCCGGTGTGACGGCGGTCGTCGTCGACCAGGACGGCTCCGTGCTGGAGGGGCCGGCGATCGGCGAACTGTGGGTGCGCACACCGTTCCAGACCGCCGGCTACCTGATGCCGACCGGCGGCCAGGACCGCTTCCGGCAACTGGACGACGCAGGCGCCTACTTCCGGTCCGGTGACTTCGTCCGCAGGGACGCCAACGGCGTGTGCACGCTGGTCGGGCGGGACGACTCGCACGTCACGGTCGGCGACGACCATGTCAATCTGGCCGAGATCGAACATGTCTTCCTCGACCACGGCCGGGTCGCCGAGGTGGCCGTGATCAGCCTGCCCGACGAGGCGGTCGGCGAGCGGATCCACGCCATCGTGCGCGGCACCGGCCCCGGCTCGGTGGACGGTCTCTCGCTGCGCGAGTACTGCCGGCTCCGCCTGCCGAACTCCTCGATCCCGACCACCATCCGCATCGTCGACTCGCCGCTGCCGACGACATCCACCGGGAAGATCGACCGCCAGGCCATCTGTCGCGACCTGATGCCCCGCACGTGACACCGACCTGAGGAGGATCCCCGTGCCAAGACGGACGACATTCCGGTTCGGCGGGGAGCGCGCCGGCCGGTGGGACATCACCGACCGGCCCGTGCTGACGGCGGTCGCCGCGCAGCCCACCGAGTTGCCGGCCCGGGTCACCGACCTGGCCGGGCAGCTGGGCAGGTGCCTGCGCGAACTGCACGCGCTACAACACGAGCTGGACAGCCACATCGAGCACTGCCGCCGCGCCGGGCTGGCCGCCGACGAGTCCATCGTCGGCAGGCTGGCCGACGCGACCCGGCAGGCCAAGTGGGAAGTGGCCGGCCAGCAACAGATCCTGCTCGGCGACGCCGAGCCGACGGCCACCGAACGGCTGGCCGCCGTGGAGCCCGTGCTGCGCTACGGCACCGCGACGCTGGCCTATGTGCGCGGCACTCTGGCATCGTGCTCACCGTCGCCGACCGGGCCGGACGCCGCGTCCTACGACGCCGTCGAGCAGCAACTGCTGGACGTGTTCGACCTGGTGCCCGAGGAGCACGCCGTCAGTGTGACGGCGTCCGGCATGGCCGCGTACACGCTGGTGGAGGCGTTCCTGCTACGCGAACGGCTGCGGCCGGGCGACACGGTGCTGCGCACACGACACCTGGACGCCAGGATCGGCGCCCAGCTCGACTCGCTGCCGTTCGTGAACGTCGTGCAGGTCGACGGCCACAGCGCCGAGGACCTGATCGCGGCCGTGCGGCAGCACCGGCCGAGGTGCCTGTTCGCCGATCCGGTGGCGGACACGGCCGGCCAGCGGATGACCGACATTCCCCGCCTGCTCGACCTGTTGCCGGCCGCCGTCACCGAACTGACCACCGTGGTGATCGACGGAACGCTGGTGTCCGGTGCGCTGCCGGACCTGCTGCCGGCCGCCGACGACAGGGTCGAAGTGTTGTACTACGAGCGGAGTTCAGCGCTCCAACTGGGCATCGACGCCGGTGTGGGAGGCGTGGTGGTGTGTCCGGCGCCACTGCGTCCCACGTTCGACCAGCAACGGCACAACGCCGGACTGGCCCCACACCGCACCGGCGTCGAGCTGTTCCCGCAGTACGACAGGGATTCCTACCTCGGGCGGATGTACCGCACCGGCGCGAACGCGCTGCGACTGGCCCGCCTGCTGCACGACGATCCACACGTGCGCGCGGTCGGATCCGTGTACCACCCCGGCATGCCGAGCCATCCGGACCACGAGATCGCGGGCCGACTGCCGTTTCCCGGTGGCCGCGTCACGTTCACCTATCACTACCCTGACCTCGGCACGGCCGAACTCGAAGGCCTGGCGGAGCGGGCGGGCGGCCGGGCCAGGCAGGACGGTGTCGACCCGGCAACAATTCTGTCCACAACGGATGGTGCGCCGCCGTTTCTCTCCCTGCGCGTCGGCGACCGCGACGACCACGTGGACATCGTGGCCGCCGCACTGTCCGGCGCGCTCGGCTGACTGAGAGCGCCTAACACGATGGCGTCCGATCAGGGAGCAGGTCCCGGGCGCGGGTGTCCCGCAGGGCAGAGCGGTGCGCCAGCTGCAAGGCGGAGGAGCCGCCGGTACCTCAGTTGTACCGGTGGCGACGACAACGCCTGCCCCGGGTCCAGGGTGTCCCAAGGCAACACAGCGTGTGCCTGGGCGCCCGAGCCGGACAGTTATCGTGTTAGGGGCTCTTAAAGCTCCTCCGGCCGGACCGGCAGTGGCCGCTTGGCCAGCGCCTGCCGGTCCACCGAGCCGAACGCCGTGCTGGGCAACTCGTCGACGTGGATCAGCACGGCGGGCACCAGATGGTCGGGCAGTTCGTCGGCCAACCGATGGCGCAGCGTCGCCTCGTCGTAGACCCGGCCCTCCGCGCACACCACGTAGGCCACCAGGAACGACGCCTCACCGGCAGGCGGCACATGGGCCACCACGGCCACGGCACACACGGGGTCGACGCGCAGCAGTGCCGCCTCGATCTCCGCAGGCGCCACCCGGTGGCCGTTCACCCTGATCCACTCGTCGGTGCTGCCCAGCAGGTGCAGCACGCCATCGGCACTCCGGCGCACCAGGTCACCGGTGGCGTACATGCGGGCGCCGGCCACCGAGCTGAACGGGTTGGGCACGAACCGGGCCAGCGTGCGTGCCTGCGGTCCGAGGTAGCCGCGGGCCAGCCCGCTGCCGGTGAGGTACAGCTGGCCGGGTTCGTCGTCGCCGACCGGCAGCAGGTCGGCGTCCAGCACGTACGCGGTGATGCCCTGGATCGGCCTGCCGATCGGCGGCACCGCGGCGGCGCCGCTCCGGGTGCCGAGCACCTCGCCGCTGGTGGCCACGACCGTGCACTCGTCGCGCCCATAGGTGTTGTAGACCCGGAACGGCACGCCCGCATGCGGATACCTGGTGAGTTGGTCGCCCGCGACCAGCAGTGCGCGCAGCCGGGTGGCGGCAGGCCACGGCACATCGAGCAGCGCCTCGGCCAGCGGGGCCGGCGCCGAGCACAGCGTCACGCCGGTGTAGCCGAGCCAGTCGGCCAGCCGGTCCGGCAGAGCCAGCAACCGCCGGTCGACGACGTGCAGCGTGGCTCCGTGCGCCAGGCACGGCCACACCTCGAGCGCGAAAGCGTCGGTACCCGGCGAGTTGAGCTGGGTCATCCGGTCGGCCGGCTCGACCTGGTGACAGGCGCCGTACCAGTCCACCAGGTTGGTCAGCCCCGCGTGCTCGATCAGCACACCGGTCGGGTCACCGGACGAGCCGACGGTGTAGGTGACGTAGGCCAGCGCGTCCGGCTCGGGCGGCGGCGGTGCCATCGGCGGGTGACCTGCCGGCGCCGGATCGTCCACGTACACCGGCACCGGTCCCGCATCGCCGTTGATGGACCACAGCTTGCTCATCGTGACCAGGTACTTCGCACCCGAGTCGTGCAGCATCCGCCGGGTCCTGACGAACGGCTGATTGATGTCCACAGCGAGGTAGGCGCCGCCGGCGACCAGCACGGCGGTGGCCGCGACCACCAACTCGGCCGAACTGGGCAGATAGACGGCGACGACGGTGTCCCGACCGACGCCGAACGCGCGCAGCCTGCCGACCAGGCTGCCGACCCTGGCGGCGAAGGCACCGTAGGTCAGCGTGAGCTGGCCGTCCACGATCGCGGGACGTTCCGGGCTGCGGGCCGCCCAGCGCAGGATCCGCTCGGACACCGGCCACCCGGAGTCCTGGGGAGTCGTGGTCACGTCGTCACCACCTCGGGTTGGAGATCGTGGTTTGGCTTGATGGCGCGGGTTGGGCATGGTTCGGGCCTGGCGCCTCCGCGCTCCCCCGCCGCCCGGCCTGCCGAGCCGACACATGACCTGCCTCGCGCAACCACGAGACCGCGTCCCGAACGGTCTCCACGACCGGCCGGCCGACGATCCCCCGACTGTCAGCGGCGTCATCCACCCTCGTCGCACACGCGCACGTGTAGATCGCGCCGTATTCGGCCGGGATGTGCCACGGCCACACATGCTGGGCCAGGTCGGCGAGCCTGCCGACCGGCACCATCGCCGCGGCGGGCAGGAACACGGCGGGCAGGCCGCGCCCGGTCACCTCGCGGACGATGCGTACGTAGTCCCGAGTGGACAGATACTGGCCAGGACCGAAGCAGCGGGCGGCACCGGCCTCGGGCCCGGTGAGCATGCGCGCGTGCAGTTCGGCCGTGTCCCGCACGTCGCCGACCGGGAACCCGCCGGACGGCCACATCGGCAGCAGGCCACGCAGCACGTCCCGCAGCCTGCCGGTCTGGTCACCGACGCGCGGGTCGTGCGGGCCGAGCAGTGCCGGCGGGTAGCTGATCAGCACGGGAGCACCGTCGGCCGCGTGCCGGCGCGCGATCCGGTCGGCAGCGGCCTTGCTGGCCATGTAGGCCTCGCGGGGCGCGCCGACCGGCGAGTCGGTGCCGACGACGCGGCCCGCTGCGGGGAACAGCGCGACCACGCTGGACACGTGCACGACCGGCCCCGCGACCGAGTGCCGCGCGGTGTCCAGCACCAGTCGGGTGCCCAGTTCGTTGGTCCGCAGGAGTTCGGTGCGGCGTCTGCTGTCGAACGAGTACACCGACGCGGCGTGCAGCACGGCGTCCGCGCCACGCAGTACGGCGGTCACGCTCGCCTGGTCGGTCACGTCGCCGACCACGATGTCCACGGCGCCGGGATCGATGTCCAGCGGTTCGAGCGCCGGGCCGACCGAGGCCTCGTCCCTGACCAGCAGGCGGACCCGGTGGCCTGCCCGGGCGATCGCGGCCACCGAGTGGGCACCGAGAAACCCGGTGCCGCCGGTCACGCTCACCAGCATGGCATTCTCCCGTTCGCCATTCAGCACGGAATGTGAATACATCACGGCGCACCACTGACTTTTTACCGCAATTACTTCTTCTGTCCTGCCGTTGCCCGGAACTGTTCAACGTAATGTTCCTCATCAGGCCCGTCAGGTTCTTCTCCCAGCTTGCGGACCCGCCGCGCACCTATTAATCCCGGCCACCACTGGCCGTTAAAGTCAACGTTGGCATCACCGACGCATGTCGGAAATCCATCCCACCGCGAGGGGGAGAGTGAGTTGGGACACCGCTATCGCGCGCTGAGGCGACGCGTGCTTACCCCGAACGTCTCGGCCACACTGCTCGATGTCCGTGGCTTTCACAAGAAGAGCCCGGAGTCGCAGGCACTGTTGGAGAAGATCGGCGCGACGTTCCTGGAGGGCTACGCCTACGCGGCGGAGGCGAAGACCGTCGACGACGCAGCGGAGCGGCTCGACCAGCAACTGTCCGTCCGGTTCCGCGGCTTCGGCTACGAAGGCGCCGGCATGGGCTTCGCGGTTCGCGACGGTCTGCCCCTCGGGCCGACCAAGCTGAACGAGAAGTTCCTCGCCGGGCCCGGCGATCCGCACAACTACATGGTGTACGTGGGCATGGGCTGGGCGATGGCCAGGCTGCCGAAGTTCCGCTGGCCCGACGGCGACAAGATCGACCTGTTGCTGCGCTGGCTGCTGCTCGACGGCTACGGCTTCCACCAGGCGTACTTCGTCACCAAGAAGTACGTCGACCAGCAGTACCAGGACAAGAGGTTCGGCTGGCCGTCCCGCGCGTGGAGCGACTACTCCAACCGCGCCATCGACCAGGGCATCGGCCGGGCGCTGTGGTTCATCTGCGGCACCGACGCCGAGCTGACCGCGTCCACTCTGGACAAGTTCGACGAGTCGCGGCACCGCGACCTGTGGGCCGGTGTCGGGCTGGCGGCGACCTACGCGGGTGGCGCAGACGAACACGAGCTGCGCACGCTGTTCCAGCGCGCCGGCAAGAACCGCATCCACCTGTCCCAGGGCAGCTGTTTCGCCGCCGAGTGCCGGATCCGCGCCGATCTGCTGGTGCCGCACAACGAACTCGCGACCAAGATCCTGTGCGGCCGGACCGCCGCCCGGACCGCCCAGGTCGCCCTGGACCACCGCCCCGAGCACGTCATCGAGGGCACGCTGCCGGCCTACGAGCAGTGGCGGCGGAAGGTCGCAGGCGAGTTCGCGGCGCACGCGGCAACCGCCGACCTGCCCACGATCGACCAGGAACAGCAGGAGAAGGCGGCATGACCGCCGTCGTCACACCGGGAACGGCGGCCGGCCGGACGCCGCCCGGCCCGCCGCGGCGGGCCATGTTCAGCCTGCTGCGCAAGCTGGGCTCCGACCGGCTCGGCCTGATGACCGAGGCCAGGGACGAGTACGGCGACGCGGTGCGCGTGGTCATCGGTCCGAAGACGTTGTACATCTTCAACCACCCCGACCACGCCAAGCACGTGCTGGCCGACAACGCGAGCAACTACCACAAGGGCATCGGCTACGTGGAGGCCCGCAAGGCGCTCGGCGACGGGCTGTTGACCAGCGAGGGCGAGCTGTGGCGCAAGCAGCGCCGCACGATCCAGCCGGTGTTCCAGCACAAGCGCGTCGCGGCGCAGGCCGGGCTGATCGCGTCGGAGGCCACCCAGTTGGTGGCCCGGCTGCGCAAGCACATCGGCGGTGGGCCGGTGGACGTGCTGCAGGAGCTCACCGGGCTCACCCTCGGCGTGCTCGGCCAGGCGCTACTGGAGACCGACCTGAGTGCTTTCGAGTCGGTGGGCCACTCGTTCGAGGCCGTGCAGGACCAGGCCATGTTCGAGTTGGAGTCGATGGGCATGGTGCCGATGTGGCTGCCGCTGCCCAAGCAGCGCAGCTTCCGCAAGGCCCGCAAGGACCTCGGCCGGATCGTCGACCTGCTGGTCAAGGACCGGGTCGCGAACCCGCGCGCGGACGGCTCCGACGTGCTGAGCAGGCTCATCGTGTCCACCCGCGAGGAGGCCGATCCCAAGGTCGGCGAGCAGCGGATGCGGGACGAGTTGGTCACGCTGCTGCTGGCCGGGCACGAGACGACGGCGAGCACGCTGGGCTGGACGCTGCACCTGCTCGACCAGCACCCCGAGGTGCAGGAGAGGCTGCGCGCCGAGGCGATCGCCGTGCTCGGTGACCGGGAGCCCGGCTACGCCGACCTGGAGAAGCTGACCTACACGTCGATGGTGCTGCAGGAAGCCATGCGGCTCTACCCGCCGGTGTGGATCCTGACCAGGAACGCGCAGGGCGACGACGAGATCGGCGGCTACCACGTGCCGGCCGGCTCCGACGTGCTGATCTGCCCCTACACCCTGCATCGGCACCCCGCGTTCTGGGACGCGCCGGACAAGTTCGACCCGGACCGGTTCGACCCGAGCCTGCCGGTGAGCAGGCCCAGGTACGCCTACATCCCGTTCGGCGCGGGCCCGAGGTTCTGCGTCGGCAATCACCTCGGCCTGTTGGAGGCCACGCTCGTGCTGGTCACGCTCGTGCGCGAGTTGCGGTTGGAGTCGGTACCCGGGCGCGAGGTCGTGCCGGAGCCGATGTTGTCCCTGCGGGTGCGCGGCGGCCTGCCGATGACGGTGCACCCTGCCCCGGAAGCGGAGGAACACCGTGGAACCTGATCAGATCAAGACGCTGACGCTCGAGGCGTTCGCGGACACCATCATCCCCGGCGCCAAGCGGTTCCCGGAGGACAAGGCGATCGCGGGTGTCTCGGACACCGGTGGTGCTGTCGCCGCCGGCGCCCTTGAGCTGCTGGAGACGCCGGCCACCGGCATCTCGGCGGGGCTCGAGCCGTTGAGCCAGGCGCTCAACGCGCACGCCACCAACTACGCGGGGCGGACCGGCCTGACGCTGGACGACACCGTGCCGCCGTTCGTCGCACTGCCCTTCGAGCACCGCACCGCGCTGATCGAGGAACTGACCGCGCCGGGCAACCCGGAGAAGGACGGCTGGGTGGTGCTCGCGCTGTTCAGCAACATGGCCTACGACAGCGCGGCTCACATGCACACCGCGGAAGCCCTGGAGACCGGGCACCCCGGGTTGCTCTCGATGGGCTTCGCCAAGCCGAACGACGACGGCCTGTGGCGGTTCCCCGACTACACCTACGGCCGCAAGCTGGCCGACGTCCACCCGGCAACGACGGAATCAGGGAGCCCGGCATGACCAGCGGCGAGAAGACCGACATCGTCGTCATCGGCAGCGGCTTCGGCGGCGCCATCGCGGCCTACCACCTGGCAGCGGGCGGGGCGAAGGTCGTCGTGCTGGAGCGGGGTCCGTGGCTGGAGGCCAAGGACTTCGACCACGACTACCTGCTCGGCTCGTCCTACACCAAGGTGTTCGACTTCACCGCAGGCGACGGCATGAGTGTGCTCGGCGGCAACTGCGTCGGCGGTGGCAGCGTCGTGTACTTCGCGGCACTGCCCAGGGCGCCCCGGTTCGTCTTCGAGCGGCAGGGCAGCATCGGCCGTCGGGTGTGGCCGGGCGCCATCAATCGAGACGTACTGGATCCTTGGTACGACAGAGTTTCCGACTCCATCCCGGTCAGCCAGCAGGGCTGGAACGACATCTCGTACGCCGGTGGCCTGTGGGCCGCCGCCTGCAACCACGCCGGCCGCACGGCGAACCCGGTGCCGGTCGGCATCGACAACGCCACCTGCACCAACTGCAACTGGATGATGGCGGGCTGCAAGTTCGACGCGAAGCGCTCGCTGCTGCAGAACTACCTGCCCGGCGCTGTGGCGCACGGCGCGCAGATCCGTCCGCTGCACGAGGTCCAGCACCTGTCCAAGACCGACGACGGTGGCTACCGCGTGCACTACAACCTGATCGACGACGAGGACTACCGGATCAGCACCGGCAGCGGCACGATCGACGCCAAGATCGTCATCGTGGCGGCCGGTGCCGGTGCCACGCCGGTCATCCTGCAGCGGTCCGAGGCCACTCTCGGCACCATGCCGCACGGTGTCGGCCGGTACTTCTCCGGCAACGGCGAACGCCTGAACACCGCTGTGATCAACGAGGACAGGGTGCGCGAGGTGCTCGGCCTGAGCCGGGGCAACGGGATCGCCTACGAGGCCAACCAGATCGGCAAGGGCCCGGTGGTGGCCAGCTGGGACAAGCTGGACGGCAACCTGCCGGAGTTCTCCAGGTTCTCGCTGGAGCAGCTGTACTTCCCGCCCGGCCTCGGCACGATCCTGGCCCAGGTGCCGGATGCCACCGGCCCGAGCTGGTTCGGGCTGGAGAAGAAGGAACTGCTCAGCAAGTGGAAGTCCTGGCTGACCATCTTCCTGATGACCGAGGACGACAACGAGGGCGTGTTCGGTCCTCCCCCGCCCACCGGCAACGCGTTCCGCATCTCGCAGCAGATGCTCGGCCGTGGCGCGCTGCGCTACGACCCGACGCCGAACACGTTGCGCGGCTGGGCGGAGGCGGACGCCGAGGTGAAGGACATCCTGGAGCGCGACGGGCTGGCCAAGGTCATGCCGTGGACCAACGACCTGGTCGGCGCGTACACCGTGCACCCGTTGTCCTCCTGCCGGATCGGTGACGACGCGAACACGTCGGCGCTGGACGAGCGGCACGAGTTGCGCAACCACCCCGGCATCTTCGTCACCGACGGTTCCGCCGTCCCGACAGGGCTGACGGTCAATCCCGCGCTGACCATCTCGGCGCTCGCCGAGCGGGCGATGCCGGGCATCGTGGCGGCGGCACGGGAACGCGGCATCGACGTGAGCTACGGGGCGCCGACGCCGGCCAAGGCAGCGAGTTCCGCGCTGACCGCGAGCTGAGCAGTGGATGAGTAGTAGCTAGCACTATCGGGTGGTGCCGTCATGACCATGACTGTCCTTGAGGAAATGACCAAGGTCATGCTCGCGGTGCCCGGCCCGAACGCGTCCGACGACGATGTGGCCGCCTGGTACGAACTCAAGGCGCACCTGCTCGAACACATCGCCGCCGAAGGTGGCCCGGACAAGGACGAGAACATCAGGCAGGCGCAACTGGCCCGCCACAGATCAGCCGAACTGCGTGATCGCCTTACCCAGCACGACGCCACCGGCATGTCGCCGGTCGGCGTCGTGCACGCGTTCCGCGGCCGGCAGGTACCACCGGTGGATTACGAGGCCGCTGCCGCGGCATGAACGAATACCTGTGCACGCATGACGGAAACACAGTCGGCACCTGAGTCAGGAACTGTCGCTGACCAGGGACGGGCCGCCACACTGAGTACGGCCATCGGCTTGCCCACCGGCCGGAAGGAGCGAACTGTGCCACCAACGACACACGCGACCGGCGGTGACACCGGCGAGGACACCGCAGTACTCACGAGGCGGATCATCGCCGTGTTGCGGCAGCTGCCGACCTGGGGTCACCACGAGGAGTTGCGAGCACGCCTGTTGAGCATGCTGGCGCACCACGAACAGACCGGTGACCTCTCGGAGTTCGAACATTTCACCGAGAGTCTTGTCATGACCGCGCGGATGGAACGCAGTCCAGCGTTCCTGGCGGCCGCGGTCACTGGCGAGACGCCGGGTGAACCACGTGACATTCGCGATGTGGTAGCGGAGATCGAGGCGCGTAACGATGGCGCAGGAACGTAGGCGACGCAGGCTGAACATGGGCGTGGCATGCCTGGAGAGCTGGGCGTCGACCGCGAGCCAGGCCGAGAAGAACGCCATCTACGAGGCGCTGTTCTCGGTGTCGGACGGCTCGGTCCGCGAGACCCACAAGGTGCTGGACGACGTCCAGCGCAACGGCGAGTTCTTCGTCGTGGTCCGCGACAACCTGGTTGTCAAGATCGGCATCCACCCGTTCAACACGTTCAGCATCGTGTACATCGGCTCACTGGACGAAGCACCGGACATCGACGCGGAGGCGGCCTGAAACATCGGCCGGGCCGAGGGTTCCGCCCCCGGCCCATGGCCCGGCCGAGCTGTCGGATCACCCAGCCGGGCGTTCCGATTGGTCTCAATCAACGATTGCCACTCTTTGCCTGGTGTGCGAGTCTGCGGTTGCATTCGTGCGCGAGAAGGGGTGGTGGGGGTTCCGTTCTGGGTCGACTTGTCCGAATGATTCGAGGAGAAAACCATGTCGTCAATGGAAGTTCCCGGTCTCGACGTGTCGAGCCGCGTTCGCGCGCGCGACATTCCGATGAGCGCTGTCGCCCACGTGG
>DASXYT010000280.1:0-16551 GCA_036502345.1 Pseudonocardiaceae bacterium | reverse complement strand
GTTCACGTCCTTGTGGAAGCGCCGGTTGACGTAGATCTTCTCGCCGAGGGTCTCGCACCGCCACCACAGGCCGCTGGGCGGGCCGATCCTGGTCTCACGCGGCAGTTCCAGCAGGACTTCCTTGACCGGGGACACGCTCATCCGGCCCGACCGGCAGACCAGGATGCGGCGGTCGGTGACCACGACGACCCGGTAGGCATTGGTGAACAGGATGATCCAGTACGAGATCAGCGCGAAGTACTGGCTGGTCGTCTGGGCGCAGAAGACCGCCTGGACGGTCTCGTCGGGCTGAAGGTACGGAGCCGCGTTATTCCGTAACTTGTCACGCAGTGCCACGGGGTGAAACCTCTCTCTTGGGATGGATGGTCAACGTACTGGCACCGTTCGGCCCATGTGACGAGAACGTCGGAAGAAATGGCTGGCACGCGGGGAATCGCCACAAACCGGGACACATCGAGACCGTGACATGACGGTGTTGTCCACATGGCAGCATGAGTGCCCTCGGTCCGCACGAGCGGAGGGCGCGGTGGGGGATGCCTGGACCTGATGGCGGCAGCAGGCCGGCCATGTTTCGCCGGCCGACGGTGTACGTGCTGTCGTGGGCGTTCATCGTGGTCGCGCTGGGCACCGCAGTGCTGTCCCTGTTCACGGCGGCCAGCACCCTGTCCGACCACCTCCAGGTGACGGTTCTGCTGTTCCTGCTGTCGTGGTTCGTCCTGTTGGTCGGCGTGTGCCCACGGGTGATCGTCGGCGACGACGGGTTGCTGGTGGTCAACTGGTTCGTGCGATGGGACATCCCGTGGTCCGCGCTGCGGTCGGTCGTCGGGCTGCGGTCCGTGGTGATCACGCTGACCGACGGCCGTGAGATCAGCCCGTCGGTTGGTAGCGCCTCGGTGCTCAACACGCTGATGCGGAACGTCACCCAGCGCCGCATGCTGGCCGCCATCGAGGCCCGCAGGCCCGCCACACCGGACCCGGCGGCGACCCCGGTTCGACGGCGGATCGACCTACTACCGGTACCGTTCCTGATCGCGTTGGCCGTGTCCGTCGTGGTGACGGTGATCGTCGATCAGGTGGTGAACTGATGCCCGTGACGCTTCGGCGCCCGACCAGCTATGCGCTCTCGGTGGTCGGCGTCGTGATCGTGGCGCTCGTGGCCCTGCTCATCGCGTTCACCGAGCCCGCGGCCAGTGACCTGTCCGACCAGATCCCACAAGTGGTGGTCGTCTGGTTGGTCGGTTGGCTGATCTGGCTGGTCGGCGTGACGCCCCGCATCGTCGTGAGCGACGAGGGGTTGCTGGTGGTCAACTGGTTCGTGCGGTGGGACATCCCATGGGCGGCGCTGCGGTCGGTGCGAGGTGGCCGCGCCCTGGCGATCACCCTGATCGACGGGCAAGAGATCAAGCCGCCCGTCGCGGGCGGCTCCATGGTCAGCACACTGGCCAAGAACCCAACGCAGCGGCGCATGCTGGCGGCCATCGAAGCCCGTCGCCCGGCCATGCCGGACATCACGTCGACAGAGGTCAAGCGCAGGATCGACGTCCAGCCGATCCCGTTCCTGGCCGTGCTCGTCCTCCTGATCGTCGTCACGGTGGTGTTCTGACGGACTGACACCGCCAGTGTGTCGGTGTCAGTGCTGGACCGCTTGTGCGGCAATGTGTTCCGGTAGTGGTTCGTAGCGGGAGAACCTACGCGTGAACACACCGCCGCCGGAGGTCATCGAGCGCAGGTCGATGGCGTACCGGAGCAGTTCGCTGGCCGGCACCTCGGCTCGCACGACCGTGTGGCCCAGCTTGCCCGGTTCGGTGCCGAGCACGCGGCCGCGCCGGCCGGACAGGTCGCCGAGGACGGCACCGAGGTGGTCGTCCGGGATGACGACCGACACCTCGTCCAGCGGTTCCAGCAACCTGACCCGGCCTGTTGCCGCCGCGTCCTTCAGCGCCATCGCGCCCGCGGTCTGGAACGCCGCGTCGGACGAGTCGACGCTGTGCGCCTTGCCGTCCGTCAGCGTGACCCGGAGGTCGACCACCGGACAGCCCGCCTGCAGGCCGTTGTCCAACTGGGCCCGCACGCCCTTCTCCACACTCGGAATGAACTGGTGCGGCACCGCCCCGCCGACCGTCTTGTCGACGAACTCGAAACCGGAGCCACGAGGCAACGGCTCGACCTCGATGTCGCACACCGCGTACTGGCCGTGCCCGCCGGACTGTTTGACGTGCCTGCCGTGGCCCCTTGCGGTGTCGGCGAACGTCTCCCGCATCTCGACTTTCACCGGCTCGGTGTCCACCTCGGCGCCGCCCGCCTTCAACCGCGCCAGCACGACGTCGGCGTGTGCCTCGCCCATGCACCACAACACGAGTTGGTGGGTCTCCGCGTTGCGCTCCATGCGCAGCGTCGGGTCACTGGCCACCAGCCGGGACAGGTTGCGGGCCAACGCGTCCTCGTCGCTGCGGGTCCGTGCCACGACGGCGACCGGCAGCAGCGGTTCCGGCATGTCCCACGGGGTCATCAGGATCGGGTCGTCCGGCGCGGACACCGTGTCCCCGGTCTCCGCGGAACCCACCTTGGTCAGCGCGCACAGGTCGCCCGCGACGCAGTAGGGCACCTCGCGCAGGGTGGCGCCCAGCGGCGAGTAGATGTGTGCGACGCGCTCGTCGTTGTCGTGGTCGGAATGGCCCCGGTCGGCCAGGCCGTGACCGGACACGTGCACCGGCCGTTCCGGGCGCAGCGTGCCGGAGAACACCCGCACCAGGGACACCCTGCCGACGTAGGAGTCGACGGCGGTGCGCACCACCTCGGCGGCCAGCGGGCCGTCCGGGTTCGCGGTGATCTCGCTGTGCGGATTGCCGTTCGGGTCGGTGACCAGGGGCAGCGGATGCTCCAGTGGCGACGGGAACGCGCCGACGAGCACCTCGAGCAGTTCCGCGACGCCGACCCCACTGGTCGCGCACACCGGAATCACGGGATGGAACGACCCTCTGGCGACCGCGGTCTCCAGGTCCGCCACGAGGGTGTCGTTGTCGATGTCCTCCCCGCTGAGGTAGCGGTCCATCAGGGTCTCGTCCTCGCTCTCGGCGATGATCCCCTCGATGAGTTCGTTGCGGGCGGCCTCGACCAGGTCCGTGTCGCCCGCGGGCGGGTCGCCGACGGCAGGCGGGTAGCCGTTGGCGTAGTCGAAGTAGCGGCCGGACAGCAGGCCGATCAGGCCGGGGGAGCCGTCCGCGGCTGGCAGGTACAGCGGCAACACGCCGGTGCCGAACGCCTTCTGACAGGCGGTGATCTCGCCACTGATGTCGGCACGCGGGTGGTCCAGCCGGGCGATCACCACGGCGCGCGGCATGCCGACGGCGGCGCACTCCTGCCACAGGGCGACCGTGACCTGGTCGATGCCCTCGGCGGCACACACCACGAACAGCGCGGCGTCCGAGGCCCGCAGGCCGGCGCGCAACTCACCGACGAAGTCGGCGTATCCGGGGGTGTCCACGAGGTTGACCTTCACGCCGTTGTGCACCAGCGGTGCCACGGCGAGTCCGACGGACCGCTGCTGGCGCACCGCGGCCGGGTCGTGGTCGCACACCGTGGTGCCGTCGGTGATGGAGCCTGCCCTGCTGAGCACGCCGGTGGCGGCCAGAAGTGCCTCTGTCAGCGTGGTCTTGCCGGATCCGGAAGGTCCAACAAGGACCACGTTGCGGACCCTGGCCGGGTCGTCTACAGCGACCGCGACTCCGTTCTGGACCGCGGCGGCATGACCCCCGCCGTCCGTGTTCTTGGCGCCCATAGCGCACCTCCCGTAACGACAGTTGGTGTGCTTGATCTCACACCCGTTAAAGGTTGTGGACAACCCCACAGCGCACATCACCACCGGGAAGACGAAGCTGGGCTATAGCGCCATGTTGGGTGACCACTTCTCCTAAACGAGCAAGTGGCCTGGTGAAATTGCGTGGAATTGGACTGCTCTGGCGGTCCACATCGCACGTACCATCGGTACGTGGGCACCGCTGACGTGCGGTTTGTCCAGGTATCCGTCCCCGACATGTTTGCGAGGAAGCCGTGAGTACCGCCGAGACCAAGCCCGAAGTCGGTACCGCTCGCGTGAAGCGCGGCATGGCCGAGATGCTCAAGGGTGGCGTGATCATGGACGTGGTCACCGCGGAGCAGGCCAAGATCGCCGAGGACGCGGGAGCCGTCGCCGTGATGGCGCTGGAGCGCGTGCCGGCCGACATCCGTGCGCAGGGTGGCGTGGCCAGGATGAGTGACCCCGACCTGATCGACGGCATCATCAGCACGGTGTCCATCCCCGTGATGGCCAAGGCCAGGATCGGCCACTTCGTCGAGGCCCAGGTGCTGCAGTCGCTCGGCGTCGACTACGTCGACGAGTCCGAGGTGCTGACCCCCGCCGACTACGCCAACCACATCGACAAGTGGCAGTTCACCGTGCCGTTCGTGTGCGGTGCGACGAACCTCGGCGAGGCGCTGCGCCGGATCACCGAGGGCGCCGCGATGATCAGGTCCAAGGGCGAGGCCGGCACCGGTGACGTGTCCAACGCGACCACCCACATGCGCCAGATCCGGGCCGAGATCCGCAGGCTGACGTCGATGTCCACCGACGAGCTCTACGTTGCGGCAAAAGAACTTCAGGCACCCTACGAACTCGTTCGCGAGATCGCCGAGGCCGGCAAGCTGCCGGTCGTCCTGTTCACCGCCGGCGGCATCGCGACGCCCGCGGACGCGGCGATGATGATGCAGTTGGGTGCCGAGGGCGTGTTCGTCGGCTCGGGCATCTTCAAGTCCGGCGACCCGGCCAAGCGCGCCGAGGCCATCGTCAAGGCCACCACGTTCTACGACGACCCGGACGTGATCGCGAAGGTGTCCCGCGGCCTTGGCGAGGCCATGGTCGGCATCAACGTGGACGACGTCCCGGAGCCGCACCGCCTGGCCCAGCGCGGCTGGTAAGTCTGGTAGACGAGGCACCTTGGCTTGCGTTGTTCGTGTGAGCCAGGGTGCTGCTGACCGGGTCCGGCTGGGCGGCGCCGCAGGCTTCGTGCCCGTAGGGCTGTGCGCGGCGCTCGGCGACGGATCAGCTCCCAGGACACCAGAGCCGACTCGCGGTCGGCCAACTGCTCTCGGCACCCAGATGTCTCAGCGGTACCGCCGCAACTGTCGGATAGGTCCGCACGACAGCAGGAAGCAGGGTCATTCGCCCCAGCTGGAGCCGGTCGAGCAGAAACTGGATCAGAGTCAACTGGCCGAATGTGCGGCTCCAGGTCGTTGACACCTGGTCAAGGTCGGGGTGCATGCCGATCTTTGGCAGCTTGGGCGTGATCGTGTGGACGCGGTTGAACAGCCGGCCGTGGTGCGCGCAGGTGTTGCGGACCAGGTTGAGTGACTTCAGCCAGCTCGTCAGCTGCGGTCCGCTCAAGCCACATGCGCCGGCGACCTCGTCCTGGACACTGCGGGGCGCAAAGCCGTAGAGGTAGGTCAGACCTCCCCAGCCCAGCAGTTCGACTGCTACCCAGACCGGGAGACGTCCACCGTATTTCTGGCGATGGTGGTCGACGAAGTCTTCGCGCGACCGTTCGAGCTCGCACCTATAGCTGTCACGCCACCTGGAGTACGAGTTGCCCCGCCGTGCCGTGGGGCTGAGCTTGCTTGGATCGAGGTGCGAAGACGGATCGATGCGCCCCAGCTCGTGGCCTAGCAGTGCTCGGATCGCGAGCTCGATCGGAGCGAGCACCGAAAACGTCGCTGCCCTGAGTCGGGCGTCGAACTCGTAGAGCGCGACGACGTCGTCCAATCGGGTTCCCGAGTAGAAGTCGTCGATTCGGGTTCCGGCGTCCTGTTGCCGGAACGGATACCAGTAGCCGCTGAGCCGGTAGTAGTTGATGCGCCGCAACACCCGGACGGCTTGATCGGGGTCACCAACGTCCATCCCGCGTCCTGCGAGCAGCGCGACCTGATCCTCGTAGGTCCGGTACACCTTCACGTCATCGTGCATGGTGGCTGTCCGGGAAAAATGAAGACCGGCCCTGGACCTACCGAAGTAGGCGGAACCGGTCGTGATGAGTCAAGGCTAGCACGACGCGGCTCATCCATACAGGTCATGGCGCTGGCGGCGGACTCGCCGATTGCAGTGCCCACGGGTCCATGGACGGGCGGCTGACGAGCTTGTCCAGTTCGCGCCGCAGATAGTCGCTCAAGGACAAGTGTTCGGTGTCCGCCCTGGCCTGCAAGACCGTGTAGGTCTCGTCGTCGACGTCGGGGATGTCGATGGTGTGGCGCACACGTGCAGGCTAGGGAACGTCGAACCCATGAGCGAGTACACGATCAGGTGTACTCCAGGACCATCAGGCCTGCCGTGCCGGATTGCAGGGCCTCGAACACGTGCGGGGCATCGCCTGGGTAGGTGATGTAGTCGCCGGGAGCCAGCTCGATCGGGTCGGTCGACGGGCCGATCAGCACCTTGCCGGTGCCCAGCCAGAAGTGCTCGATGGTGCCCTGGCCGTGTGGGTCGGAGTTGCGGGCCGAGCCCGGTTCGGCGCGCATCACATAGATGTCCCGTCGTGCGCCCGGGGGGCAGGCGGCCATCAGGGTCGCCGTGTACGCGGCCCGCTCCGAGTAGATGACCGGGCCCTCGCCGGACCGCACCACGGTCACCGACGGCCGGGGCGGGTCGACCAACCTGCTGAACGGCACGCCGAGCGCGACGCCGAGTGACCACAGAGTCTCCACGCTGGGGTTGCCGGTGCCGGATTCCAGTTGGGACAACGTGGATTTGGCCAACCCGGCCCGTTTGGCCAGTTCGGACAGTGAGATGCCGGCCCGGTCGCGTTCCCGTCGGATCGCGGCGGCGATCACCGCCAATGGTGCCCCGTTGCCCTGGGTCATGCGTTCGCTCCAGCAGTCGAGTCGTTCGGCTTGACGAACGACTATCGATCGTTCACTCTAGTGGACGTGCGTTCATTATGGCGAACACTCGACGGCGGGCTACTCCGGGACATCGCGCTGGTCTGCCTCGCTGACGGCGTCGTCGGAGCCAGCTTCGGCGCGATCGCGGTGTCCGGCGGCCAACCCGGCTGGGTGCCGGTGGCCATGTCACTGCTGGTCTTCGCGGGCGGCGCCCAGTTCGCCGCGCTCGGCATCGTGCTGGCAGGCGGCAACCCGCTGGCCGCCGTCGTCGCTGGCCTGGTGCTCAACGCCCGCCACCTGCCGTTCGGCTTCGCCGTCGCCGACGCGCTGGGCAACCGTCTGCCCACGCGACTGACCGGCGCCCACGTGATGATCGACGAGTCGGTCGCGTTCACGATCGCCCAACGCGACCCGGCCCGGCGCAGGGCCGCGTTCTGGACCTGCGGACTGTTGCTGTTCGCCACCTGGAACATCGGCGTGCTGGCCGGGGTGTTCGCGGGCAGGCTGATCGGCGACCCGAACACGTTCGGCCTGGACGCCGCGTCGCCCGTCGTGCTGCTCGCGCTGGTCCTGCCATCGCTGCGGGACACCGGCACTCTGCGGGCCGCGCTCCTCGGCGGCGTGCTCGCGCTGGCCAGCACACCGTTCCTGCCGGCGGGCGTGCCGGTCGCGGTGGCACTGGTCGGGCTACTGCTGGCCGGCAGGCCCAAGGTCGCCCAGGAGGTGTCGGCATGACCGTTCTCGCCATCCTGCTGCTCGCCGGCGGCACCTACGCGTTCCGGATCACCGGCCCACTGCTGCGCGGCCGTCTCCAACTCAGCGACCGGGTCACCAGGCTGCTGTCCGTCGCGGCCAGCGTCCTGCTCGTCGCCCTCGTGGCCACGTCGGCACTCACCCAGGGTCACGACTTCGCTGGCTGGGCTCGCCCGGCGGGCGTGCTGGTGGGCGGTGTGCTCGCCGTCCGCAGGATGCCGTTCCTGGTGGTGGTGGTCGCCGCGGTGCTCACCACGGCCGGCCTGCGCCTGCTCGGCGTTCGGTAAAAGTCTCACTGAGCGTACTTGCCGCCTCGCCGTTACCATCCGCGTTCGGACGGTCACCGAGTGCGAGGAGCCTCATGTCAGACATCGACACCGACCCTCGCTTCGTCTCGCGCACCGACCTCGCGGCCGTCGAGGACGTCGGTTACCAGCAGAGCCTGAGCAACCGGCACATCCAGATGATCGCCATGGGCGGCGCCATCGGCACCGGACTGTTCCTCGGCGCAGGCTCCCGACTGCACAGTGCGGGCCCGTCGCTGGCGATCGTCTACGCGGTGTCCGGCGTGTTCGCGTTCTTCGTCGTCCGGGCGATGGGCGAACTGGTCATGTACCGCCCGTCCACCGGCTCGTTCGTCTCCTACTCGCGGGAGTTCCTCGGTGAGAAGGCCGCCTTCTTCTCCGGCTGGATGTACTTCCTGAACTGGGCGATGAGCGGCATCGGCGACGTCACGGCCGCCGCCATCTACGTGAAGTACTTCGCACCCGGCGTCCCGCAGTGGATTCCCGCGCTGATCGCGCTCGTCGTCGTGCTGTCGATCAACCTGGTGTCGGTGGCGCTGTTCGGCGAGATGGAGTTCTGGTTCGCCGCCATCAAGATCGTCGCACTGGTCATCTTCATGGTGATCGGCATCGTCGTCCTCGTCACCAGGCACCACGTGGCGGGCCACACCACCGGCCCACAGTTGATCTTCGCCAATGGTGGGTTCTTCCCGCACGGCTTCACAGCGGCGATCCTGATCCTGCAGGGCGTGGTGTTCGCCTACGCCGGCATCGAGATGGTCGGCGTCACGGCGGGGGAGGCGGCCGAACCGCGCAAGGTGATCCCCAAGGCGGTCAACGCCGTCGGCTGGCGTATCGCGATCTTCTACGTGGGTTCGGTGCTGCTGCTGGTGATGTTGCTGCCGTGGAACTCCTACAGCGGCGGCGAGAGCCCGTTCGTGACGTTCCTGTCCAAGCTCGGCGTGCCCGGCGCGGGCGGGATCATGGACCTCGTCGTGCTCACCGCCGCGCTCTCCAGCGTGAACTCCGGCCTCTACTCCACCGGCCGCATCCTGCGCTCGCTCTCGGTGAACGGCTCCGCCCCGAAGTTCACCGGCATCATCGGGCGCAACGGCGTGCCCTACGGCGGTGTGCTGCTCACCGCGGGTGTCTACGTCCTCGGCGTGATCCTCAATGTCTTCCTGCCGTCGAACGCGTTCGAGATCGCCGTGAACTTCTCGGCGTTGGGCATCATCTGCATGTGGATCATGATCATGGTCTGCAACCTGGCCCTGCAGCGGGCCGCGCGGCGCGGGCGGGTCACCAGGCCTGCCTACCGGCTGCCGTTCGCGCCCTACAGCAACTACATCAGCATCGCGTTCCTGGTGCTCGTGTTCGTGCTGAGCTGGTTCGACGTGCCGGCAGGCCGGACCATGATCTACGGCTCACCGGGTATCGCGGCACTGCTGGTGGGCGGCTGGTTCATCGTGCGCGGCCGGGTCAAGCACCTGGCGCAGACCCACCCTTCGCCGGACCGGCGGCCGTGACCCGAACAGCGCCGATGGGGACACATTGCGTAATGTTTCCCCGGTAGGCGGTGCGAGGGGAGCATTCGGTGAGTGGGTCGGCGCAACCGCTCGTTGGCGTGTTGGCCCTGCAGGGCGACGTCCGCGAGCACCTGGCGGCGCTGCGCGCGGCAGGCGCGCGGGCCGAGCCGGTCCGGCGCCCTGCGGAACTGGCGGCCGTGGACGGCATCGTGCTGCCCGGCGGCGAGTCGACCACCATGAGCCGGCTGCTGGAGACCTTCGACCTGCTCGACCCGCTGCGTGCCCGACTGGGCGACGGCATGCCGGCCTACGGCTCCTGCGCCGGCATGATCCTGCTGGCCAAGGAGGTTCGCGACGGTCGGCCCGACCAGCACCAACTCGGCGTGCTGGACATGGTCGTGCGGCGCAACGCGTTCGGCAGGCAGGTCGACTCGTTCGAGGAGGACCTCGACTTCCGGGAGTTGCCAGGCGGACCGGTGCACGCGGTGTTCATCAGGGCGCCGTGGGTGGAATCGGTCGCCGACCACGTCGAGGTACTGGCCACCGTTCCCGAAACCGAGGTCGCGGGCGTCGCCGCAGGTAAGATCGTCGCGGTTCGGCAGGGGCCGGTACTGGCCACCGCGTTCCACCCGGAACTCACCGGCGACGGCCGGGTGCACGAATTCTTCGTGCGGATGGTCCGGGACAGCATTGAAGTGACGGAGGACTGAAAGATGAGCGGCCACTCCAAGTGGGCCACCACAAAGCACAAGAAGGCCGTCGTCGATGCCAAGCGTGGCAAGCTGTTCGCGAAGCTGATCAAGAACATCGAGGTCGCCGCGCGAACCGGTGGCGGTGACCCGGACGGCAACCCGACGCTGTACGACGCGATCCAGAAGGCGCGGAAGACCTCCGTGCCGGCGGACAACGTCGAACGCGCGCGCAAGCGTGGCGCCGGTGAGGAAGCCGGCGGTGCCGACTGGCAGACGATCATGTACGAGGGCTACGGCCCGAACGGCGTCGCGCTGCTGATCGAGTGCCTGACCGACAACCGCAACCGCGCTGCCGGCGAGGTGCGCACCGCGATGTCCCGCAACGGCGGCAACATGGCCGACCCCGGTTCGGTGTCGTACATGTTCAACCGCAAGGGCGTCGTCATCGTGCCGAAGACCGACGGCGTGGCCGAGGACGACATCATGCTCGCCGTGCTGGACGCCGGTGCCGAGGAGATCAACGACCTCGACGAGAGCTTCGAGATCGTCTCCGAGGCCACCGACCTGGTCGCCGTGCGCAAGGCACTGCAGGATGCTGGCTTCGAATACGATTCGGCCGAGGCGAGCTTCCTGCCGACGATGAGCGTGGCGCTGGACGCCGAGGGTGCACGCAAGGTCTTCCGGCTGGTCGACGCGCTGGAGGACTGCGACGACGTGCAGAACGTGTACGGCAACTTCGACGTGAGCGACGAGATCATGGCGACGCTGGACTGACAATGACCAACTGGGGGGCGCAACCACCGCCGGGCGGCCAACCGCCGTACGGGCAGGTCCCGGGCGGCCCGCCACCGGGCGGACCACCGCCCGGCGGGCCGCCGCCGTACGGTCAACAACCGTACGGTCAGGCGCCCTACGGACAGGTCCCGTACGGCCAACCGGGACCGCCCATGCCCGGTCAGCCCATGCCCTACGGCCAGCAGATGCCGTACGGGCAGCCGCAGTACGGGATGCCCGGTTACGGCATGCCCGTGCCGCAACGTCCGGTCAGCCCTGGCGTCCTGTTCGGCGTGAGCGTGTGGCGGCTGGTCATCGTGGTCTTCGCGATCACCGGCTTCAGCCTCGCGATGGCGAGTTCGGACGGTTCCGGCGCACTGGCGGCGCTGTCCCAGCAGGCCAGCCTGGTCACCGCGATCTGCTACGCGGGCCTGTTGATCTATCCGGCGTTCACCGGCGGCAGGCGGCACGAGCCCAACACGCCGTGGCTGCGCGGCGCGCTGGTGGTGTTGCTGGCACTGGTCAGCATCACGTTCCTGACCATGCTGGGCGGCGACCTCAACGACACGTGGTCGCTGTTCGAGCACCTGCTCACGCCGCTCGCCGTGCTGATCGACTGGCTCGTGGTCGGCACCGCCCAGCGCAACGCGCGGTGGTGGTTTCCGTTCACCTGGCTGGCTTTCCCGGTGGCGTACCTGTTGTTCTACATCGCCTATGTCGGTGGCGGTGACCCGATCTACCCGTTCCTCGACCCGAGTGCCGGTGACTTCGTCGGCATCGTGTTCGCGTTCCTGGCCGGTGTGCTGGCGTTCGGATTCGTCGTACTCGGGATCGGAAAGATGAGGGGCTCGATCTCGACCCGGTGACGATTGTGTCGCAGAATGGCTGCCGTGCAGCCACACGGACTCACCGCGCAGGATGACCAGTTCCGTCGCTGGTTGCTGGATCAGGCCGAACAACACGGCAACGCCATCGTCCAGGTGGAGGGTGGCCAGGACTACGCGCCCTACGCCTTCACCGTCGGGGCGTGGCGCCGGTTCGGCGTCGCTGAGGCGGTCGTCGTCGGGTTACCTGCCGAGATGTCGCAGGTGCTGCTGAACGCCTACGTGCACCGGGCCAGCCTCGGTGAGCGGTTCCGCGCCGGCATGGTCTACGACGGGTTCTTCGAGGGCGTGTCGGTGGCGTTCGAGCAGGTGGACAAGGGCTGGTACCCGGAGTATCTGGGCAGCGCGTTCCTGTTGTACGCCAAGGGAGATTTCGCCGCCCTGCAGATCGTGGTGCCCACCCCGCAGGGCAACTGGCCGTGGGACGCCGACGCACCGCCCGGCTTCCGCGCGTGGCAGCCGGTGCTGACCCGCAGCGGCCGCCCGGAGACCTGGACACCGGGCGTCGACGGTCCCTGAGACCGTGTCGGTCACCACGACCAACAGCGCGAACCCGTAGGGTTCGAACGAATGTTCGTGGTGGAAGGAGAGCCTGTCGTGCGGGTGCTGGGCGTCGACCCGGGGCTGACCCGCTGTGGTCTCGGTGTGGTGGACGGCGGCGCCGGCAGGACAGTCACTTGCGTCGCCGTGGACGTGGTGCGCACACCGGTGGACGCCGAACTGGCCATCCGACTGCTGCTGCTCTCCGACGAGGTGGAGCGTTGGCTGGATCGATACCAACCGGACGTGGTGGCCATCGAGCGGGTGTTCAGCCAGTACAACGTGCGCACGGCGATGGGCACCGCCCAGGCTGGCGGGGTGGTGGCGCTGGCCGCCGCCCGGCGTGGCCTCGATGTCATGTTCCACACCCCCAGCGAGGTGAAAGCGGCGGTCACCGGCTCGGGCCGGGCAGACAAACCGCAGGTCACCACCATGGTCATGCGGCTGCTACACCTGACGGAGCAGCCGAGCACCCCGGACGCGGCCGACGCGCTCGCACTGGCCATCTGCCACCTGTGGCGGGCGCCGATGCGCAGCAGGTTGGCCGAGGCCGAGGCGAGGGCGAAAGAACTCGCGAAACACCACAAGGCGCGGCTGGCCCAGGCGGCCAAGCAGGCGGGAGGGACCAAGCGGTGATCGCGTCGGTACGCGGCAAGGTGCTGGAGATCGGGCTGGACCACGCCGTGGTGGAGGTCGGCGGTGTCGGCCTCGAGGTACGCACCACGCCTGCCACGCTGGCCACCCTGCACCGGGGCAACGAGGCCAGCCTGGCCACCGCGATGGTCGTGCGGGAGGACTCGCTGACTCTGTACGGCTTCGCGGACGGCCAGGCCAAGCAGTTGTTCGGCCTGCTGCTCACGGTGTCCGGCATCGGGCCCCGGCTCGCGCTGGCCACGCTGGCCGTGCTGGAGCCGGACGCGCTGCGGGCCGCGCTGGCGGACGGCAACCTGACCGCGCTGACCCAGGTGCCCGGCATCGGCCGCAAGGGCGCAGAGCGGCTGGTCATCGAACTGCGCGACAAGGTCGGCTCGCTGCCCGGCCTGACCAGCCCGGCCGACGGCGTGCCCGGCGGTGTGCGGTCGGCCGTGGTCGAGGCGCTGCTCGGCCTCGGCTTCCCGGCCAAGCAGGCCGAGCAGACGGTGGACACCGTGCTGGCGGAGAACGGCGTGTCGGATACTGCCGGGGTGCTCAGGAAGGCTCTGACGACCCTCGGTCGCAAGCGGTGATGGACAGCGAGGAAGAAGCCGCCCTCTCGCCGGTGGCGCGGCCGTCGGACAGCGACGTCGAGCAGACGCTGCGCCCGCACGACCTGTCCGAGTTCATCGGCCAGGCCAGGGTGCGCGAACAGTTGTCGCTGGTCCTGGAGGGTGCGAAGCGGCGTGGCAGCCCGCCGGACCACGTGCTGCTGTCCGGGCCACCCGGGCTCGGCAAGACCAGCCTCGCCATGATCATCGGCGCCGAACTGGGCACCGCGGTGCGGGTCACGTCGGGACCGGCGCTGGAGCGGGCAGGCGACCTGGCCGCGATGCTGTCCAACCTGGTCGAGGGCGACGTGCTGTTCATCGACGAGATCCACCGCACGGCCCGGCCCGCCGAGGAGATGCTCTACCTGGCGATGGAGGACTTCCGGGTGGACGTCGTGGTCGGCAAGGGCCCCGGCGCGACCAGCATCCCGCTGGAGATCGCCCCGTTCACGCTGGTCGGCGCGACCACCAGGTCCGGTTCGCTGACCGGCCCGCTGCGCGACCGGTTCGGCTTCACCGCCCACATGGAGTTCTACAGCTCGGCCGACCTGGAACTCGTGCTGCGTCGCTCGGCCAGGATCCTCGGGATCGACCTGCGGCGCGACGGTGCCACCGAGATCGCCCGCCGCTCGCGTGGCACACCGCGGATCGCCAACCGGCTGCTGCGCCGGGTGCGGGACTTCGCCGAGGTGCGCGCCAACGGTGCCGTGGACGTCGCCGTGGCCAATGCCGCGTTGCAGGTCTACGACGTGGACGACCTCGGTCTGGACAGGCTGGACAGGGCTGTGTTGTCGGCGCTGGTCAGGTCCTTCGGCGGCGGACCAGTCGGCGTGGCGACACTCGCCGTTGCGGTGGGCGAGGAATCGACTACCGTGGAAGAGGTCTGCGAGCCCTATCTGGTGCGGGCCGGCATGCTCGCGCGGACGTCTCGTGGCCGGATCGCGACGGCTGCCGCGTGGACCCACCTCGGCCTGACACCACCGCAGGACGCGGTGGGTGAGGCAGTGTCGCCGCTGGTGGGCGAGTAGGGTCTCGGCGACCTGGCACACTCGGTACAGATGCCGCGACCGCATACTTGAGGCAGGGCGGATGACCGGCGTCACACCGATCGGAGAATGATGAACTTTTCGTCCCTTTTGCTCCCGCTGATCATCGTGCTGTTCGCGGTGCCCCTGTTCATGGGGTCCCGCAAGCAGAAGCGCGCGGCGGCGGCGCAGCAGCAGTTGCAGAGCTCGTTGTCCTACGGTGACCGCGTGATGACCACTTCCGGTCTGTACGGCACCGTGGTCTCCTCGTCGGACGAGAGCATCGACCTGGAGATCGCGCCGGGTGTGGTGACCAGTTGGCTGCGTGCGGCGGTTCGGGAGAAGGTCGCCGACTCCGCCGTTGGCATGCCCGAGGGCAGCTACGACGACGACGCGGACGACGACGACTACACCGCGGACGACGCAGCTGACAGCCCGGTCAGCAGCACGACCAACGGTGCGACCGTCGAGGACGCGACGCCGACCGAGTCGGGTGCGCAGGTCGCCCCGCCGCTCGAAGAGAGCAGCAAGAAGGCTCGCTGACACCGGATGACTCCGGTCGGCGCACAGTGCTTCGACAACTGCCTCGACAGGTGACGCGTGTCTCACAGGGCGCGCGGTAGGCTCCTCGTACGCCCCACCCGACACAACCGGGTGGGGCGTACGAACGTGGCCTCCACCTGGCGTAATGGCAGGGTTCGTCGCAACGGCTGTGCCGTCACGACAGCAGGGCCACAGCAGCTTGATCCAGCGTCGCCGAAGGTGCCGCTGACCGCAACAGCAAGCGGCCGCACCACGGACGCCTGACTTCGAGGAGACGGAAGCACCGTGCCACCACAGGCTGGGCACATCCGCCCAGGACGCTACCTCTGGGTGTTCGCCGTAATCGTGGTCTTGTTGTACGCCTTGGTCTTTCTGACCGGCGACCACAAGCCGACCCCGAAGTTGGGCATCGATCTCAAGGGCGGGACGACAGTCACCCTGACCGCCCGCACCCTCAACGGCCAGCCGCCGACCACCCAGCAGTTGGACGAGGCGCAGCAGGACATCGAGACCCGCGTCAACGGGCTCGGCGTCGCGGGCGCCCAGGTGGTTCGTAACGGCTCCAACATCGTGATCACGGTGCCGGGCAGCCAGGGCCAGGAGGCCAAGGACCTCGGTCAGACCGCGAAGCTGGTCTTCCGTCCGGTGCTGCAGCAGGTGGCAGCGGGTCAGCAGGTGCCGACCACCACGCCGAACCCGAGCGGGTCCGCGACGCCGTCCGGGTCGGCCACCCCGACCTCCGGCGCGACGCCGAGCGGTTCGGCAACGGTGAAGCCGAGCGCCACCCAGCCCGCGACGCCGACCGCGCAGGGCCTGCCGGCCGCCGGCAGCCACACCGGCGCCACCCCGGTCGCCTACCACGTCCAGGTGCACCAGGCGGCCGTCGCGGCCACCACGACCGCGGCACCGCCGGCCACACCCACCGCGGCTCCGCCGGCAACGCCGGCGACCACCGCCATCCCGGGACTGCCGGCGGGCGTGAACGTCAACGACTGCTGGGGCGTGACCAAGGCCCAGCAGGCCAAGGAACCGACGCTCACCCGTGAGCAGCAGTCCTCGCTGATCAACGAGTGCCGGCAGTTGCGGCAGAGCACGGACACCACCGCCCAGACCACCGCGCTGTCCAAGCTGAACTGCGGCTCGCAGTTCACCGACCCGCTGCTGGGCAACGACGACTCCACCAAGCCGCTCGTCGCGTGCGACCAGTTGGGCCAGGCCAAGTACCTGCTCGGCCCGTCGTTCCTGGACGGCACGCAGATCAGCGATGCCACCTCGGGCCTCGACCCGAACGGTGCCGGCTACGTCGTCAACCTGACGTTCAAGAGCGCGGGCTCCAACACCTGGGCGAAGTACACCGCCGCCAACGTCAACAAGCAGGCC
>DASXYT010000279.1:0-38523 GCA_036502345.1 Pseudonocardiaceae bacterium | reverse complement strand
ACGCCCTGCTGGCGCGGATGGACCGGTTCGGCGTCGCCCGTGCCCTGGTCAGCCACACGCTGTCGTGGCGGCACGATCCGGCGGCCGGAAACCGTTGCGTGGTAAGAGATCTCGGCCGCCAGAGCCACGACGGCAGGCTGCGTGCCTGCTGGGTGGCGCTACCCGACTCGTGCGCCGAGATCAGTCCACCCGAAACGTTCGTCCGGGACGCGATCGGGAGCGGGGTCGGCGCGGTGCGGGTGTACCCGGCCGACCACGGGTTCGACCTGGACGGCCCGGACTTCGCAGGCTACGCCGAGGCGTGCGCCGCGGTCGGGTTGCCGCTCGTCGTGGACCTCGCCGAGACGACGTGGGCCGCGCTGGACGCCGTCGCGCGCGACCACCCGGACCTCGCCGTGATCGGCTGCGAGGTCGGCTATCGCGTGCTGCGCCGCGCCGCAGGCGTGCTGGAACGGCGGCCGAACGTGTACCTCGACCTGTCCGACCTCTCCACCCACGAGGGCCTGGAGTGGCTGTGCGCCCGGTTCGGCCCTGATCGCCTGGTGTTCGGTACCGGAGCACCCCGGCGGGACGCAGCCGAGGCCGTCACCCGGCTGCTCTGGTCCGATTTGGACGATGCCGCGGTCGCCCGCATCGGCCACCAGAACCTGGACGCGCTGCTCGCCGGGATCGCGGCATGAAAGAGCTGACGGACGGACTGGTCGACGCGGTGCTGGGGCGCAGACCGCAGACCGCGTTCCGCATCATCGACGCGCACGCCCACGCGGGCCCGTACGCGCTGTTCTTCATCCCGCGCAACAGCGCCGAGGAGATGGTCGCGGTCATGGACCGCTGCGGGGTCCGGACCGCGCTGTTCTCCACGAATCTCGGCATCCAACTGGACGCGTGCGCCGGCAACGACGCAGCCGCGGCCATCGTGACGGAACACCCGGACCGGCTACGCGGATGGTTCGTCGTCAACCCGTGGCAGGACCCGGACGCCGAGATCGCCCGCCGCCAGGACGATCCCCGCTTCGTCGGCATCAAGATCCACCCGGACCTGCACCACTACCCGATGACCGGCCGGCGGTACGCGGGCGTGTGGGAGTTCGCCGAGCGGACCGGGCGCCCGGTGCTCACCCACACCTGGCTGGGCTCGGAGTACGACGACCTGCGGCACGTCGCCGAGACGGCGGACCGGCATCCGCTGGCCAACATCCTCGCCGGGCACGCGGGCGTGCTGCGCGAGGGCGTCGACGAGGCGATCGCGACAGCGCAGCGCTCTCCGCGTGTCTACCTGGAGATCTGCGGGTCACACGGCCACGGGTCGCTCATCTCGCGGCTGGTCGGCGAGGTGGGGGCCGGCCAGATCGTGCACGGCTCCGACTTCCCGTTCATCGACATGCGCGCCGCGTTGGGCAGGGTGGTGTTCGCGGGCCTTGGTGACGCCGAGGCCGAACTGGTCCTGGGCAGCAACATGGTCAAGCTCGTCCCCGGGCTGGCCGGGAACTGACCGGGGCGTGCATCAGCGTTACGAGTTCCCGGCTGATGTCCGGCGCCGCGCGGACGACCTCGTCCACCGACGAGGTCGTCCGCCTCCCCCCGGCAGTCGCCGTGGTGCTGGCAGGACACCAGGAAGTCGTCCGGATCGACGACAACCGCCACACACCGCGGCTGCTCCACGAGGGCAATATATGTCACCCGAAATCGGAAATAAAGGTGTGCCCTAAAGTTGCGGGCGGATGGAGGAACTGCCATGACACGACAGGCGATCCGCAGCGCCGAACTGGCCGACCGGGCCGCGCGGGTCCTCGCGGGCGGCGTGTCCAGCGACGCACGGCGACTGCCGGGCGGACCGCTGTTCGTGGACCACGCCACCGGTGCGTACCTGTGGGACGCGGACGGCAACCGGTACATCGACTACGTGCTGGGGCAGGGACCCGCGATCCTCGGGCACAGCGCACCGATCGTGGCCGACGCGGTCGCGGCGCAGGTCCGGCGGGGCATCAGCTACTCGGCGGGGCACGTCGCCGAGATCGAACTGGCCGAGATGCTGTGCCGCCTGATCCCGTGTGCCGAGCAGGTGCGGTTCAACTCCGTCGGTTCCGAGGCGGTGCACGCGGCACTACGACTGGCCCGGGGGCACACCGGCCGAAGCAAGATCCTCAAGTTCGAGGGGCACTACCACGGCTGGCTCGACCCGGTGCTCTACAGCGTCCACCCGGCGCTCGACCTGGCCGGCCCGGCGCGGGCCCCGGCAGTGGTGCGCGGATCGGCAGGTCAGCAGGCCGGCGCGGCCGACGATCTGGTCGTCGCGCCGTGGAACGACCTGCCGGCGCTCACCGCCCTGCTCGCCGAGCACGGAGCCGACATCGCCGCGGTGATCATGGAGCCGATCCTGTGCAACACCGGCGTGATCATGCCCGACGACGGCTACCTCGCCGGTGTCGCCGACCTGTGCCGGCGGTTCGGGGCGTTGCTGGTCTTCGACGAGATCATCACCGGATTCCGGATGGCGCCCGGCGGCGCGCAGGAGTACCTCGGCGTGACGCCGGACCTCGCGACGTTCGGCAAGGCGATGGCGGGCGGGATGCAACTGTCGGCGCTGGTCGGCCGCGCGGACGTGATGGCGGACATCGCCTCCGGCCGCGTCGCCCACGCCGGCACGTTCAACTCGCACCCGGTCGCGGTGGCGGCGGCACAGGCCACCCTCGCGGTGTTGGACGAGGAGCGCGACTACGTCTACCCGACCCTGTGCGACCTCGGCGCCCGGCTGGCCGACGGCCTGCGGGCGGCGGCCCGGACGGCAGGTGTCCCGCTGCTGGTCAGTGCACCTGGCCCGGTCGTGCAGACCTACCTCACCGAGGCGGCCACGGTCCGCGACTACCGCGACTTCGCCGCCACCGACCTGGCGACGACGGCCCGGCTGCACGGCCTCCTGCGGGAACGCGGCGTGAACATCGTGCCGCGCGGGCTGTGGTTCCTCTCCACGGCACACACGGTCGCCGACATCGACGCGACGGTGGAGATCGCCGCCGACGCCTTCGCCGCGCTGTGACCAGTACGCGGCGCAACCGTACCGGGTGGACGACGCAACGGTCGGTAGGTCAGCATTACGGTCGACCGCGAACCCGGCACCCGGAAGTAGGCACGATGACCCGACCCGACAAGACCGGTGCCGTGCGCGTCGGAATCGTCGGGCCACCGGTCGTCGTGCGCCGCATGGTCGACGTCGGCCACGCACTCGTCATGCGCGAGGGCACCCCGATGGGCCTGGTCGGGACGCACTACCAAAAGCTGAGCCAGATCCCCGACCGGGTACGCGGCATCGTGGACGACGTCGATGTCGTGCTGTTCGCCGGACCGCTGCCCTATGACATCGCCCAGGACGCCGGAGTGCTCAACCGGCCTGCCACGTACGTCGAGCTGAGCGGTTCGTCCCTGTTCGGCGCGATGCTGCGCACGATGCGCGACGACCGGATCGACCTGGAGCGGGTGAGCATCGACTCGCTGGACGCCGACGCCGTCGCCGAGGCCTACGACGAGTGCGAACTCGGCCACGGCCGCGTCCACTCGCGACCGTACAAGGGGCCGGACAGCGCGTCCGAGTTCGTCGACTTCCACCGCAAGCTGTACGAGCGGCACCGCACCACCGGCGCGCTCACCACCGTCGAGGCGGTCGCCAGGGAGCTGACCAGGGCGAAGGTGCCGGTGGTGCCGGTGCGGGCCACCGCCTCCGCGCTGCGAGCCGCGCTGCGAGCCGCCGCGTTCCTCGGTGCCGGCAGCGCACTGGAGGGTGCGCAGTTGGTGATCGGCCTGATCGAACTGCCCGACCTGCGGAAGCGACCCGGCGGCACGGGTGTGTGGGCGGCGCAGGAACTGCGGCTGGACGTGATGCGTGCGCTGCGCGCCGACACCGACCGGCTGGCGATCAGCCTGCTGCCGCGCGACGACCAGAGCTTCGTCCTGGTGGCCACGCTGGCGTCGGTCACGGACGCTAGCGGGCAGTTCGTTGTAGCGTCCTTTTTGGACCGGGTGCGGCGCGCCACCGGTGTCACGCCGTACGTCGGCTTCGGGATGGGCGCCACGGCGGCGCAGGCCGAGGCGAACGCCGAACGTGCGCTCGGCGACGCGAGGACGGGCGGTGCCGGCCGGGTGTACGTCCGGCTGCGGGACGGCTCGACGCTCGTGCTCGGCGACAGCGGTCACCCCACGGACGTGTCCGCCGACATCGTCGACTCCAAGCAGGTCGAGACGGTCGCCGCGCTGCGCGCCGGCCTCGCCGACGCCGATTCCGACTCGCCGTTGGTGGACGCCGAACTGGCGTCACAACTGCTCGGCATCAGTGCCCGTACGGCACGGCGGGTGTTGCAGGACCTGGTCCGGGACGGGCTGGCGTGGCCGGTGCCGCCCGCGTCGGCGACCACACCGGGCCGCCCGAGGCAGACCTACCGCCTGGTCGCGGACCGCCCCTGACGCAGCACGGGGGTCCGCCAACCTCGCCGACTCCAACCGACCGTTGCGCCGCGGCCGGCACATGATCCCACGCGAGTACCGCCGAGTATTCGCAGGCGAGGGCTGATCAGTCCGTTGTGGACTGACTGTCAAGCCTGATCGCGCCGCCGGAGCAACTGTGCAGCTGGACCTTGACTGACTGACCCAGTCAGTCAACAATAGGTGCATGGCGGGACGGACGGCACTGCGATCGTTGGGCGAGATCGCGAAGGCGGCCGAGCGGGTCTTCACGGCCAAGGGCTACCGGGCGACCGGCATCTCGGACGTCGCGACGGCTCTCGGGCTCAGCCACGGCGCGCTCTACACGTACGTGCAGAACAAGGAAGCGTTGCTGTACCTGGCTTTTCTGGCGGCGATCCGGTCTGCCGACCTGGACGGGCTGACCGTTCCGGTCACCGTGCCGGCCGAAGAGGGCGTCGTCGAACTGGCCCGAGGATGGGCCGAGGAGCACGCCGGCTTCCCTGTCATGACGGCGGCCGCCGCCCGGCGCCGCCCGCGGTCCGCGCACGACGAGTTCGGGGCCGTCGTGGACGAGTTGTACGGCTTCATCGAGGACAACCGGACGATCCTCGGGCTGGCCGAACAGTGTGCCGGCGAGATGCCGCAGATGTTCCAGTTCTACTTCGTGCGGGGCCGCAGGCAGCTGCTGGACACGTTGACCAGCTACCTGGAGACACGTGTCGGGGCTGGTCAACTGCGTGAGGTGCCCGACGTGGCGGTGGCGGCCCGGTTCGTCATCGAGACGATCGCGTGGTTCGCCTGGCATCGGCTCGGCGACCTCGACTCGGCCATGCTCGCCGACGAACCCGCCCGCGCGACCGTCCGCCACCTGCTGCTCGCGGCTTTCGTACCAACTGGGGGGACATCGTGACCGAAACCAGCACTCCTGTCGCCGTAGCCACCGACGGTCCACCGAGAACGGTGTGGCGGCCGGTACTGGCCGTAGCCGCTGTGACCGCCGTCGTACACCTGATCGTGGCCACCCGCTACGGCTGGCACCGCGACGAGTTCTACTACGTGATCACCGGCCGGCACCCCGCCTGGGGCTACGTCGACCAGCCGCCGCTCACACCGCTGCTGGCCCGGCTGGCCGCCGACTTACCCGGCGGCGTGCTGCCGTTGCGGCTGTTCGCCGTCGCGACCCAGATCGGCTGCATACTGCTGGCCGCCAGGCTGGCCGCCGAACTGGGTGGCCGTGGCAGGGCACAGATGCTCGCGGCGGCAGCCATCGCGGCGTGTCCGGTGTTCGTCGGCGCGTCCATGCTGTTCGGCACGACGGGCACCGACCAACTGGTGTGGGCGCTCGTGCTCGTCGCCGTCGCCAGGGCGGTGCGGCTGCGCACCACGGGGGCGTGGCTGCTGGCCGGTGCCGCGGCAGGTGTCGGCATGGAGAACAAGGACACCACGGCCGTCCTGCTCATCGGCGTAGCGGTCGGTCTCGTGCTGTGGCGCAGGGAGGTGCTGCGCACGCCCGGTCCGTGGTTGGCCGGTGGATCGGCCGTCGCCCTTGCCGTGCCGAATCTGGTGTGGAACGCGGTGCACGGCTGGCCGCAGATCCAGATGGCCGGCGTGCTCTCGGCGCGGAACGGCGGCCCGCTCGGCGCGTCGGCCCAGGTGCCCGTGCTGCTCATCCTGCTGGCCGGGCCGGTGTTGGTGGTGCTGTGGGTGTTCGGCGTGCGCTGGCTGTGGGGCGTTGGCCGGGACCACCGCTGGCTGCTCGCGGTCGTGGTCGTCGCCCTGGTGTTGTTCACCGCGGGCGGCGGCAAGTCGTACTACCCGGCGCCCGCCCTGCTCGCCCTGTTCGCGGCAGGTGCCGTGCGCGTCGAAGCCGGCGGGAAGTGGGTGGAGTGGCGCATTCCGATCGCGGTGTCCTGGGTGCTGGCCCTGCTGATCGGCCTGCCCATGCTGCCGGTGTCGGCGGCCAACGCGCTGCGCGTGGTCAATCCGAACCCACTGGAAACCGTCGGCTGGCCGGATTTCGTCCGCCAGGTCAAGGATGTGGCCGACACACTGCCGCCGGGAACGGTGATCTTCACCAGCAACTACGGCGAGGCGGGTGCCCTCACGATGCTGGGTGCCGACGCGGGCCTGCGCAATCCGGTGTCGAGTGGACAGAACGCGTACGCCTACTGGGGTCCACCGCCCGGCAACCCGGACACGGTGCTGTTCGTCGGCGAGGTCGGCCCCGACTACCTGCGGCGCTACTGGTCGGACGTGCGTGAGATCGCACCGATCACGATGCCGGACGGCGTCCAGAACGAGGAGATCGTCAACCACGCCGCGATCTACGTGTGCCAACGACCGCACGGCACGTGGGCCCAGCTGTGGCCGGCGCTGGCCCACATCAGCTGATCGGGCTTAGTCTGCGGGGTATGACGGACAGGTCCATTGCCTTCTCACTGCGCGATCTCGATGGCCGGGTCAGTATCTCGTACGGCATCAACGACGACCCGAAGCGCTGGGGATTCCATCTTTTCGGCCAGAACTGGGGCAGCGGTGAGATAGCGCGCGGTTTCCCGGTGCTGCAAGCGAAGGTGAAGTATCCGGCGGAGGGCTACGCCGGGCTGCTGGGGTGGATCCAGGTGGTCTTGTTGACGGACAAGGATGAATCGGAGACCACCTGGATCGTGCCCGACGTGGCACCGCAATACCGGGAGGCGAACCTTCCGTATACGGCATTCGGCATCGAACCGGTGTTCTTCGACGCGCCGGCGACCGACGGGAAGAATGTGGAATTCCAGGCCAAGGCATTTCTCACCTATACGCCTGACTGCCTGCTGACCCCGGTGGTCGAGCCTTTGTGCGGATTCACCTGGGGATACGACGTCGAGCAGGGCACCGTCCGCTCCAAGGAACTCGCCGAGTGTGCACAGGACGACTGGTCGGAGGCCAGAAAACTGCTCCGCATCCGGCTACCGACCTGGACATTCGGCGGCGACAACTGGCGGCCGCCGGCCTTCGATGACTGACGTATGATCACCAGGTTCGCGGACCGGCGACGGAGGGCGAAGATCGGAATGGCACCGTCTGAGATCCAGCATCCGTCGCCGCAGTCGGATGGCGCCGACGACACCGACCTGCCCGAAGGGTTGGACCGGAGCAAGCCCAACGCCGCCCGGCTGTACAACGGATACCTGGGTGGCCAGCGCATCAGGCAGGCGGACCGGGAGTTCCTCGCCAGGGTCGAGAAGATGTTCCCGAACTCCGCCGTCAACGCGGGGGAGAATCGCAAGGCGCTGTTGCGGGGCGTCCGCTGGGCGGTCAGCCAGGGTCCTGCCCAGGTGATCGACCTGGGAGCGGGCGTCCCCAGCCACCCGTCCATCCACAGCGCTGCCCGAAGCGTCAATCCCGAGACGCGCGTCGTCTACGTCGACCACGAGGCCGTGGCCTGTTATGAAATCCAGCACTCGATCGAGGGTGAAGCGGGACTCGGGAGTGTCCGAGCCGATATCCGCGACGTGGACGCGGTGCTCAACGACGAGGTCACCACGCGTCTCCTCGATCCCGCACAGCCGATGGTACTGGTCATCGGCGCGCTGCTGCATTTTGTTCCTGACGAACAAGATCCCGCGGCGCTGCTCGCCGCCTACCGGGATGCCGTCGCGCCCGGCAGCTATCTGGTCATCACTCATGGCACCGCCGAGTTGGGCCAGGAGCACGATATGCGGACGCTGGCCGGAATGTACCGGAACGAGCTGAACATCCCGGTCACCTATCGGGGTCGGGACGAACTCGCGATGCTGCTGGACGGGTACACAATGGTGGAGGAAGGGATAGTCCCGGTGCCGTTGCTGTTGCCGGACCCCGAGGACCCGTTCGATGGTGATCCCTGGAAGTCACTCATGTACGGGATGATCGCCCGCACCTGACAGCGGCAGCCTGTTCGCCTGTGCGATACCGCGGGCGAAGCTCTCCGCTATGCCCGAATAACCGCGTTCGTTCGGGTGGAAGTGATCCTCGGCGAGGGTGCCGATGAGGGATCTGATCCTCCTGCCGCGCATGTCCGCGACCCCGACGGTGCCACGTGCGGCGGCTTCCTCGATCAGCGCGTTGATGGCAAGGGCGGCACGGTTGCGGCGCGGCAGCGTGGCGACCACGGCCACGTGTGGCGGGAGCCTGTCCAGCAGTCGCCGGAAGTCGGCCACGGCGCTCGCCTGCCGGCGCGGCGGGAGGCACTGCGCGGGCACCTGTGCACGCGGGTCGCCGAACTGACCGGTCTGCGGGTGCGGCGGGTGGACATCACCTTCGTCGCCCTGCACACCGCCGGCGGCGGGAGAGTCCGGTGATCCGCCCTCCCCGCCGCGTGATCCCGGCGATGGTGGTCGCTCTGGTGCTGTTGGCGGGCTGTGCGCTGGTCGCGGTGTGCTGTCTGCAGCAGGTGTCCGGGCACACCCCGGTCCTCACCTGGCACCAGGTGGCCGATCTCGGTGTCCGGCTGCACTGGCACGATCCCGCGGTCCTGGCCGCGGGCGCCGTCGCGGCCGTGGTGGGGTTGATCCTGCTGGCCGGCGCGTTGCTGCCGGGCAGGCCCACGGTGTTGCCGTTGGCAGCCACGGACGTGACCACCTCCGATGACGGGGTCTCCAGGCGTGGACTGGGTGAGATCCTGCGCCACTCGGCCGTCGACACCGACGGTGTGACGGCCGCACGGGCCCGGGTGCGCGGCGGGCGGGTGCTCGTCCGGATCACCACACCGCTCGACCAGCCCGACGACGTGCACGACGTTCACGACCGCGTCCAGCAGGCGGTGTCCGACTCACTGGACCGCGTCGCGCTGGCAGCGCCACCGCGCCTGCGGGTGCACGTCCGGACGAGGCAGAGCTCATGAACGTCAACCGTCCTGCCCGGCTCAACCGCGTCCTGATCGGCCTGGTGGGCTTGGTGCTGCTGGTCGGCGGAGCGTTCGTGCTGGGCACCGGGCTGGGTGTGCCGCACTGGCTGCCGGCCGATGGCACCGTGCTGCCGACCGGAAAGCGGCTCCTGCCGTGGGTGTCGTGGGTGGGCGCGGTGGCCGCGATCGTGGTCGGTCTGCTGTGCGTGCGCTGGCTGGCGGCGCAGGCCGCGCGCCGTCCCAGGACCCGCACGTGGAAGCTGGAACAGGACCCGGGGCGGGGTGTCACGCGGATGGCGGCCGACACCGCCACGGATCCGTTCGTCGCTGACGTCCGCAGCTGTCCGGGTGTGACGGGAGCGTCCGCGTGGTTGGTGGGCAGCCGGACGCACCCGGCCCTGCATGTCACGGTCGCAACGGGCGCCGACACGGACCTGGGAGTGCTGCGCCGCCAGATCGTCTCTGGCGCGGTGGCGAGGCTGCGGCAGGCATTGGAACTGGACGATCTACCGGTGCGGATGCAGTTCCGGTTCAGTAGTGGCCGGGTGCGTTGACGTTGCCAGGCCGAGCGGTCGCATGGTGGGCCGTGGTCTCCTCGGTCGTGGCGCCGGTAGCGATGATCGGCGGCTGGGTGCTGGCCGCATCCCTTCAGCCGCCCGGCTACAGCGCTGTCCGGGACACGATCAGCGCGTTGGCCGCTGAAGGTGCCCGGTGGGTCGAATACTGCTGGCAGTGGGCGGCGTGGCCACCATCCTGGTAGCCGCCTTCCCGCAGCCCGAACACGGCTCCTCGCCCGAACACACACTGGCGGCCGGGGCCGCGTTCATCGCCCTGACCTGCTGGCCACTCGCCGCTTCTCGTGGGTCACCGTTCGTGCTGCGTCCACCGACCGGCGCGGCAGCCACCGTGGTGTTCGCCGTCCTGCTGGCCGTGTTCTTCGTACAACTCCACGGCGGCAACCAGATCGGCCTGACCGAGCGACTACTGGCAGGAGCACAGTCACTGTGGCCGGCCACGGTGACCGTCTACCTCAGGCATACGTCACCGGCCGACGCGAACCCGACTGACTGACCCGTGGATCGACCCCGACATGACGCGAGGGCGGCCCGGCGAGTGCCGGACCGCCCTCGACGTGTGTCAGGTTCAGCTGGTCAGGCCGAACACCGGCTTGCCCTGATCGAACAGTGCCTTGATCTGCTGGTCGTCGAGCGAGTAGTTCCATGCCCGCACGTCGCTGATCTCGCCGGGGAAGAAGTTCGTGATCCCGGTGGTGAGGGTGGTCGAGCCGTCCGCCACCGACTGGCCGGCACCGATCAGTAGCGGGCCGCCTGCGTTCCAGGTCGGCCAGTTGCCGCTGATCGAGTCGTCCCGGTTCCCGTTGACGCTGATCGAGAGGGCGTGGGTCGCGGCGTCGTAGGAGCCGACCACGAACGCCCAGTGTCCCGGTGTCATGTCCGCTGCGTTGCTGTCGTCCGCCCACACGGTGCCCGGCCCGTAGTCCGTGTCACCGTCGGCCATGGACTGGGTGAGCGACCAACTGTCCGAGCCGTCGGTGTCGTAGCGCAGGGTGAATGCGGAGCCGTCGGTGCCGACCTGGCTGGCGATCACTCCCGTCTTGGTGCCGGTGCTCAGCTTGACCCACGCGGAGACCGTGAAACTCGCGGTGGTGTTCAGCATCGGCGCGCTGGTCTGCCCGTAGTTCGTGGCGCCGTCCAGCGTCAGGACCGTGTGCCCGGGTGGATCTTCGGTCCAGGTCGGCGTTCCGTTCAGTGTTGCCACGCCCGCGGCGGCCACCGACTGATCGTTCGCCAGGTACGGGATGTTGCCGTTGGCGTTGTCGGCCAGGACATTGACGGTCCCGTCGTCGGCGCCGTCGTTCAGCGACCACACGTTCTGCGGGCCGAGATAGCCGGTGGCCAGTTCGGCATAACCGTCGTCGGTGAGGTTGACGTGGTCGCCCGCGTCCGCCGTGGTGGTCAGGCTCACGGTGATGTCGTCGGCTCCCACTGTGCCGACCGCCGAGTCGGAGTCGACGTACGACTCGTTGCCGCCACTGTTGGTTTGGAAGAAGCCGTTGACCGCCAGACGTTCATGGTCCACGGCCGCGGTGCAGGCGTCATTGGGTGTGGCGCCGTCGCCCGCGTAGCCGGCACAGGGTGTCAGCCCGACGTAGATGATGTTGATGTTGGCATCGGTCAGGTCGGTGGTCAGGAGCGAGAACGCCTTCGTCGTCAGGTCCTGGGCACTGGTGCCGGCGAGGACATCCTCCAGACCCTCATCGACGATCACGTTCTGCAGGTTCGGCTGGTCGAGCAGATCTCTGTCCAGTCTGGACAGCAGAGCCGGCCCGCTGCCGTCGGATTCGGGGTAGTCGGTGATCATCTGGTTGGATTCCATGCCCTCGTTGAGCACGCCGGCCGGCGCCGGGGTCGTCGGGGTGTCCGACATCAGGTTGCCGATCAGGTTGGTGTCGGCGTTGGCGGTGCCCAGTGCGTCGGCGTGGTCGATGATGCCGTCGCCGAGCACCACCGTCGTCGGTGTGCCGTTCGTGGCCACGTCCATTCCGGTGACCACACTGGTCGCGGCGGTGAACACCGTTCCCGTACCGCTGAACGCGGTGGTCGTGGTGTCGCCGGTGTGATCACCGGAGCCGGCCGCGGTGATCCACATCTGGTCGCCGTTGGAGGCGTCGGTGTGCATGACCAGGAACGGGATCGAGTTGGTCAACGTGAACGAGACCAGCAGTTTCTGGCCCGCTCGCACCGGGAAGGTGGTGGCCGCCGCCTTCGTGGCGTAGACCATCCCGCCTTCCGGGATGTTCGTCGCCGACGTGCCGGTATCGGAGAAGACCAGCGGTACCGGGGCCGCTGTCGGCGCCGGCGAGTTGTTCACCTGCTGGACGGCGACTGTCGCGTCGGAGATGTCCAGCGGGTTCACGCCGAGTGCGTCGTCCAACCGCAACCGCCACGTGTTGCCGGAAACGGTCGGGACCACCGTCTCCCGGATCGTCTGGTTGGTGAACGTGCTGCCGAAGTTGAACACACCCTCGGTGGGCGACGCCCACGATCCGGTCCAGGTCTGGCCGGTCGGCGCGTTGTCCGTCGTGGTATTGCGGACCGCCATGCTGAACACGTGCAGTGCCTCCTGGCCGGGCCCGACGTGCGTGCTGACGTCGGGCAGGGTCACCGAGGTGATCGTGCTACCGGCATGAGCCGCGTCGATAGGCACGGCGAACGCGTAGATCTCCGGCTTGTTCGCGTTCTGCGTGCCGCCGGGCAGGTTCTCGTGCGGGAACCATGCGGCGCCGATCGACTGCGGGCTGCCGGACCAGTCCGGCACGGTCAGGAAGTACGGCTGTGTCGACGTGCCGTTGTTGAAGGAGATGGTGCCGCGCGGCGCACACATGCCGTCCGGGTCGGGACCGGTGAAGCAGAAGGTGTCGGCGACCGGCACGCCGGCCGGCACGGCGGGCACCGTGTTGTCGCCATTGACCGTGCCGGTGCTCATCCCGCCGTCCACAGCGGAGTTCGTGCTGGACACGAGGAACTCCAGCGCGGTGGCACCCGCTGTCGAGATCGGCTGGTTGAAGGTGATCGTCTGGTTCGCTGCCAGGACGTTGTCGGCTACCGTGTTGCCGCCGAACGTGGGGAGTTGGAAGTTGGCGCCATCGACCTCGACGTGGCCGCCCGACTGCCAGCCCGCGGCCGCCAGGTCCTGCGCCGAGAAGCTCCGACCGGCGCCGTCGAAGTCAGCGACAGGCGTACCCGTGGTGCCGTCGGTGCTGATGCCCTTGTTGTCGTAGCAGACGGCGAGCGAAGCGCAGTTCTTGCCGGGGTCCTTGTTGGCCTGGAACTGGTAGGACTGGTAGCCGGACACGTCTCCGGCGGCGTCCTTGGTGTACCCGAACAGCGTGTGCGGGCCGGGCGACAGCGGGGTGATGGTCGCGGTGGACGACTGGTACAGCATCGCTGCCTCGGATGCGTCCAGCGACGTGGAGTACACCTGGACGTCGGCGATCGAGCCGTGGGTGAAGTCGTTCGCGGCGCCGTTGATGAAGCCGTGCCCGATGACGAACGGTCCGCTCGCGTTGAACGGAGTCGGGTCGGTGGTGCTGGTGCCGGACGGTGCACCGTTGACGTACAGGGTCATGCCGTTGGTGGTGGTGCTGAACGAGGCCGCCAGGTGCGTCCATGTGTTCATCGCGGCGGCACCCGTTGACTCGACGATGTGGGTGGTGGCGCCGGTCAACGTGTCCGCGCTCAGCCGGGCGAACGCCCACTTGCCGACTTCGGGGTCGTAGTCGAGCAGGAACCCGGCCTGGTTGGTGCTCTGTTGGGTGGCGATGACCGAGAAGTCGGTGGCGTCGGTGATCTTGACCCAGGCGCTGATGGTGAAGCTGTGCATCGTGTTCAGGATCGGGCCTACCGCGGTGGCCGCGCCGGTGGTGCCGTTGAGGTTCAGGCTGGGCGGGCTGGTGGGGGTGGCAGCGCTGAGGGTCGCACCGCTGCTCAGCGTCACGGTGTGGCCGTTGCCGGAGGAGTCGGCGGCGGTGGTGGAGCCGGGGCTGTCGGTGAACTGCCAGCGGCCGGCCGGGGAGACCGTGCCACCGGTGTTCACCTGGCTCAGGTCGCTGGGCGAGACAGGTGCCTGGTAGACCTGCACGTCGCTGATCAGGCCGTGCACGAAGTTGGTGTTGGTACTGGAGGTGTAGCCGTGGCCGATGACGAACACACCGCTGCTGTCCCACGGGGTGGAGTCACTGCCGGTGGCCACGGCGAGGTCGTTGACGAACAGCGCCATCTGCCCGGTGCTGGCGTCGTAGGAGCCGGACAGGTGAGTCCACACGTTGAGCACCTGGGCCGAGGTCGCAGGTGAGGCGACGGTGACGGATGTCGATGAGGTCGCGGTGTTCGGGCGTGCCCAGAACCAACTGGCCGTGGTGGCGTTGTAGCCGAGACTGAACGCGCCGGACGTGTCGCCTTCCTGGGCGAAGAACGTCTGGGTGGTCAGTGCGGTCGGCCTGACCCACGCCGACACGGTGAAGCTGCCGGCGGTGTTGATCACCGGTCGGTTGGTGGCTGCGAAGCCGGAGGTGCCGTCCAGGCTCAGTACCTGGCCGTGGGCCATGTCGGTGGCCCAACTGGCCCCCCCGGACAGGGTGATCGCGTTGCTGTGACCGGAGCTGTCGGCGTCGGTGGTGCCGCTGCCGTCGGACATCTTCCAGCGGCCGGCGACCGAGAGCACTCCACCAGCACCGAACGGAGCGTTGTCGGCCGCGGGCACGCCCGTGGTCGGCGGGGCCTGGTCCAGGCCGTCCACGATGCCGGTGACCGCGCCACCGGTGGACTGCAAGGTGAACCGACCGGGGGTTCCGGCAGTCGACACCGCGGTGTCGTTGTCGGGATACAGCCCGTCCTGTGACGTGATCGAGGGCGCGGACGGTGCTGTCGGCTCGGCGATGAAGTGGCACACCACGGACCAGGCACTGGTGTCCTCGCCGTCGGTGACCGACACCTGCCAGTCCACGATCTTGCCGTTGGTCAGTGCGGAGACGAACGTGGGCGACATGTTGAGCTTGGCCTGTGTGCCGGAGGCCAGGTTGTCGGCGGACGAGCCCGTGGTCATCGTGGTGGTGCCGTCCACCCAGTACCGGTAGTTGGCCTTGATCAGGTCGCCGTCCGGGTCGGTGATCCGCGCGGTGAGCACAGGTGTGTTGGTGGCGATGGTCTTGCCGATGAACGGATACGGCGTCGTGGTGGTGCAGGCGGCCTTGTCGTTGCCGGTGACCGCGAGAAGAGAGTTGGCGCCCGGCGTGTTCGGGACGCGGTTGTAGAAGATCTGCAGCGTCGGGTTGTCGCTGAAGCGGCTGAACTCATGACTGGCGGCGGATTCGTTGCCGATCAGGGCCACCGTGAACTGGGGCGAGTGCTCGCGTGCCGCTGCCGCGATCTGGCTGGTCACGTCATAGCCCGCCGACGGCTGGGGGTTGCCAGTGCACACGTCGTTGTTCGACGGACCGAGGGTCTTGGCGCCCACGGTGCTGATCGCGCCGGGTTGGCTGTTCCACGTGGTGCCCGCGCCGATGCCACCGGTCTGGCGCATGGTGTCCGTGGAGGACACACCGCAGAACTGGGAGAACACCTTGGTCACATTGACCGTGGCGCCGGGCTGGCCGGTGACGTTGCCGATGTGCGCGCCCCAGATCACCGTGGGCAGCTTCCACTGGTAATAGGCGCGCTGCGGGCCGAAGCACGAGGTGAACTGGTTGTAGCCCGCGCCCAGTGCGCCGAAGTCACCAGCCGAACCCGTGTTGCCGAAGAAGGACGTGTTGGTACAAGGCTCGCCGTGTTTCACTTCGTCGAAGGCAGGGGTGCCACCGGTGGTCGGGTGCCAGTTGAACGTGGGGTCGATGTAGATCGGGAGCTTGGCCGACGGATCGGTGAGCAGTCCTCGGTCCGGCGTCAGCGTCAACGACGACTTGCCCGCATGTAGACCCACCTGGGCCAGGCGTGCGGCCAGGCCGGGATGTGACGTGTCGGACGGGTCCGCTGTGATGTGCGGAACAGCGACGCCGTTGGACAGCACACTCCGTCCCGGTGCGGCCGTCGGCCGGGTGCTGGTGGTGGAGTCCCACATGAACGGTGTCGCCGCCACGAGGGTGTTGGCTGCGTGCGGCGCCGACACCGTCAGGCCGCCGGCCCCGGACGTGACCTGACCATGGCTCGTGGTGCGCAGCGCGAGTGACGCCAGCTTGGGATTCTTCGCCGCGGCAGCGGTGCGCACGACCAGAACGTCGGAGAAACCACCGGTGGTGGTCGCCGAGACCTCCAGGTCCACGCCGGGCAGCACGTTCGCGTACGTGGCGGTGGCACCGGAGACGTGCGGGGCGGGCAGCCTGCCGGGCCAGGACACGGTGTATGTCACCGAGCCGGAGGTCGTCGTGGCCAGCGGGCCCATACCGCCGCCGGAGAACGTCACTGTGCCGTAGGCCGTCGCGGCAGGCGAGACCGTGCCGTTCGCGTTGGTGTGCAGCGCTGTGTTGACCGGCTGCCACGTGCCGTTCTGCTTGGTGCGCACCGGATTCGGGTTCGCGGACAGGTCGAACCCGCCGGCCGGCTCCGCGACGACCTGCTGGACCTCCGTGGTCAGCGCCGGCACGGCGACGGGCTTTCCGGACACGCGGGCCTTGGCCGAGGCGGCGGCCATCGCGGCGTTCTCCCCGGCCGTGGGGCCGAAGCCGTCCTCGATCGTCGGCAGGTTCACCGCCTTGTGCCCGGCCGCAGGCGTCGGCCCCGGCTGTGGCTTGGCCGGGGTCGGTGGGGCCGCCGGAGCGGCGGACGCCACCGCTGGCGCGCCGGCCAGAAGGGACCCGACGAGTGCTGCCGCGGCCAGCGCGGGAACTACCCGTCGAAATGCAGCAGGCGACCGAAACTGTGTGTACACAGTCCCCCCAAGAGACTAATCAGCCGAAAACGTGGTCCGAACCGACAAATGTGCGAAGAACTGTGCAGGCCGTCGGCGAATGTACGTCGGAGTGTGCGACTTGGCAACAATCCAGTTGGTACAGCGTGGATGCCGTAGTCACGTTGCGCCGAAAGGAGTCTTACCGTCTCGACTGGTGTTCGCGTACCGTCCCCCATTGTTTGGGCCCGTGGGCCATATTTTCTGGGGGAGGCCGCTATGGCGGTTCGGCGCATGCACTTCCGGCGTAGTTCGTCACAGACCCGAAAGCGACAGTTCCGCCGTATTGTCGTCGCGGTGTCCGGGGTGGTGCTCGGCGCGACACTCACAGCACTGGTTCCACCCACGGTGGCGGCCGCGACCGCCCTGCAGACCACGCCGAACATCCCGGTGCGGCCCGTGACCAGCCACTACCAGACACCCCCGCAGGTGCCGAAGTGGCACGCAGGTCCGACGACGTGGCCGACAGGTGCGGCGACCGCGTCGATCACCGGCGTCGAGCCGGCCCGTGCGGGCACACTGCCGGTGTGGATCGGCGCGATTCCCGGCACGTCACTGGGTCGCGTGAGCGCCGACCGGCCAATGGTCACGCAGGCGAGGCCCGCCCCCGGTCGGGTGGCCGTGTCGGTGGCCCCGGCCACCACGTCGGAGACCCTTGGTGTCAACGGAATCGTCCTGTCCGTCCGGCCGACCGCAGGAGCCGGTGCGACCGACGCGGCTCGGGTGTCAGTGGACTACACCACGTTCGCCGATGCCTTCGGCGGTGACTGGTCGTCCCGGCTGCGCCTGGTCGAACTGCCCGCGTGTGCCCTGACGACACCAACCGAGCCAGGGTGTCGAACGCAGACACCGCTGCGGTCCACGAACGACGGCACGACATCGACGATCTCGACCGACATCGCCCTGCCTGCGACGGCGGTCATCGCGGCGACCGCGGGCACGGACAGCAGCCAGGGCGACTTCACGGCGACGTCACTGAAGCCCTCCAGCGCATGGCAGGCAGGCGGTTCGGCCGACTCGTTCGCCTACTCCTACCCGATCTCGGTGCCGCCGGTGCCCGGTGGGCTGGAACCGGACGTGACGTTGAGCTATGACTCGCAGTCGGTGGACGGTCTCACGTCCTCGACGAACAACCAGGCATCCTGGATCGGCGACGGCTGGAACTACAGCCCCGGCTTCATCGAACGCTCCTACGAGTCCTGCGACGTCAACCCGACCGGCGCGACCAAGACCAACGACAACTGCTGGTCGAACTCCAACACCCTGACCCTGTCGTTGGGCGGGCACACCACGCAGCTGGTCAAGGACGACGCCACCGGCACCTACCACCCGCAGAACGACAACCACGAGCGGGTGCAGTACATGACCGGCGCCGTCAACGGCGCACAGAACGGCGAGTACTTCGTCGTCACCACGACCGACGGCACCCAGTACGTCTTCGGGAAGAACGAGCTGCCCGGCTACATGGACGGTGCCGGTGACGCCACGACGAACTCGGTGTGGACCGAGCCGGTGTTCGCCACCGCGGCCGGCCAGCCGTGCTTCAACGCGACGTTCTCGCTGTCGTGGTGCCAGCAGGCCTACCGGTGGAACCTGGACTACGTCGTGGACACACACTCCGACGCGGTCTCGTACTTCTACAACACCGAGACCAACGTCTACGCCCGCGACAACGGCGCGACCGACACCAGCTACATCCGTGGCGGTGTCCTGGCGAAGATCGAGTACGGCCAGCGGGACGGCGCGGTCTACACCACGACGCCGGCCGCCGAGGTTGACTTCACCTCGACCGGCCGCTGCGACCTGACCACCTGTGACCCGGCCGGCTTGACCAGCACCACCGCGAGCCACTGGCCGGACGTGCCCTTCGACCTGTCGTGCGCGACGGGCTCGGCGTGCACCAACGAAACGCCCTCGTTCTTCTCCGAGTTGACGCTCCAGTCGATCCAGACGAAGACGCTGGTCGGCACCAGTCTGACCACTGTGGACTCCTGGGCGCTCGCGCACACCTTCCCCGACCCCGGTGACCAGACACCGGGCACCACCGGTACGACACCGTCGCTGTGGCTGTCCTCCATCCAGCACAGCGGTCAGGACACCACCGCAGGCGGCAGCAGCGCCCCGATCGCCCTGCCGGCGATCACGTTCACCAGTGTGCCCCTGGCCAACCGGGTCAACCTGGGCGAGGGTTACCCGCCGTTGACCCGGCAGCGGATGCACACGATCAAGACCGAGACCGGCGAGATCGTCACCGTCAGCTACTCCTCGCCCGCCTGCGGTACGGCCACTCCGACCGAGTCGACCAACACCTCGCTGTGTTATCCGGCCTTCTGGACGCCGGTCGGCCAGACGGCGCCGATCGAGGACTGGTTCAACAAGTTCATCGTCACCGGTGTCACCGAGGAGGACCCCACCGGCGGCAGCGCGAACGACACGATCGCAACCACCTACACGCCCGTCGGCTCGCCCGCGTGGCACTTCGACGACAATCCGTTGACTCGTTCAGGTGAGCGGACCTGGAACGACTGGCGCGGCTTCCAGGGCATGATCGTGTCGACGGGCACCGCACCGGACCCGGTCACCAAGACCCAGTACACGTATTTCCGTGGCATGGACGGGGACACGCTGCCCGGTGGCGCGACCCGCAGCGTCGCCGTCACCGACTCCCGAGGCGATCCGGCGGTCACCGACTCCAACCAGTTCGAGGGCGCCACCTACGAGACGCAGACCTTCAACGGTGCCTCGGTGGTGACCGACGAGATCGACACGCCCTTCAGTTCGGCGGCCACGGCCGGCCAGGCCGAGTCCGGCCTGCCGACCTTGAAGTCTTTCCTGACCGGCCTGGCGAACACCAGGACGTACACACCGTTGGCCGGCGGTACGACCCGCGAGACCGAGACCGACTACACGCACGACTCGGCGGGCCGCGTCGTGGCGACCAACGATCTCGGGGACGTCTCGACCAGCACGGACGACCTGTGCAGCACGACCTCGTTCGTCGACAACACAACGAAGTGGATCCTCAACGACCCGTCCGAGCAGAAGACGGTCTCGGTCAACTGTGGCGTCACGGCGCCACCCAACAGCGCCGCGGTGTCCGACGAACTGAGCTACTACGACTCGGCGACGGTGCACGGCACGGCACCGACCATCGGTGACCTCACCGAGAGCCAGAACCTGATCTCGTTCACGGGTACGACCCCGAACTACGCCACCACCACCGACACGTTCGACCAGTACGGTCGGCCACTGTCCGAGACGGACCCGGACAGCCGCGTCTCGTCCACGACCTACACGCCGGCCGCCGGCGCGGAACCCACACAGATCGTGGCGAAGGACCCGCTGACCCACCTCACCACGACAACCCTGGACCCGATGCGTGACCTGCCGGTGACCGCGAAGGACGCCGCTGGATTCGTTACGTCCCAACAGTACGACGCGCTGGGCAGGCTGACCCAGGTCACCAAACCCGGAATCTCCAGCCCGGCGTTGAAGTACAGCTACACGGTGTCCAACAGCGGGCCGTCCGTGGTCGACACGTCCACGCTGAACACCGACGGCACGTACCGGCTGTCCGAGTCGCTGTACGACTCGTTGCTGCGCCTGCGGGAAACCCAGACACAGGTACCGGACAGCACGCCCACCAACCCGACGGACAACCCAAGGGTCGTCACCGACACGATCTACAACTCCGACGGTTGGCAGGCCGAGACCACCAACCCGTACTCCAACGGCGATCCGGTGTCGCCGACCCTGGTACAGGCCCAGGTGGGCGACGTGCCGCCGGAGACCAGCACCACCTACGACGGTGCGGGCCGCAAGACCGCGGACATCTCCCTGCTGCTGGGTGTCGAGACGTGGCGTACCAGCTACAGCTACGGCGGCGATTCCACGACCACCGTGCCGCCAGCCGGTGGCACGGCGCAGACCACGGTCACCGACGCGCGGGGCAACACGACCGACCTGTTCCAGTACCACGGCGGCGTGCCGGCCAACCCGGCCGACCCACCGGCCGACTTCTCCGACACCCACTACACCTACACACCGGCCAACAAGCAGGCCACGGTCAAGGACGCGGCAGGCAACACGTGGTCCTACGCCTACGACCTGTTGGGCGACCAGACCTCGGCCGGCGACCCGGACGCGGGTGTCACGACCAACACCTACGACGCCGCAGGCCAACTACTCACTACGACCGACGGACGCGGCAAGCAATCCACAACGCAGTACGACAAGGACGGCCGTAAGACCGGCGCGTTCGACACCACTGGCGGTGTGGCGCCGGTGGCGGCGAACCAGACGGCGGCGTGGACGTACGACGCGACCTTTATCGGCGCCGGCACGACCAAGGCCGTTGGCTACCTGTCCACTACCACGTCGATCTCCGGTGGTGACACGTTCAAGCAGACCATCAAGGGGTACAACCTGCTGGCCCAGGTGTCGTCCGAGACGAGCACGCTGACCGGTACCGATGCCGCCCTGTTGCCCGCCGCCGGCCTGAACACGACGTACAGGTACTCGATCACCGGCTACCAGACGGACCAGGTCGACCCGGCGGCGGCGAACCTGCCGTCCGAGGACCTGACCACCAACTACGACCAGTTCGGTGAGCCGACCGGCCTCGGTTCCGGTGTCGGCGCGATCGTCGACGCGGTCGGCTATTCCCCGTTCGGCCAGCCGTTGCAGTACACGATGCCGGGCACGGCCGGGGACGTGGACCTGGCGTTGGCCTACGACCAGCAGACCCAGAACCTGACCGAGGTCAAGGCCACCGACACCGCCCAGGCCGCCGCCGTGGACGACCTGACCTACCGCTATGGCGGCAACGGAGTGTCCAAGGGCACCGGTTTGGTCACCTCGGTCACCGACTCGCAGAACGCAGGCGCGGTACTGGACACGCAGTGCTTCACCTACGACTACGCCGACCGACTCGGCCAGGCCTGGACCGGCACCGACGCGTGTACCTCGACACCGGCGCCGGGCGCGTCCAGCACGGTCGGCGGCCCGAACCCGTACTGGCAGTCGTGGAGCTACGACGCGGCCGGTGACCGGTCCACCGAGGTCGACCACGACCTCACCGGCAACACGGCCAACGACACCGCCGTCAACTACCACTACCCGGCAGCGGGTTCGTCCACCGATCAGCCGCACACGTTGACGTCGACGAGCGCGACCGGCCCCGGTGCGACACCGCGGACCGCGTCGTACGCCTACGACGCCGTGGGCGACACCACGTCGATCACCGGTGGCCTGACCGGCAACGAGTCGCTGACCTGGAACGACCAGGACCAGCTCGCCACCGACACCAGCACGTCGGGCACCACGTCCTACGCCTACGACGCCGACGGGAGCCTGTTGGTGCAGCGTGACCCGACCCAGACCACCCTCTACATCGGCGACGAACAACTCGTCCGCAACGACGCCACGGGGGTCACGTCCGGTACCCGCTTCTACACCATCGGCGGCGCCACGATCGCTTCCCGCAGCGGCACAGCCCCACCGGTGTACCTGATCCCGGACCGCCAAGGCACCGATCAGCTCACCATCGACTCCAACACGTATGCCGTCACCCGCCGCCAGTTCCTACCCTTCGGCGGCACCCGAGGCGCAGCACCCACGCTGTGGCCGGGTGGCGACAAGAGCTACGTGGGCGGCACGTTCGACTCCTCGACGAGCCTGGAGAACCTGGGCGCGCGAGAGTACGACCCGTACTCAGGCCGCTTCCTGTCGGCTGACCCGGTCTTCGAGGCCACGGACCCCACACAGATCGGCGGCTTCGACTACGCAGGCAACGACCCGATCACCGGCGAGGACCCCAGTGGGTTGATGCTCGATGGCGGTGGCCAGTGCGGCATCCTGCCCAGCGAGCCCTGCTTCGGCAGCACCGGCGGCCAGACCAGCAAGCCAGGACCGGCCAGGGGCAGCGACGGAAGCGGGGAACCGAGCCCGCCTGCTGTTCATCACAACCCGGCGCCGTCGGACGACGACCAGAGCGGATACCGAGGCGGCGGCGGCAAGGCGGCCGGCGAATTCCCGCCGAACTATCACCTGGACCCGAGCGAGGGCCCGCCGGCCTGGGAAGTCGGCCTGACCGTAATAGCAAATATTGGTGCTGGGATCGCGAGCACATTCGGCGAGGAAGAGTTTGATCCGGCCGTTGTAGAGATGGATCGGGAGCTCGCCGAACAACAAGCTAAGGCCAGAAGAGCGTCCGAAGGCGTACTGGTGCTGTTCGGGCAACGTCGGATAGGCGCAAATTTCTCACCTGAAGGCGCATTTCATGGTCGGTCGATCAAGTCGGTTGCTGCGGATTTAGATTCCGGAAGGATCAGTCCTGATTCAGTCGTCGTCCATGTGTTCAACTATGATGGGCACGTAGTCGCGGAGAACAATCGTAGCCTCGCGGCCCTTAGCTTGGCCGGCTTCCGGCCCACCAACATCCAGTACATCCAACCTACGTCAAATGTGATGAAGAGGCTTCGGGAGAGAACTCCACTTGGCGATGTACTACCATCTGCTAGGATCGCGATCACTCCTACCATGAAGAATCTAACCGTGCAGCAAGTAGTCGAAGTTCCATAAACAACAGATTAAAGCGGAGCGACCTCGATGTACCACATGGTTAACGGCGAGCATCTCTCGACGATATTTGACGACGGGCCGACCGTTACCTTTGTGTCCAACGACGGGCATCGAGCCCTGGTCATGGAGTTCGACTCCTCGGCTATCGACGACACGGAGGAGAACTGGCTGACGTCGATCAGTTTCTCTCGTGTGCTTGATTTTCACTTCTACGACTCCGAAATTGGGCTTCCGCTACCGAACGAAAGTGACTACGAGTTCGCGCTGATCGAGGTCGAGAACTCTGAGGTGATTGACCTGTTCAAGTCGAGTCGATCACTTGAACGGACGGCTATGCCAGTCACTCGGCTAGGCGACCTGCACCACTACCGGGTCTCATTTGATGATCACGGCACCTACGATGTCGTATGCGTTGGGCTGACCGTGGCATACCGAAGGATTGCCAATTAGCTGAAGAGTGGGACGAATGGCTGGCCCGTGGTGACCGAGTCGCGTCCATCACCGATCAACCGAAGACGTGGATGGCCGCGGCGAATCCGGTTGGCGGGGCACGTATCACCTCGATGCCACGACGCTTCTCACCGATGAGCACCGCCAGGCGATCTACAGCGCAAGGGCGGATCATTGAACGACTCGATCACACGGGGACAGATTGCGCGTGAGGTCAGCACTGCGGCGTCAGGCGGATGATCGGCAGTTCGCGAGCGGTTTTCTCCTGGTACTGGGCGAACCGGGGTGCTGCTGCGAGGATCCTCTCCCACGCCGCCTCGCGCTCGGGCCCGCGCAACTGCTGGGGCGCGACGGCGACCGTGCGGCCATCGACCTCCGCGCGGACCTTGTCCGGGTGCGCGCCGATGTTGTAGTACCAGCCCGGATTGCCCGCCGCGCCATTCGCGGACGCCACGATCAGCCAACTTCCATCCTCATCGGGGAAGTAGCCGACCGGCGTTGTGCGCTCGGCACCGGTCTTGGCGCCGGTGGTCGTCAGCACCACCGCTCTGAAGCCCATGAAACTGCCGCCCTTACGGCGTAGCCGTCGCGGGAACCTTGCCGCCGCGCGTGCCCGCGCTTGTATTGAAGCTCATCATGCCTCCTCCGAAGCGATGGTGTCGGGTCGTGAGCTGGGTCAGCCGCGGATCGCGGTGGTTTCGCGGGTGAACTGGCGGTGACCGATCAGTTTGTAGGCCACCCGGGCCGGGGCTGGTATGACCTGCAAGAACCGCTGCCGTTCCGCATCATCGGTGTCCTCGGTGATGTGGCCGAGGATGACCAGCCGCCGGGTGAGCGGAATCGCGCTCATGCCGTGCTTGCCCAGCGCGTCCCACTCCCGTTGCGTCAGCGTGACCGAGACGATCGGGAGCAGTTTCTGCTCCTCCTCAGCCAGGTGATCGATCAGGGTCGGCATCGTGGCGTCGATCAGGGCGGCCATCCGCTCGCCAGCGGCGGCGTCCGCGGTGGCTGTCCACGCCGGCAGCTCCTTGCCGAGGGTCACGACGGCGTCGTCGACCTGCGCGTGCTGCGCGTCCATCCGGTCCATCAGCTCCGGGTCGAGCGCAGCTCGCGCGCGCAGCAAGGGAAAAAGCAGCTCGTCCTCGCCGGTGTGGTGGGTGTGGAGGAAGTCCAGCATCTCCCGGGCGTGCACGCCGACGACCTTGGATCGCGCACGGTCACCGGCCGCGGAGCGAAACAGCCGGGGAAGCTGACCGAACTCGCGTCGGATGACGCGGTGCATCAGCACCATCTCGTGGGTATCGACGCCGGGTCCTGAGGTGCTCACCGTGACTCCTCGTTGCTTGCGGCGGCTGCGTTCTGGATGGCTTCGTGCGCGGTGGTCGCCGGCCGGCCGATGAGCTTCTCCAGGTCGTTGCTCGCGATGAACAACTCTCCGCGGGCCAGACCGGCATCGGCATCGGCGACGGCGGCAGCCATCTCCGCGGGCAGCCCGGCAGCGGTCAAAGTGGCGCTGTAGTCGGCGACCGACATGTCCTGGTAGGCGATATGAGTACCGAGGACTTCGCTGATCGTGGCCGCGAGTTCGGTCAGGGTGAACGGTGCTCCGCCCAGCTCGTAGGTCGCGCCGAGGTGCTCGTCCTGCGTCAGCACCGCGACGGCGGCAGCCGCGAGATCGCGTCGGCTGGCCGCGCTGACGCGACCGTCCTGCGCGCTGCCCAACAATGCGTGGTACCGGGTGATCATCGGAAGCTGGTCGGTGTAGTTCTCCAGGTACCACCCGTTGCGCAGGATGACGAACGCCGAACCGCTGGCCCGCAGATGGTCTTCGGTGCGGCGGTGTTCGTCGGCGAGGGTCATCCGCGCGGTCGAGGCGTTGACGAGGCTGGTGTAGACGATCCGGGTCACACCCGCCCTGGCCGCCGCGTCGATCGCGTTGCGCGCGTTCTCGAACCGCTCCCCGACTGTCGTCGTCGAGATCAGCACCATCGCTTCGGCGCCCGCGAATGCGTCGTCGAGGGTGGTCGGGTCGGCGAAGTCGGCGCGCCGCACCGTGACTCCGCGCTGTGCGAGGTCGGCGAGCTTGTCGGCGTCGCGGCCGGTGGCCACGATCTGCTCGGGCGGCGTTCCGATGGCGAGGAGCTGCTCGACGACGAGCCGGCCGAGGTGACCCGATGCTCCGGTGATGACTGTGGACATGATGGTTCCCTTCGATGTGGTTGCGACGTAACTGAGTTGCGGTGAAGATCGGCCGGACGGCAGGGTCAGTTCCAGCCGCCGTCGGCCTCGATGGTGGTGCCGGTGATGTGCGCCGCCTCCGGGGAGAGCAGGAACGCGACCACGGCGGCGATGTCGTCGGGCTGGGCGAACCGGCCGAGTGCGCTCATCGAGCGCAGGAGCGCTTCGAATGGCACGTCGGCCAGTGCGGGGTGGGTGTAGTCGGCGCCGTAGCGCATCGCCATGGGGGTGGCGGTGGCGCCGGGGGAGATCGCGTTGATGGCGATGTTCCGGTCGGCCAGCTCGGGAGCCAGGTTGCGCACCATGGCCGGGATGGCGGCCTTGCTCGCCGCGTACAGGGCGTGGTGATAGACCGACAGGCGCACACTGACCGAGGCGCTGAGCACGATCCGCCCGCCGTCGGTCATCGCGGCGACCGCCGCCTGGGTGACGAACAGCTGTCCGGCCACATTGGTCTGGAAGATGCGGTCGAAGTCGGCCTCGGTGATGGTTTCCAGCGCTCCGAAGTGTTCGACCCCGGCGTTGCTGACCAACAGATCCAGGCCGCCGAACTCGGCCACCACCGCGCCGACCAGCTTGTGGGCCTGCGCGGCCGCGGTGAGGTCGGCCTGGAACGCGGCCGCCGTGCACCCGTTGTCGTTGAGTTCGCCGACGAGTGCGTCGGCGGCGGCCTTGTCGGACCGGTAGTTGACCGCGACCGTGGCTCCCTGGGCGGCGAGCCGCCGCGCGATCGCGGCGCCGATCCCGCTGTTGCCGCCGGTGACCAGGACCCGCTTGCCCGCCAGGCTTGATGTCGATGTCATGGGCTATCCCGTGCTCTCTCCGCCGTTGCCAATCGGTCAGATATCTTTACTTATTAGTCAGGTACATTTACTACTGTAGCCGTGTGGCCGGCCCAATGCCAAGCGCAACGGATGTGACGTGGACGGCGATCCGGCCGGACGGCGGTGACGTAGGGTGTGGACTTCGTGGAATCAGCGGGCGATGGAGCCGAGGGCCGAGGACGGCATGGACGACGAACAGCTAGCTGACCTGGGGGTGTTGTTGTTCATCCCGTACCGGTACATGGAGGACCGGATCTTCCGAGCCGTACAGGACGCGGGGTTCGACGACTGGACCCTCGCCCAGTGCCGGGTGTTCCAACGCGTCGCTCCGAACGGTTCCCGCCTCACCGACCTGGCCGACCAGGCCCAGATGACCAAGCAGAGCACAGGCGTGCTGGTCGACCAACTGGAACGCCTCGGCTACGTCCGCAGGGCTCCCGACCCCGCGGACGGCCGCGCCAGAATGATCGTGATCGAGGAACGTGGCCAGCGGGCGCTCGCCGTGGCCACAGCGACGGCCGACGAGATCCTCTCGGAGTGGAAGTCGTACCTGGGCACTCGCAACTTCGCGTTGTTGCGGCAGATCCTGGGCCAACTCCGCGAGATCACCGACCCCTACGCGCGGTAAACCCGGCCGCGTCCAGCCGTCCGCCCTGTTCCCTGCCACCCCGAGTCACCGGTGCCAACCACCTTCGCCTTGACCTAGTCAGGTAGATTGACTAGATTATCAATAATCCTGATGATGTCCCCGGCGATGGGCAGGTGGTTGCCCCGATGCGTGGCGCCCAGACAAGTCGGACCCTGTACCGTGCCACAACTCGACCTCGGTTCGCTGCTGCGCGAGTTGGTCGTCCGCCTTGCCCGGGAGAATCCGCGTTGGGGGCATCGCCGCGTCCAGGGTGAGCTGGTCCGGCTCGGGCACCGCGTCGGTGCAGGCACAATCCGCCGTATCCTGGCCGCCGGCCGTATCGGTCCCGCGCCTCGGCGAACGGACACCGGTTGGCGCACCTTCCTACGCGCCCAAGCGGCGGCCCTGCTGGCCACGGATTTCTTCCATCTGGACACTGTCGGCCTGCGCCGGCTCGATGTTCTGTTCGTGATGGAGGTCCGCACCCGGCGAGTCCACATCCTGGGTGTGACCGCGCATCCGACTGCGGCCTGGACTACGCAGGCCGCCCGCAACCTACTGATGAACCTCGGCGAGGGAATCTCCCGATTCCGGTTCCTTATCCGCGACCGGGATACGAAGTTCGCCGCATCGTTCGACGCGGTATTCGCCTCCGAGGGCATCGACGCCGTGAAGACCCCACCCCGGACACCGCGAGCGAACTGTTACGCGGAGCGGTTCGTGCGCAGTGTCCGATCGGAGTGCACCGATCGGATGCTGATCTACAACGAACGACACGCCGTGATCGTGCTCGACGAGTTCGCCCGACATTTTAATGATCACCGGCCGCACCAGGGTCGTGAGCACCGCCCACCCAACCACGATCCCGCCGCCGTCATCTCACTCGACGAACCGATCCGCCGCCATCGCGTCCCGGGCGGCGTGATCAACGAATACCGCCGAGCAGCCTGAACCGATCACAAAACCGCAGCTCACAGACCAAGTCGCGAGTTCTGGCACGGTACAGGCTGGCCACGCTGAGGGCGTTGTCGGAGGTGTCGACGACGACGGTCGGCAGCGTTGAGGACCTGTGCGCCGCGGCGGTCGCCGTGCTCGGGACCGACCGCTCTGACGTCCCGTTCGCGCTGGTGTATCTGTGCGAGCCGGATGGATCCGCTCGGCTTGTCGCGTCGGCCGGGATCCTCGCGGGCAGCCCGGCGGCCCCGCTGACGCTGCCGGACGTGCCGGAACTGGTGGCCGGCAGGCTCGCGACGCGCCGAGGACCAGGTTCTCGGAATCGATGAGCAGTGACCTGCTCGCCGCCGGCCCTGGTCTCCGGATCGGCGGTAGTGGGGCCATTCCGATGACGTCATCCACGCCATGCCGCCGCCGATGCCGCTGCGTCGCATCAGAGCCGCATCCATTGCCGGGTCTATGGCGATCCGGTCGCCAGGCCTCCAGCTCAGAGCGGACATTACCGCGATGTCTCGCACTCGACCAGAATGGCTGGCCGGAGCGATGCCCGGCACGGGGACGGTTGTCGCGTCGTGTCGGTGGGCGGCCAGGTGCGGATGGATCAGTTCGCGAGGATCGCGGCGATCAGGGTTTGTGTCATCCAGTCGCGGAACTGGTCGAGTCGGTAGCCGAGGCGGTGCACGAGCAGCTCGTGGCTTTCGGGGCTGGCGATGGTCCAGGCCGTGTCGGCGGCTGTGCTGTTCGTAAGGCGCGGGGCGAGTGCACTGGCGGGGATGTCGGCGATGATGCGGGTGATGAGTCGGTGGCGCAGCATGTGGAGTTCGGTCCAGTCGGCCGCGATTTCCGGGTCGACAGCGGCAGCGTCCCGGTAGAGCCGCCAGCCTGTGGCGGCTCGTTCCGCTGTTTCGGCGACGAGGGTCGCGAGCTCGGCGAGCCGTTCGGGGGGTGCCAGCTCGGTGAATCGTCGGATCGCGTCCTCGGGTGAGCCTGGGCCGCCGGCGAGGGCGTGTTCCATGTACCCGCGCAGCAGGGCCCGTTTGCTTCCCCAGGCCAGATACAGCGTCTGGACCGAGACGCCGGCAGCCGCTGCCAGCCTGGCGACGGTCGTTGCGGCGTAGCCGTGTGCCGGGAATTCCTGTTGCGCGGCTCCGAGGAGACGGTTGCGGGTGTCCTGGCGCAGGGCGTCACCGACCCGTTTCTGCCGGCTCGTCGCCATGGCCTCCGCACCGTGCCCCGTGGTCATGGACGACAGTCTATCCCATGGTTTAGAGTGCCAATCAACTGCATTTGGGTGACACTCAAAACCATGGAGCTTGAGCATGACGCCCCATCCGCTCGACCGGCCCTGGCGCCGCCCCGGAGCTCTGGCGTACGCGCGGACCCGGCGCCGCGCGGCCCAGCACCCGCCTATCACCGTCTACCCGATGCCGGCCGGCATCACCAAGGACGAGAACGTCGCTGTGGTGCTGCGCGACGGGGTGACGTTGCGGCTGAACCTGTTCCGTCCCTCCGGTGAGGGGCCGTTCCCGGTGATCCTCTCGGCCCACCCCTACGGCAAGGACCGCGTGCCCACCCGCAAACGCGGCGGGTGGAAGCTGAACACGCAGTTCCGGATCATGAATCAACCCGAGCCGTTTCGGATGTCCGACCAGACCAGTTGGGAGGCGCCCGACCCGGTCTGGTGGGCCCAGCAGGGCTACGCGGTGATCAACCTGGACACCCGCGGCGGCGGCCGCTCACAGGGGCGGGGTGATCTGCTGTCGGATCAGGAGGCCGACGACATCGCCCAGGTCATCGCCTGGGCCGCCGACCAGCCCTGGTCCAACGGCCGGGTCGGGATGCTCGGCGTGTCCTACCTGGCGCTGTCGCAGTACAAGGTCGCTGCTCTCAACCCGCCGGCGTTGAGGGCGATCTGTCCATGGGAGGGGTTCACCGACGCCTACCGTGACTTCTTCACTCCTGGTGGCGTCGTCGAGGAGGGGTTCGCCCGGGTCTGGTTGTTCATGACCGGCCGCGTCACCCACTTGAAGACGAACCTGGCCGCCGAGCGCCGCGAGCATCCGCTGCGTGACGAGTGGTGGGAGGCGCTGACCCCCGATCTGTCCTCGATCAGGGTCCCGATGCTGGTGTGTACCAGCTTCTCCGACCACAACCTGCACAGCGTCGGATCGATGCGTGCCTTCCAGCAGGCCGGCTCGCGCGAGCGGCACGCCTACGCCCACCGTGGCCCCAAGTGGGCCACGTTCTACGGCGAACCGGGCCGTCAGGTGCAACTGGCGTTCTTCCAACGCCATCTGGCCGGCCGCGACGTTGCCCCACTGCCGCCGATGCGGCTGGAGGTCCGAGACCGCGGCGACCACGTGGTCGAGGTCCGCGACGAGCAGGAATGGCCACTGGCCCGCACCGACTGGCGACAGCTCTACCTCGGCGCTGATGCCATCCTGAGCGAGCGACCCGACGGTGCCGGGCAGGTCACCTTCGACCTGAGGCGCAACGCCGCGGCGTTCGCGTACCGGTTCGAGCAGGACACCGAACTGAGCGGTCCGATGACTCTGCGGCTGCGGGTCGCGGTCACCGGCACCGATGATCCCCGGCTGTTCGTCGGTGTCGAGAAGTGGTCCCACGGTGCCCCGGTTCCGTTCCACGGCTCCTACGGATACGGGCGTGACCACGTCGCACAAGGCCGGCTCCGCCTCGCGCTGCGCGAACTCGACCCGCAGCGCAGTGCCCCGCATCAGCCGGAGCACACGTTCCGCACCCTGCTACCGATTCACGATCACGAGCAGGTCGACATCGTGATCCCGCTCAGTTCTTCCGCGACCCTGTTCCGCGCCGGTGACAGCTTGCGCCTCGTGATCGCGGGCCGCTACCCGCAACCCCGCAATCCGCTGTTCGGACACTTTCCCACCCACTACCAACCCAGCACCAAAGGCAAGGCCACGATCTTCTGGACCCCTGAGCACCTGTCCAACCTGGAAATCCCCGTGATCCCAAGCGGCGGCCACTCCTGAGGGCCCGCCGTTGGCGATGGTCGATGACGCATCGGCCTCGACAAGACAACCCGGCGAGGGCTGTGTGAGCTGCCTGCCCGCGTGATCGTCTGCCTGCTCATCGCGGCCAACCTGTGCACCGGACTGAATGACCAGGGTCTGGGCACGACTGATCGCCGGCGAAGTGGGCATCCCGGTGGCCACGCCCAGCTCCTCGGCACTGGCCCAGGCACGTCGCCGAGTCGGCATCGCCCCCTGGTTGGCCTGCGCAGACTCTGCACCATCGCCTGCTGCACGGCACCCGGCACCACGGTACGCACCACCACAGCAGCCAATGCCCTCACCGCTCTGGCGGTCAAGCCATGACCGAACGCCCGCCACACGACTTGGCACAGCGGATGGGCATCCTCGCCCTGAACTTGCAGAACGAGGACGACCGTGACGGCACCCTGCGCGCGATCGTCCAGGCAGCCCTCGACCTGGTAGCCGGCGCGGACTGGGCCGGGATCTCCCTGATCCACGTGCGTCACTGTCGGCGCCTCGACCCACGATTGGTCGCCGAGCTTGACCAGTTGCAGAGCGACCTGGCGAAGGCCCGTGCCTGAGTGCGATCCGCGAGCGGCACACCGTGCGGTGCCTGACCTGGCCAAGCCGGACCAGGCCCGGCCAAGGTTCGCGGCCAGGGCCCTCGATCGCGGCGTGCACAGCATGCTGTCGCTGCGGTTGTTCGTGAGCAGCGAAGCCTTGAGCGCGCTCACCCTCTGCTCGGGCCGGCAGGACGCCTTCACGACTGACTCGGAGATCCTGGCTGATCTGGTCGCCCAGCATGCCGCGGTCACCTTGGCCGGCGTCACTCACGAGCATCACCTCACCGCCGCGCTGGTCAACCGCGACGTGCTCGGCCAGGCCAAGGGCATCCTGATGCACCGTGACCGGCTCACCGGCCTGCAAGCCTTCGACCTGCTGGTCCGCACGTCACAGGCGGTGAACATGAGGGTCGCCCACCTCGCCCAGTGGCTGGTCACCGACACCGAAAGCCACCCCCACGACGACACTCACACGCCCTGATCACGGCTTACCAGGGGACCGCCGAGAGAGCCGTCCCGATCATCCCGAGCTGTGGGCGGCACTCGTCCACGGCGGCCCGTAGTTCACGCGGCGCGGTCGGTCAGGGTGCTGGCGAGCTACAGATGGCGGTTCGCAGCTGTGCAACGTCGATCTGTCTCGTGTCGGTGGCGGTGCTCGTGGCGCCGGTTTCGTCGACTAACGCGACACGTGAGCGCTCTTCTGGCCCCCTGCGGCTGCGGGGGAGGAGGGTCGATGGGGTATCGGTGCGGATGGGAGCTCCGGTCCGGTGGCCGGCGGGTGGCGCGACGGCCGGGACTTCTACGAAACGTCGAATACCCGCTGGCGGCTCGGAGTATTCGTGTATCGCCTGGTCGGGGGTGTAGCAGTGTCTGCTCGCCGTCCCGGTTGCGTGCTGTCCCCTCATGGTCGTACGCAGGGGCGCATGATTGGACCGCGCAGGGGTATTCGACGTGTATGGCCCGACGATCCGACGCCAAGCCCGCCGTGCGGCCCGGCTTGTTGCGCTGGCTGCGTTACACCTACGGCGGCACCTTGCCCGACCGCTACCGGGAGTGGGTGCGCTACGACAACACATCCAGAACGTGGATGCCGCGCCACATTCTCCGGATCTTGACGCAAGCGCTCCCGGTGGCGGTGGTCGCGTTCGTGGTCCTGCTGGTGTGGACGCCGGTATCGGTGTGGGCGATCATCGGCGTGCTGGTCGTCGGATTGCTCCTCAGCCTGTTTTACACGATCGGCACCGCACGCCAGTTCAGCGCTGTCCGGCTGGCCAAGCATGGATTCCCACCGGAGGTGACCCCTCCGCCGAGCCGTTTGATCCCTGAGGACGCGGGCGCCGAGGACCGCGAACGCTGACGGCTGGTGGGCGGGTCGCTGTCCAGTCTGTACTCAGAGGACTAGTCATGGTCGCTGCGCAGGCGACCGCCGTCGAGCCGATTGGGACACCGGTCGCGGACACCGCGTGTAGTAGTACACGGCATCGCCGCCGCCGGGCAAGACGATGGCGTGACCGGCCGATCACCACAGATAAGTGGCTTGCTGCCTATTCGCTGTCGAGGCGACGGGCAGTAGCTGTCCTGGGGTGAGTGCGCGTGGCGATTCGTCGATTCGGCAGCCGGTGGTGAACGCGTAGCAGAACGTGGCTGCGGTGGTTCGGGCGTGGTCGACGTCATCGAACCACTCGTCCGACGAGTACGCGTGTCGGTCGGTCGGCGTCGATGCTGGTCTGCGGGTAGTGGGTGTGGGCATCGGCGAAGCCGGCGCAGTTCTCCGATCGACGCCACATCGATGTCGCCAACCAGAATGGGACCAGGACACTTTTCCTCGGTCAGTACTGGCGGGCGGCCGCAGCATAGCGGGCCGAGACCTGCTGGCTCCCTCCACTGCGAAAGGACACCCGTGACGGGTCGCCGTCGGAGGTGTACCTGCTGGCCGGGTCGGCTGCCAATTTGTTCAACCAGGCCGATGATCCGAACTGGGCGTCCGGGCCGGTTGGCCCCTCCGAGCGGATCCGGGGGATGTTCAGCGGGTCGAACGTGAGAGCAAACGGCGACGGGGAAGGGTTTGCACCGACCAGGAGCACTCCCCGGTAGCTGTAGCCCTGGCCGCGCAGTGCCAACGTCTGCTGCTTGGGATGCAGGCCGTAGGGCAGCGCCAGAGTGGTAGGCGCCGCATCCGGCGCGGCACGGCGGATCTCCTGATCGCACCGGACGATCTCGCTTCGCACGGTGGCCGCGGTGGCCGTCCGCAGGTCCGTGTGGTCAAGCGTGTGGTTGCCGATGTCGAAGCCGTGCGCGTGCAGCCACGGCAGCGTGCGCCTGCCGCCGGGATCGCCGAACGGCTTGTTGTTCACGTAGAAGGTGGCGACCGCACGAAAGCCGGGGTGTGCCCGCGCCACGGCCAGCAGGATGCCGACCGCAGACGTGGCGCTGGGTGTGCCGGTCGGGGACAGCGCCAACTGGCTGCGGTCGCCGTCATCGAAGGTCAGCACCACCGGATGCGTGCCGGCCGGAATGTCTATGTCGCTGGCGGTGAACTCCGCGGCGGTGATCGGCACGTACCGCTCTTTCGCCAGGCGCTCCAGTTCCGCTCGGAAGTCCGCAGGTGTGCGGTCGTACACCGATTTCGGTGCTGCCACGATCCGGTGATACATCAGCACCGGCACCAGCCCCAGCTCGTTGGCGTGCACGCGTGCCGGGGAGGACGGCACTGACGTCGAGGGGGCCGGCGGAGGCGTTGGGGTGGTGGTCTGCACCGCCACCTTCGCGGGCGCCCCCGGCCGCTGGAGCGTCGTCGTGGTCGTGTCGGCGCACGCGCAGAGCAGGGCGAGCAGGGCGACAAGAGGGACCAGGCGGGTGATCACAGCGATCAGGGTGGAGCCGCGCTCGGGGTTCGGCAACGCCGACCACCCGATCGATTGGTCGACGGACCCGTACGTGTCCGGCATCTTCACACATCACCGCAACAGGGTCGTCGGGCGTCATTCGAGCGGTAGGAACTCACCAAGAACCTTGATGTTGCGCCGCTGGAGCGTCGCGGTGGTCCTTGCTGTGCTGGCGCGGGCGTCACACGTGACCGTGAGCAGCGGATGACGCGACACGAGGTCCCTGACACGAGGTCCACTGACACCGGGCACCAAGGTCACCTGAACAGGTGGTGCCTGGTAGACGTGGCGCCGTGCAGGGTATCGAGTGGGCATGCCGTTCCGACTGTGGTCGACAACGGCACGACCGTTCATCAGCGTGAGAAGGCGATCGGTGATCGCCAACGGACCGTAGGAGAATGATCACGTGGAGCATGTCTGCCCTCCCGGCCGCCCGCGCCGAGCGCGTCTGGTGGTGGGCGCCCTCGGTGCCAGTGTCGTGCTCCTGGCCCTCGGTGCGTGTGCTGCCACGTCCGTCAGGTCCCCTGAGCAGCCGGTGAAATCGGTTGGCCGCTCGGTGGTCAGGCCATCGACCGCCGCGGCAAGGCACGTCGCGCCGTCGAGTCGAGACGAGGTCCTGTTGCCCAGAATCGGTAAGCGGCAGTGGTTCCCGGTCAGTCGACTGATCGCGTTCTACGGCAGCCCTGGCACGGCCAGTCTCGGTGTGCTCGGCGCGACGGGTCCCGAGCAGGCTGCCAGCAGGCTGGAGAAGGTCGCCGGTGAGTACAAGGCGGCGGGTCGGATCGTGGTGCCGACCTTCGAGTTGATCGCCACCGTCGCCGACCCGGTGCCCGGTCCCGATGGTTCCTACAGTCATGCCATCAGTGCGGCGAATGTCTGGCGCTACTTGAAGGTCGCCCGCGAGCACCACATGCCGATGATCCTGGACGTGCAGCCGGGCCGGAACCAGTTCCTGCCCGTGGTGCAGCACTGGGCGGCGTTGCTCCGCCAGCCGGACGTCGGACTGGCGCTGGACTCGGAATGGCGGATGGACGACGATCAGGTGCCCGGCCGGGTGATCGGGCACACCGACGCGGCCGAGGTCAACGCCGTGACCGACTGGCTGTCACAAGTCGTCCGACGTGACCATCTGCCGCAGAAGATCGTGTTGCTGCACGAGTTCAGGGTCAGTATGATCACCGATCCGCAGGCCATCCTCGGGCACCCGGAACTGGCGTTGGTGCAGCATGTGGATGGGTTCGGCAGCCGGGCGGCCAAGCTGGCGACCTACAAGTCGGTGCACCGTCCCGCCCAGTTCCATATGGGATTCAAGCTGTTCTATCGGCAGGACCAGGCAATGATGTCGCCGTCGGCGGTCCTGTCGATCTCGCCTTCGCCCGACTACGTCAGTTACGAGTAGCTGTCGCCCCGTGTAGCAGCGTGGGGACCCCGGCGGTCCCATCGGGCGAGTACATCACCAGCGTCGAACTTGATCCACACTCGGGTATCCAGCAACGATTCTGCCTGTCCGGCGGAGGACAAGTACACGATCGAGTGGATGGCCGGTGGTCGACCTGTTATGGGCGGGGACAGGACGGCGTCGGATGAGGTCCGCGGCGCGCGTAGTACGGTATCCGAATGCACGACAGTTGACGTCCGCGCGTGTGTGTCATGGTAGTCGGTCCAGCAGCACGGCCCGCGACGCGGTCGGCCGAGCCGAAGCGCATCCTGTCACCGTCGACGACAATCCTGGTGTCCTGACAAACCCCTTGCGCATGCCATGAGCTGCGGTTTCTTCGTGTCTTTGGGGTTCATCTAGAACTTCATGTGGGCAGTTACCTGGACTCGAACCTGCGCGCTCGGACGGCAGGGACTACATCCGCTCATGCGGCTGACCGTGCGTGGCGGGCGACCGAGGCTTCTGGGCGGCCCAGGCTGGGATTTCTCTCGTTGCCGTCTCTGGCTTCGCGGCGACGGTCAATGCACCAACATCATCAACGGTGCCCTGACTCCTGCAGATGATCCTGGCCTGTCGGCGGCCAGGAGTGGCACCGCTGTGCAGCGTCCGTCTGCTCGAGCTCTTCTACGAGACGATGCCGACCACTCTGCGAACCGTCCGACTGGAGTTACCGTCAATCCCGTCGGGGTAACGACGACCGGCGATATGTTGGACAGGTGACGCGGGTCGGCGGGGCAGAAGGCAGCCGAGTGCGAAGTGAGCTGGCCATGATTACGGCCGATCTGCTTGCCTGGGCGGCAAATAAGGAACGGAAGCAAGGTGACGGTGCAGAATGACCAACACACGTGATCATCTGACCAATCCTCTGCTGCCAAGTTCACGCTGGGACAGCTCGATGGTGCCTGTGTCCGGGCCGTCAGGTCTGTCGGACAACGCGGTGTCGCCGCTCGGGCTTCCCATCGCGCTCATGAGCGGTGAGGTGCGGGTGGCATTCATGGCCCGTACGTCGACCGAGGACCAGCAAGACCCGCGACAGTCCATCCTGCGCCAGCTCGGCGGCGCCAAGACGGCACTCCCGGAATCGTGGGTGATCGTCGCGCACTTCTACGACGTCGAGTCGGGCCGACTTGATCTCGACGCGCGGGGACGCGGTACGGGTTACCAGCGGTTCGACATCCCCATCGCCCGCGACGGTGGCATCGCTGACCTGCTGGACGAGGCTGCGCAGCCGGACCGCCGGTTCGACGTGGTGATCTGCGAGAGCGTGTCCCGCGTCGCTCGCCGGGCGTTCGAGGGTCTGTCGATCGAACGTGCGCTTGAGCGTGCTGACGTGCCGTTGTTCGCCGCGAACGAGCCGATCACCACGACCGGCAGCCGGGCACAGCGCATCCTGCAACGGCGGATCAACCAGTCGATCGCGGAGTACGAGGTGCTGAACACCCTGGAACAGTCGTGGGGTGGGCTCTGCACTCACGTCCGTGAGGGGTGGAACATCGGTAAGCCACCCTATGGATATCGCGGGAAGACCTACCGGCACCGAACCCGACCAAGGCTGAGAAGGGCATCACCAAGACGCGGTTGGAACCCGATGGTGCGTGTGGCGAAACGGTGACTCAGATCGCGCTATGGCGTTACCACGAAGGGATCGGATACGCCACCATCGCAGAACGGCTGAATCAAGATATCGCGAAGTTCCCACCGCCGACTCCGCCCGGTAAGAATCGTTCGCGTGGCGCTTGGAGCAAGACCAGTGTGTACGAGATTCTGCGGAACCCGAAGTACACCGGACATCAGGTCTTCAATCGCCGGGCTACTCATTCTCGTGGCGGTAAGGTGAATGACCCTGCGAAGTGGGTGTGGTCCACCGAACCTGCTCATGAACCGCTCATCCCGAAATGGATGTACGACGAACTGAATGCGGTGCGACAGGCTCGGCGTGGTTCGCGAGATGGCAACAGCCCGAACAAGAACCCGGCAACGCAACGCACCTACCTCTTGCGGGGCATGTTGTTCTGTTCGTGTGGGCGGCGCATGAATGGCAACTTCCGCCACAACGCCGCGTACTACACGTGCTGGCCCAAGAGCAACAACCGTGGGCGGCCGGACAAGTACGAAGGGCACGCCACGGCCGTGTACGTCCGCGAGGATGCCCTGCTCGACG
>DASXYT010000278.1:0-1585 GCA_036502345.1 Pseudonocardiaceae bacterium | reverse complement strand
ACGCCGGTGCCGAGGTGGTGGTGCTGACGCCCGACGGCGAGCCGCCGTTCGCGGATCCCTACGGGCTGGAGTCGTTTTTCCACTACCCCGAACCGGACCAGGACTTCTTCGCGTCCGTGGCCCGTACGTTCCACCACGATCCCGACGACATCCGGATCACGCTGCACCAGAACACCGAGCTGGGCCTGGTCGCGGCGCGGCGGATCGCCGAGCGGCTGAAGGCGCGCGGGCTGTCGCCTGCCGAGGCCCACGCGCTGGTCAGCAAGGCGGCCAAGATCGCATGGCGCCAGGACCGGCAGCTCGCCGAGGTGATGGTGGACGACGGTCTCGACGGCGGCCTGCCTGCGGAGGAGATCCGCGCCGCCGTCGCCGAACTGGACGCCGCCAGCCGTCAGCTGGCCGCCGACCGCAAGGCGAAGCTGGACGCCATCCCCGGCTTCCGGGAGCCCACCTCGCTGGCAGGCCTGAGCGACGAGCAGCTCGCCGAGTTCGACGCCGTTTTCGTCCCCGGCGGGCACGGGCCGATGGTCGACCTCGTCGACAACCCCGACGTGGCGAGGCTGCTGAAGACGCTGCACGACAAGCAGGCCCCGATCGCCGCGCTGTGCCACGGGCCCGCGCTGCTGCTGTCGGCCCCCGAGCGCGAAGACGGGCAGTGGCTCTTCGACGGCTATCGCCTCACCTGCTTCACCGACGAGGAGGAGGACCAGACGGTGCCGGGCAAGCTCGGCCTGCCGTGGTACGTCGACACGGGGCTGAAGAACGCGGGCGCGGTGTTCGACGACGGGCCTTCGGCGTGGGTCTCGCACGTGGTCGTGGACCGGAACCTGATCACCGGCCAGAACCCCGCCTCCACCGAGGCGACGGCCGACGCGCTGCTGAAGGCGGTGGGACAGCGATGAAACTCTTCACCCGCAGGGACCAGGCCGAAGACCAGGCCGGTGCCGCCGCGGAAGTGACACCCGCGCGGACCGTGTCGGCCTTCCTGACCGCGTTCGGCAAGCGAGACGTCGAGGCCGCACTGTCCGTTGTGGACGATGCCGTGCGGGTCGACATCCACCCGACCGGACTGCGCGAAGGCGGCTCGGCCGATCTGCGGGCCTTCCTCACCGAGACCGCCACGGCGTTCCCGGACCTACTCGTGACGGTGAAGAACCTCATCGAGACCGGCTCCGTGGTCACTGCGGAGCTGAAGGTGGAGGGCACGCAGGCGGCGGGTTACCTCGGTGCGATCAACCAGGAGAAGCACCTCGACGTGGACCAGGCCTGGCGGTTCACCGTCTCCGGTGACCGCGTCACCGCCGTCGACGCGTACTGGTGCCAGAACCAGCTGTACCGGCGGCTGGCCGTGAAGCGCCTCGACCAGATCTCGCTCGTGTGAGGGGAATCCGATGACGACAACCGAACCGCGCAGCCGCAGCCGGGAAGCGGCCGACCAGGTCATTGCCTTCTTCGACGCCTACCGGCGCCACGAGGTCGACGCGATGACCGACCTGTGCGCGGACAACGCCGACTTCTTCTACGTGCCGTTCGAGGTCTGGGGAAAGCAGCGTGTGCTGCGCGGCGACGGCAAGGTGAAAACGGT
>DASXYT010000277.1:0-2747 GCA_036502345.1 Pseudonocardiaceae bacterium | reverse complement strand
CGTACGTCGTCCGTAAGCCGCCGGTGTGCTCGATGGACACGAGGCTGCGGTCGACCAGCGGACCGGCGTACAGCACGAGGCCACTGCCAGCGGCCAGCACCGGCTCGCCGAGCGTGCCGCCGAGGTCGACACCGCGGTGGCCGGGACCGTACGGCGTGCTCGGCGGCTGGAACGGGCGGAGCACCGGGTGCGGCGGGGCCAGCGGCCAGTGGAACCGCTCCACCCCGGTCCGATAGCCGGCCAGGCCCACGCCCGGTGAGCCGACCGCCGTCCCCTGGTTCAGGCACAGCGTCGCGGCCAGCAGTAACGAGGCCGCGAGCAGCAGCCCGACCAGCGGACTTCTGGGCGGTGGCGGGTGGCTGGCGAAGTGCGTGTGCATGAGGCCCACGGTGCCGATCTCGCGACCGGCGTGCAGCCGAAGGGCCCGTAGCTGTGGACAACTGGGGGCATGTGGACAACTCGACGCCTCGGCGCGGGCAACCTGCGGATTCGAGTACACTGAATCCGCGCTCCGTGTGTGCGGAGTGACTTCGCGTGCCAGCACATCCTCCGCTCACTTGGGAGGAACGGTGCCCGGACGGTCCTGACGAGTCACGTCGTCGGGTACCGGGAGCCGGTCTGGCACCAGGACGGCAGGCCAACCCGGCCAGCCGTGACAACCGAACCGCGGGTCGGCGGAGCCGACTCGCCTGATAGACGAGGTGCGAACTCGGCCATGGCCGTCGTCACCATGAAGCAAATGCTGGATTCCGGCGTGCACTTCGGGCACCAGACCCGCCGCTGGAACCCGAAGATGAAGCGCTACATCCTGACTGAGCGCAACGGCATCTACATCATCGACCTGCAGCAGACGCTGTCCTACGTGGACCGCGCCTTCGAGTTCATCAAGGAAACGGTCGCGCACGGCGGCTCGATCCTGTTCGTGGGCACGAAGAAGCAGGCGCAGGAGGCCATCGCCAACGAGGCCCTGCGGGTCAACATGCCCTACGTCAACCAGCGCTGGCTGGGTGGCATGCTCACCAACTTCTCCACCGTGCACAAGCGCCTCCAGCGCCTGAAGGAACTGGAGTCGATGGAGCAGACGGGCGGTTTCACGGGTCTCACCAAGAAGGAGATCCTGATGCTGACCCGTGAGAAGGACAAGCTGGCCAAGACCCTGGGCGGCATCCGCGACATGCAGAAGGTGCCCAGCGCCGTCTGGATCGTGGACACCAAGAAGGAGCACATCGCCGTCGGCGAGGCGCGCAAGCTGGGTATCCCGGTGGTTGCCATCCTGGACACCAACTGCGACCCCGACGAGGTCGACTACCCGATCCCGGGTAACGACGACGCGATTCGCTCCGCCGCCCTGCTGACCAAGGTGGTGGCCGAGGCCGCCGCCGCCGGTCTGATGGCGCGGGCCGGTGCCGGTCGGTCCAACTCGGCCGATGGTGACGACAAGCCCGACGCGGGCATCGCCACCGACGAGCCGCTGGCCGAGTGGGAGAAGGAACTGCTGGTCCGGGCCGACGCGAGCACCGGCGACGCGGACGCCGCACCTGCTGCGGCCCCCGAGCCCACGGCCTGAGTCGACCAGCCAACAGCTACGAGACGCGCGTACCGCGGAAGGAACGGACAACGCACGATGGCGAACTACACCACGGCCGACGTGAAGCGGCTGCGGGAACTTACCGGCTCCGGAATGATGGACGTCAAGAAGGCTCTTGACGAGACCGACGGCGACTTCGAGAAGGCCACCGAGGTCCTGCGCATCAAGGGTGCGAAGGACGTCGGCAAGCGGGCCGAGCGCTCCACCACCAACGGCCTCGTCGCCGCTGACGGTGGCGTGCTGGTCGAGCTGACCTGCGAGACGGACTTCGTCGCCAAGAACGAGGAATTCCAGCAGCTCGCGGGCCAGATCGTCGAGGTGGCCAAGAAGCTGCGCCCGGCCAGCGAGGCCGAACTGCTGGAAGCCACGTTCGAGGGTGACCAGACCGTAGGCGCGGCCATCGCGAAGCTGTCGGCGAAGATCGGCGAGAAGCTGGAACTCCGCCGGGTCGTGATTTTTGACGGTGCGGTCTCCACGTACCTGCACCGCCGGTCCTCGGACCTGCCGCCAGCAGTCGGTGTGCTGGTCGAGTTCACCGGTGGCAACGAGGACACCGCGCGCAGCATCGCGATGCACATCGCGGCGATGAAGCCGAAGTACGTCACCAGGGATGAGGTCCCCGACGACGTCGTCGCGAACGAGCGGCGCATCGCCGAGGAGACGGCCCGCGAGGAGGGCAAGCCGGAGCAGGCTCTGCCCAAGATCGTGGAAGGCAGGGTCAACGGCTTCTTCAAGGACGTCGTGCTGATCGACCAGCCGTCCGTGCAGGAATCGAAGAAAACCGTCAAGACGGTGCTCGACGAGGCCGGTGTGACCGTGACACGGTTCGCCCGGTTCGAGGTCGGCCAAGCCTGACAGGTAGGTCTGCGGCCATGAACGATGGCGGGGTCGTGCGGTGGAGTGGGATGCTCCCCGCCGACCCCGCCGTTCCGTACCCGGGTGTTGAGCATGATCAGCATGAGTGAGGAGTCGTCGTGACCACAGCGGAGCAGAGGACGGCCGGCGCGGACCAGCCGGTGCGGAGTGGCGAGCGCGGTGGTTATCGGCGCGTGCTGCTGAAACTGGGCGGTGAGATGTTCGGCGGCGGTGCGCTGGGCGTCGACCCGGACGTGGTGCACACCGTGGCCAGCCAGATCGCCGAGGTGGTGCGTAGCGGCGT
>DASXYT010000276.1:0-28736 GCA_036502345.1 Pseudonocardiaceae bacterium | reverse complement strand
CAGCACGGCACGCGGCAAGTCGCTGACGACGCTGGTGCCGTGGGCGCTGGTACACGTCGCGATGTCGGCGTTGCTGCTGGACCAGCACTCCGCGGCCGTGTCGGCGGCCATGGAGGGCCTGCGCGAGTCCCAGGCGATCGGCCTGCGCAACTGCGCCGTGGACCACCTGATGATCCTGGCGATGCTGTCCGCCGCACAGGGTGACCGGGAAACCGCGCTGCACCGGGTGGACGCGGCCACCGGCTGGGTGGCAACGCAGGGCCTGGCCCGCCCCGGCACGCTGGGGTCGTGGGCGCTGGCCTGCCTGGACCTCGCCGACGACCGGCCGACCGATGCGATGGACCGATTACGCCTGATGGCTGCCGGCGCCGGTCGGGTGCACCTGGCCGTCCGCGTGATGGCAGCGCCGCACATCGTCGAGGCCGGTGTCCGCAGCCAGCAGTTGGAGCCCGCTGCGCACGCGTTGGAGACATTCGACAGATGGGTCGGCGACTCCAACTGCGCACCCCGATTAGCGTTGTCGCACCGCTGCCACGCGATGCTCGCGGAGCAGACGGGCGACGCAGACGAACATTTCCGCGAGGCAATTCGACTGCACCGCAGCAGTGAGACCGCGTTGGAACTGGCGAAGACAGAATTGTTCTACGCGTCCAAACTCCGCAGGGGCCGCAAACCCACCGCGGCGCGCGAATTGTTGCGGGACGCGGTGAAGATATTCCACGACTACCACGCCGAACCGTGGGCCCGCAGGGCGACCGCGGAACTGAGGGCGGCTGGCGAGTCGGTGCAGACCGCCGAGCCGGTGCACATGGGCGAGTTGACCGCGCAGCAGCTGGAGATCTCCCGACTGGTAGCCGAGGGCGCCACGAACCGGGAGATCGCCGCCCAGCTGTACATCAGCGCGCGGACCGTGGATCACCACCTGCGCAACATCTTCGCGAAGCTGGGTGTCCGGTCCCGAGTGGAGCTCGCGGCCCGCTTCCGGTAGCAGAAGTCGCCTCCGACGTCGGTGTGCTGACCGAACTGCTCGACGACAGAACAAGGTTCACCGGACCGGACGGACAGGTCTACTCGAAGCAGAATGACCTGCGGGCCCACGAAACCGGTCACCAGGTGCTGATCCGCGTCGAGGAGGAGGACCTTCAGGTCCTGGCCACCGAGCACACCGGCGTCACCTGGTTCCTCGGCACCCTGGAGGGCGTCGTTGGCGGTCAGCCGCTGGTCGCCCGGATCCGCTACACCAGAACCTGGATCCGCGACCAGGCCGGTTGGAAGATCATCGCGGCCCACGCCACGTTCGTCCCCGGGTGACACAGGAAAACGGTACGGGCCGCCCGCCGAGGACGACCCGTACCGCGCCGTGGCGCACCGGCTTGCTCAGGCCGGCGCCACCGGCCCCTCCGCCGATCCTTTATGGACCCTGCTCGTGACCCCGAGCAACACCAGCGCGGCGCTGATCAGGATGAGGTTCTTCAGCACGAACTCCCCGTCCGTGGTGAGCATCAACGGATCGCCGCCGCGCCACATCCAACTCGGCGCGGTGATGAACGTGAGGAACGTGCCGGCGAGATGCCCGAGCACGCCGAACAGGACGAGCCTGTGCATGCGGCCGGTGAGCAGGCCGATCCCCAGCAGGATCTCGACCACCCCCAGCCAGGGGACGAACACGTGCGCGTTGACGAAGGGCAGCGTCACCGCGATCAGGTTGAACACCTCGGACTTGCCGATCACCTTCAGCAGGCCGAACCAGATGTACACGAGCCCCAGCGCGCCGCGCATCAGCGGCAGGCTGATCCTGGCCGACAGCAGGCCGATCTGGTCGACGACGCGGGTCGTCAGGACGACAACACTCTCACGTCGGTCGGTCAGCGGTATCGCGGCTGCCCCGCCCGAGTCGACCTGGCTCACGTCGACCGTCATCTTGCCGGTGGTGGATGGCGCTTCGAATGGCTGTGCAGTGGTCATGATCGCATCCCATTGTTGTGTCGAGTGGATGGACGATGACGGTGGCGGCCGCCATCGGATATCCGCATCTCGGAGCACCTCACACACATGGCGTTCGATCAGGGAGCGCCGTGAACGAACAGCATGTGTGGCGGAAGCTCCGAGAGCCTGGCCCGGCGCGGTGCCCGGCAACCGACGCTGGTCGCCGGACACCGGCCGGGCTCAATCAGGTGTCCTGGACACCGTTGTCACCCGCCGAGTTCGACCAGCGGGTAGGCCCTGTGCCTGCGCGGCGGAATGAGGAAGTTCTGCCGCCGCGTTGCCGTGATGAACCGCTCGAGGCCGTTGTCCTCGTTCGGTATGTCGAACTGCTTCACCAGATCCTGCGATGCCTGGTTGGACCGCATGGTCTGGAAGAAGTCACTCGTCGGTACGAAGACGGTGAACTGGAGCTTCGGCTGCTTGCTGCCGTCCGGCACGTCGAGGTTGTCGAAGCCGGGGCCGTCCATCCGGATGTGGACCGGCGTGCCGTCGGCCGCTCTCGACGATCGTTGAAGTGTCGACAGGTGACCGATTCGGTGCTCGCCCTGGCCGGTCGTCGGGTCGATGTTGGTGCCGATGCCCTGTGCCGTCTGCGAGGCGTAGTTCGGACCCTTGTTCTGGTTGGGCAGGATCGAGGGACCACCGCCGTTGGTGAACTGGTCCGCGTTGCCGTTGTTGATCTGCGGTGAGTGGTACATGTACTGCACGCGTTCGGTGAACACGCCGTCGTCGTCGGGCGGTGACGTCGGCGTGTCCATGTCGAACCACTGCAGCATGTCGATGATGTTGTGCGACAGGTGCTGGATCGAGCCGTTGTCGAAGTAGGTACCTGACGTTGCCGTGGTCAGGTGGGAGGACGCGTTGCCGGCGAACGTGGTGATCGCGGCCGGACCAGCGGCGTTGGTCTGTTGGTCGAGGAAGCCCATCCACATCGGGGAGTCGGGCTGGATGAAGTTGGCGAACGGCAGGCCGTTCGTCGTCGCCATCGACTTCGGCAGGCCCTGCTGCACGAACATGGCCCGGCTGGAGGTGAACCTCAGCAGCCCGGTGAAGGCGGGGGACCGGACCGGCACCCCGCGCAGCGAGTTGCTGCCGTTGAGGAAGTTCACCGCGTCCTGCAGGAACGTCGCGTTGTCGCTGCGCAGGGTGAACACCATGTCGTTCTTCTCGATCTTGACCGGCACGTTGAACCGCAACTTGCTGATTCCGTTGCCGGCAACGACGTCCGTCGGCGATGCCACGGCTTCCTGCAGAACGGACCGCGCGTGGTTGGCCGCCAGCTTCGGCACATTGGCGTTGACCACGGCCGGGTTGAGCCGGTTGAAGTACGGGACGCCGTAGGAGATGAACGTGATGAGGCCGGAGGCACCCCACTGGTAGGCCGTCTCCAGCGCGGCGAGCGCCCTGTTCAGCTCCGCCTGGTCGGCCAGGACGGGGTGTCTGAGCAGCTGCGCGGTGAGGAATGCCGTGTGCACCGGGGGAAGCTGGAACGTGACGCCCGCGGACGTCTGAGGTGCGGCGATGAACGCGCCGATGTCGAACTGGATGTCCGACGGCCTCGGTGGTGCGACGGTCGTGTCGGCAACCGCACGATCGGGCACCGTTGCGAGCGCGCCGCTCATGGTCAGTGCGGTGGCTGCCGTGGCGAGCGAACCCACGACGAGGAAATTTCGTCTGTTGACGGAGGGGGTTGAGTCCACGATGGCTCCTGGAAATTTGACGGAATCTTGGAAATTCCTGGGTGTGGACGTTACGTAGAGCCATCGCTCGGGGACATAGCGGAGTTCCCCCAAGGGAAGGGACTTATCCGGCGGAATACAGCGTTGCTGTTGCCGATTCCCCCTGGTCGTCCTCTGTGGTTGATCCGTCAAGGAGTCCGACGTCCCTGGCGATCGTCAGGGTTTCTGCTCTGTTGCGCGCGCCGAGCTTGCGGAACAGCCTGGCTTGGGTGTTCTCCACGGTCTTCGCGGCGATGCCCAGCGCCCGGGCGGTCTGGCGGATGGTGTGACCACGTGCGATGGACCCGAGGATGTCGCGCTCTCTCGGCGTCAACTGGGGTACGGCGGTCAGTGTCGGCGGAGCCCAGTTGGACAGCGTCGCCGTGTACGGCCAACTCATCGCGAACATGCCGGTGGCGGCCAGTCGCAGTGTCGGGCCGAGTCCTGCTCCGACGTCGTCGCCGATGATGAGGCCGCTGGCGCGGTGCGCGAGGGCGTCGACGACAGCCAGTCGATCCCGTGTGCCACCAGCGCGTACGACCACGACGGAGGTGTTCAGTGTGTTGACCCAGGACCAGTCGTCCGGCTCGGGATCGACCAGGACGGTGAGCACGGTGCCCCGGTGCCACCGAGCCCAGTGGTCGTGCACCAGGGACTCCCGGCGCCACACCGACACGAAGGCGATCTGCTCGGCCACCAGCGCGTGCACGACGGAGTCCCGGCAGGTCCCGGCCGCGCCGCGTAACAGCACGATCATCGGTCTGCCCGGTTCGCCCGCCCATCTTCGATGGCCTGCGCCGTTGAGCAGGCCGCGCCGAACGGCCTCGGCGACGGCACCGTTCTGCGTGCCGACGCCGAGCTTTTCGTAGATGTGTCGTTTGTGGTTCTCCACCGTCCTGGTGCGTAGGTCGAGCAGATCCGAGATTTCAGGTGTGGTGTGCCCGCCGGCCATCAGAACGATGATCGCCGTCTCACGGGCCGTGAGGCGAGTGCTGGCCATAGTGTCCTGCAGTGTCGGCAGGGCTTCTGTTGGACGCATCGGCGAAAGCGCCAGCTTTCACATCAGATGGGCGGGTTCGACACCCGCGGTGGCTTCGAGGAGTTCGACGTACCAGGTGGCGAACAGCTTCAGTTCGTGTACCGCCCCGGCTGCGAGTACCCGCACGGTGAGAACGGCGATGTCCGGCAGCGCACCGGTTTCGGCTGGCAGACCGTCGATTCGTTCGACATACACGGCGCGCACGTCGAAGTGCTCGATGAGTATCCGCAGTCGACCAACCGCGCGAGCCACGTCGTTAGTGTCGCCACTTCCGTCGGAACCAGTGTCCAACCTGGCCAGCGGCATATTCGCAACCAATGGCGGCAGGAGGAGTACGTCGTGCAGTTCCAGCCAGCAGGCCAGATCCGTCCAGGTGGTGCCGAGATTCGCGCAGCGCATGGCACTCAGCCTTTCATTTTGTTGCGGCAGCAATAGAATTCCTAGTGGGACCGCAGCACAAGACGGTAGGACAAGCAGGGTTCCGGAGCAATAGTGTCGCCACTGTTGTGGACGGGCGATTTCGCCGATGCATCGGCCGCCGAACGATCCGATGATGGGAACAGGCGGTGCAGGGGATCGTCGCGGTGAGCGCCCACCGTGGTGAGACCCTGCACCGTGAATCCACAGTGGACCGAGGCCGCGCGCCGCAGGACCTCGCCCGACGTGCCCGGCGCCCGAGTATGGTCCAACCGTGGCGGAACTTCGTAGTAACCACTGGTACGCGGGCCAGGACCGGAACTCCTACATCCACCGGGCGTGGATGCGCCGCGGCCTGCCGGACTCGGCGTTCAGCGGTCGCCCGCAGATCGCCATCGCCAACACCGCGTCCGACCTGACGCCGTGCAACCGGCACCTGAGCGAGATCGCGCGCAGCGTGCGGGACGGCGTGTGGGAGGCGGGCGGCGTACCGCTGGAGATGCCGGTCGTGTCGCTGGGCGAGACGCAGGTCAGGCCCACCGCGATGCTCTGGCGCAACATGGCCGCGATGGCGATCGAGGAACTCATCAGGGCCAACCCGGTGGACGGCGTCGTCCTGCTCGGCGGCTGCGACAAGACCATCCCCGCACTGCTCATGGGTGCCGCATCGGTGGATCTGCCCGCTGTCGTGGTGCCCGGCGGCCCGATGCTGACCGGCACGTTCGACGGCGTCGCGCTGGGCTGCGGTACCGACGTGTGGCGGCTGTCCGAGGAGATGCGTGCCGGCACGCTGTCCCGGGAGCGGTTCATGGAGTCGGAGTCCTCGATGATCCGCAGCCGTGGCCACTGCAACACAATGGGCACGGCGTCCACCATGGGCCTGCTGGCCGAGGTGCTGGGCACCACGCTGCCCGGCACGGCAGGCCTGCCGGCACCGGACAGCAGGCTGCTCGCCAAGGCGCACGACAGCGGCAGGCTGGCCGTTGAAATGGTGCTCCAGGACCGGCGGCCGAGCCACCTACTGTCGACAGGTTCGTTCCGCAACGCCATCGTGGCGCTCGCGGCACTGGGCGGTTCCACCAACGCCGTGGTGCATCTGTTGGCGATCGCCGGGCGACTCGGTATACCGCTTGGCCTCGACGATTTCGACGACATCGCTGCCGGCGTGCCGCTGCTGGTCGACCTACAGCCTGCCGGGCGGTTCCTGATGGAGGACTTCCACCGGGCAGGCGGCCTGCTCGCCGTGTTGAACGAGGTGCGCGACCTACTGGACCCGGACGCGCTGACCGTCACCGGCAGGCCGCTGGTGGACCACATCGGCGACGCCAGGATCGTGGACAACGAGGTCATCCGAACTCGCGCGCAACCACTGTTGCCGGATGCCGGTATCGCCGTCCTGTACGGCAACCTGGCCCCGAGCGGCGCGATCGTCAAGCCGGCCGCCGCGTCGCCGGAACTGTTGCGACACCGGGGCAGGGCCGTCGTCTTCGACTCGATCGAGGATTTCCACGCCAGGATCGACGACCCGGATCTCGACGTGTCCGCCGACTCGGTGCTGGTGCTCCGTGGCTGCGGCCCGAAGGGTTACCCGGGGATGCCCGAGGTGTCCAACATGCCGCTGCCCGCCAAGCTGCTCCAGCAGGGCGTGCGGGACATGGTCCGAGTCTGTGACGGGCGGATGAGCGGCACCGCCTACGGCACCGTCGTGCTGCACGTGGCCCCGGAGGCCGCTGCCGGTGGCCCGCTGGACAGGGTGCGGACCGGCGACTGGATCACGCTGGACGTGCCGGGCAGGCGGATCGACGTCGACATCATGGCCGAGGAGTTGGCCGCGCGACCGCCGTCCGAAGCGATGACAGCGGCACTGGCCCGCCCGCTGCGTGGCTGGCAGAAGTTGTACGTGGAAACGGTGAACGGTGCCGACACCGGCGCCGACCTGGATTTCCTGGTCGGCTCCAGCGGCGACACCGTTCCCCGCGACTCACATTGAGCAACGTCAGGCGCCCGGACCCGAATAGATGTCGCCGGCCGCCGGGGCGGCGATCTTCACCGGCTGGTTCCAACCGGTGAAGTCCAGCTGTCCCTTGCCGTCCGACGGTGGCTCGGACAGGCGGATCAGGTAGTGCGGGCTGGCCGAGCCGATGTCGGCCTTGCTGCCGTCGGAGAACGTGTAGACGTGCACCGGGATGCCGTCCACGGTGGCCGTACCGGACTCCTTCGGCGTGTCGCCGCTGAGCTGACCGAACAGATTGGGCACCAGCGAGTTGAAGTCGACGGCCTGCTTCAGGCCGTCCACCATGCCGGAACCGGCCAGCATCTTCGCCGTGGACGGGACCCACTTGTTCAGCAGCAGTTGGCCCGCCTGGCTGGTCGGCGAGATGCCGTTGCTGGACATCAGGTCCTTTGTGAACTGAACGTAGTAGACCTTGTTCGCCACGATGACCGGGATGTTCGTGCCGCTCTGGCCGATGGTGCCCGACGAGCTGCCGTCCTTGTTCAGCTGGACGTCCAGCGCCAACGCGCTACCGCTGTCGGTGAACGAGCCCTTGATGTGCACTGCGGACGCACTCGTGGCGGCTGACTTGATCGTGCCCAGCAGTTTGTCCGGCGCGGGCATCGCGGCCGTGGTCGGCGCCGCAGCCGATGGTGTGCCCGATGTCGAGCAGGCGGTGATCGCGACCAGGGCGGCGCCCAACGCCAGGATCACGGGCAGCCGACGACGTAACATGATTGGTCCTCCGGAATTTGGCAGGGACCACGGCATGTCTTTCGGAGCCGTGGACGGTGGACATCGTGCCCGACGACCTGCCGGACCCGACGACCGGGGCGTGCTACGTCGACCGGTGGCGCAGGGCGTACGGCAGGGCCGCCGCGGTGAGCAGGACCAGCACCCCGATGCCGACGACCTGGTCCAGCGCCCACGCCGCATACACCGCGAGGCAGACGAACTCGGTGCCCAGTTCGGCCACTGACGTCACCGTCGCCCGCGCCGGTCCGGTGATCCTGTCCTGCAGTCGCGCGTCGGCCACGAGCAGCACGAGTCGGTAGAGGCCGTAGAACACGGCGAGACCGATCAGGCCGACCGGCCGGTGCAGGACCCCGGTGGCGACCAGTACGGCCGCACCGGTGGCCAGCGCGGCCCCGAGCAGGGCAGGCCGGAGCCCGCCGTGCCGGCCACCGATCGCGGCACCCGCCGCGCCGGCCACCGGGATGACCAACAGGGCGAACGGCACGGCGATCACCGGCACACCCCACTGGTTGGCCAGCAGCGCGAAGTACTCCTCGAACGCGTCGATGCCACCCAGCAGCGCCACGGCGAGCACGACGCCCCGGACGGCAGGCCTGGCCACCGCCTCGGCGATCCCGGCCCGCAGCGTGGCGAGGTAGCCGAGCTCATCGGAGTCCGACGAGTCGGCTCGTGGCGCCTCCGGCAGCCTGGTGGCCAGCGCGGCAGCACACAGGCACGAGCCGACGCTGACCCAGCCGACCAGCACGTAGCCGCCCGCCGCGAACGCCAGAGTCGCGGCGAGCGCGGTGGGCAGTTGGGACAGCAGTTCGGCCGACCGCAGCCAGCTGAGCACCGTGGGGTAGCGCGCCTGCCCACCGGCCGCGGTGAGCCCGTCGTAGACCAGGGCCTCCAGCGCACCGGACGCCAGCGCGCCACCGAGCCCCCACAGCACGAAGCCACCGGCGAAGCCGGGAAATCCGGGCAGGGCCGTCCACAGGGCGTAACCCGCCGCCTGCGCCACACCGGCGGCCACCAGGGCATATCGGCGGGAGAACCGGTCGGCCAGCGCGCCCATCGGCACCTCGGCGACGATCCCGACGCCGGACCAGATCACGAACAGGACGGAAATGTCCGCATCGGACAGACCCGTGGCCGAGAACAGCAAGGCGTACAACGGGTACAGCGGAACGATGAACGCAAGTAGAGACCAGCCGACGCTGATCCGCGTCAGCCGGCGAACACTGGTGGGTTCACGGTGTCACTGATGTCGACGGTGCATGGGCCACAGAATAGCCCGCTCGACCCGCCGGTCGACCGAATTTCCGCCGTGCGAAGCACGGGACGCACGGTCCACCTCGGCGCGGGTGAGGTGGACCGTGCGTCCGTGTCGTGCCGGCTGTTACCGCCGGCCACGTCCTTCGATCAGCCGGTCGGGATGCCGTTGGCCGGCGCGGTGGCCGGCGTGGCCGAGTACGGCGTGATCGGACCGCCTGCGTCGTCCGTGGTGAGCGGGGTCCCCGTGGGCACCAGGACGCCGGACTTGATCGTGCCCACCTGCACACCGGTGAAGCCGGAGTGGTCGGTGGTGCTGTACCGGTAGGGCACCAGGCCCGGGCCGGTGAGGCCACCCTTCTGCAGTGCGTCGATCAGACCCTGGCGGGTCGGGTTCTTGCCGGCCGCCTTCAGGGTCTGGGCGAACGTGTAGGCGACGGCCATGCCGTAGGCGACGTTGCCGTCGAACGGCAGCTTCGCCAGGTACTGGTCGTGGACCTTCTTGAACAGCGTGATCCACGAGTTGCTGGTGTCACCCAGCGACGGCAGGTAGGTGTCGGTGACCATGCCCTCGATGAGCTGGGCGGGCTGGCTGATCGACGAACCGGCCTGCTTGGCGAAGGACTGCAGCAGTCCTTCCAGCGTCAGCGGGTCCGAGCCGACGTTGGACACGACCATGGTCGGCGAGAAGCCGAGCTTCAGCGACGTCAGCTTGAACAGTGCGGTGTACGCGGGCACGGTGTCCAGCACGACCACGTCGGGCTTGGCGGCGGCGATGGCCGTGACCTGGGCCGAGACGTCGGTGGCACCGGGCTGGTAGGGCTGCCGCGACACGACGAGGTTCTTGGGGATGTACTTGTCCAGCCCCTGCATGCCGTTCTTGCCGAAATCGTCGTCCTGGTAGAAGTACGCGACCTTCTTGCCGGCGAAGTTCTGGTTGATGTACTGGCCGAGAATCTTGCCCTCGATCAGGTAGTCCGGCTGCCAGCCGAACGTCTCGGGGTGCTGCTTGGGCTCGTTCCAGCAGATGCAGCCGGACGCCACGAACAAGTCAGGCACCCGCTCGCTGTTCAGGAAGTCGACCACCTTGGTGTGGGTGGGCGTACCGAGTGCGCCGAGCATCGCGAAAACCTTGTCCTGTAAGACAAGTTGGCGAGTCTGCGTCACAGTCTGAGTTGGATTGTAGCCGTCGTCGACGTACTTCAGCGTGATCTTGCGGCCGTTGATGCCGCCCTGCGAGTTGATGTAGTTGAAGTACGCCTGGGCAGCTGGTGCGATCTCGCTGTAGCCGGGCGCGGCGACACCGGTCAGCGGCTGGGTGCTGCCGAGGAGGACCGAGTTGGCGGTCACGCCGGGTGCGCTGGCACCCGACGACGATGACGACGACGTCTGACTGCCACACGCCGTCAAGGAGATGGCGGTCATCGCCGATACGGCGACGATCGCGCGGAATCTGGTGGAGCGGGTCATACCCTTTCGCCTCCCACTAGAATGGCGTTCGGTTGTAGGAAACGTACTGAGGTCAGTGACGTATTGCGAGCGATGCACTGCGGTCGTCAACGAATTGTGATGTGTAACGCCCTCCACAACCGGACCAGGCCACCCTGAATCCCACCCGGAAACAACACCACGACCAAGAAAAGGACCACGCCGTACAGCACCAGCGGGATGTTCGCGTAGATCGTCCTCGGCAGATTCGCCGCCTGGGCGAGATCGGTCGACCAGGTCGGCAGCAACGTCACGATGACGGCGCCGTAGACGGCGCCGGCGAGACTACCGAGACCGCCGAGTACCGCCGCGGTCAGCAGCGACAACGACAACGTCAGTGGAAAAGCACCCGGCGCGGCAAGGCTGTTCACCCAGGCGAGCAGCGCGCCGCCCAGTCCGGCACAGGCCGCGCTCACGCTGAACGCGATCACCTGCGTCCGTGCCACCCGGACACCGCTCAGTGCCGCGGCATCCTCGTCCTCCCGCAGCAGCCGCATGTCCCTGCCCAGTCGGCTGGTCACCAGGTTGGCCAACAGAAACAGTGTGATTACCAGGCACAGCCCGGTGATCCACGCCTGCCAGCGTTCCAGTGGGAACGTCTCGCCGAGCGAGAGCGGCGGCGGGCTGGGGGCGACGACGATGCCGTTCGCGCCGCCGAGTTGGTTCTGCAGGCCGTGGTAGTTGGCCAGTGTCGGCAACCCGAGCGCCAGCGCCAGCGTGACACCGGCCAGGTACGGGCCACGCAGCCGTGCCGCCGCCGCGCCGACCAGTAGTCCGACGGCTGCCGAGACGACGACGCTGACGAGTAGCACCAGCACCAGCGGCCACTGCTGGTGTTCCAGCAGCAGTGCTGTCGCGTAGGCACCGACGGCCATGAACGCGCCGTTGCCCAGCGAGATCTGCCCGGACAGTCCGGACAGCACGGTCAGGCCTGCCGCCGCGATCGCGGTATAGCAGATCTGCGCGAACTCGAAATCCTGGAACTGGCCGAGGGAAATGGAGATCACGTACAGCACGCCTGCGCCCAGCACCGCCCAGATCAGGTGGCGCAGCAGGGTCGACCTCGGACGGTTGGTCAGCGACGCCTTGTCGATCAACCGCCGTGCCTCGGTGAGAGTCGCTGTCATACCCGCCGTCCTGCCGCGTGTCCGAACAGTCCGTTCGGGCGAATCATCAGTACCAGCACGAGGACCACCAGAGCGCCCAGGTTGACCACGTCGGAGCCGAGGTAGCCGGACACCCAGCCGAGCACGATGCCCAGACTCACGCCGCCGACCACGGCACCGGGCGGGCTGTCCAGGCCACCGATGACGGCCGCCGTGAAGCCGAACACCAGCGTGCCGTCGAACGCGTTCGGGCTGACGAAGGTGCTCGGCGCGATGAGTACGCCGGCCAGCGCGCCGACCGCGGCCGCGAGTGCCCAGCCGACGGTGAACATCCGGCCGACCCGGACACCGAGCAGCCTGGCCACCTCAGGGGCGAACGCGGCGGAACGCATCCGCAGGCCGAGCGACGTGCGCCGGAAGACGACGGCCAGCACGATCATCACCACCAGCACGACCAGGATCACCCACAGGTCGTTGGGCGCGAACAGCAGTCGCCCACCGTTGACCTTGAAGCCCTGGATACCGAAGGCCGGGGGATAGGACCGGGGCGTGCCGCCGAAGATCATGCCGGCGATGCCCTGCAGCAGCACCAGCAGGCCGAACGTGACGACGACGGCGTTGAGCGGTGGCTTGTTCTCCACCGGACGAATCACCAGCCGCTCGACGACGGCACCGAGCACCAGGCCCGCCAGGACGGCGACGATCAGCGCCAGCCAGTAGGAGGCGCCGTGGCTGACCACCGTGAACGCGACGAACGTGGTGATCATCAGCATGCCGCCCTGGGCGAAGTTGACGATCCCGGTGGCCCGCCAGATCAGTACCAGCGCCAGTGCGACCGCGGCGTAGATCGCACCCGCCGAGAGACCACCGAGGGTCAGGTCGATGAACTGGACCATTCACATCCCCAAGTAAGCGTGTCGGACGCGATCGTCGGCGATCAGGTTCTCCGCCAGGTCGTCGGCCACCTTCTTGCCGAGGTTGAGCACGACCGCCCGGTCCGCGACGGACAGCGCCGTCGCGGCGTTCTGTTCCACCAGCAGGATTGTCAGGCCGGTGTCGTCACGGAGTTGGCGCAGTGTCGCGATGATGTCGGCGATGACGCGCGGCGCGAGGCCGAGCGACGGTTCGTCCAGCAGCAGCAGCCGCGGCCTGCTCATCAGTGACCTGGCGATGGCCAGCATCTGCCGCTCGCCGCCGGACAGCGTCTCGGCCCGCCGGTGTTGCGCGGCGGCCAGTGGCGGGAACAGTTCGATCATCCTGGCCGTGCCCTCGCGGGTCCAGGCACGGTCGGACCGGCACAGTGCGCCGACCCGCAGGTTCTCGTCCACGGTCAGTTCGGCGATCACGCCGCGTCCTTCCGGGACGTGCGCGATCCCGTCCCGGACAACGTCTTCCGGCGCCCGGCCGCTGATCTTGCGGTCCAGGAACCGGATCGTGCCCTTGCTCGACCGCACCAGGCCGGACAGCGTGCGCAGCAGTGTGGTCTTGCCTGCGCCGTTCGCGCCGAGCACCGCGGTGATCGAGCCCTCGGCCACCTCGATGTCGACGCTGTCCAGTGCCCGCACCGCGCCGTACTCCACGGTGAGGTCGGTGATCTCAAGCATGGTCGCCGCCAACCGCCTGCTGCTGCATCGCTTCGGCGACCGGCTGCGCGGAGTCCACCGATTCACCGAGATAGGCACGCTGCACGGCAGGGTCGTTGCGGATTTCCGACGGTGTGCCGCGCGCGATGACCTGACCGAAGTCGAGCACCACGAGCCGGTCGCAGAGGTCCATCACGAAATCCATGTTGTGCTCGACCAACATAACGGCCGTTTTGTTGTGCAGGCCTCTGATGATTTCTGCCAGTTCGGCCATTTCGGGCGCCGAAAGACCTGCCGCGGGTTCGTCCAGCATCAGCAGTTTCGGTTCGGCGACCAGTGCCCGCGCCAGCGCGACCCGCTTGCGAACGCCGTAGGGCAGGCTGGCGCACATCCGGTTGGCCTCGTCGGCGATGCCCAGTGTTTCCATCACCGTCAGGGCCTGGTTGCGTAGTCGCCGTTCGCTCCGGTCGGCCCACGGTGACGCGAGCAGCGCGCCGATCGGGCCGGTGCGGGACAGGTGCGTGGTCCCGGCGATCACGTTGTCCAGCACGCTCAGCCTGCTGAACAGGCCGAGGCCCTGGAGGGTGCGGGCGACACCGAGTTCGGCGACGTTGTGCGGCCGGTGGCCGTGCAGTGGCTTGCCGGCCAACGACATGGTGCCCTTGCTCGGCCGCACGAACCCGCAGATGACGTTGAACAGCGTGGTCTTGCCGGCACCGTTCGGGCCGATCACGCCGAGCACCCCCGACGGTGGGACGTCGACGCCGACGTCGGTGAGAACGTCCAGCCCACCGAAGGAGACGCAGATGCCGTCGACCCGCAGCAACGGGTCGCCTGGCTCCATGCTCATGACCACCACCCTGTAGCCCTAGCCGAACAGTGTTCGGTTTTTGGCATGCTACAGAAGTGCGGCGGCCTTGCCCAGGGGTACCGGGGGTGGCCCGAATCAGTCGGTCGGGTACAACCTGCCGATCAGTTCGAGGATCTCTTCGATGAACCGACGGGCCGCCGCCCTGGACGGCTGCACGGCCACCTCGCGGCCCGCTTCGGTGGCAATTGTGGTCAGTACCAGCACCAATGTGTCCGGCAGTGGCCTGGCGTGCTCACTGAGCAGGTCGGCGTTCGTGGTCAGCCAGTGCCGGAAGCCGCGCCGGCAGAGCAGATCGAACCCGGGCGGGCCACCGCCGGACAGGAACAGCTGGGCCAGTTCCCGCTCCTCCCAACAGCCCTCCAGGTAGGCACGGGTGCCGAGGATGAACAGGCGCAACGAGTCGGTCTCACCGGCCGCGAGCGCGAGCCGGAACGCCTTGGCCGAACGGTGTCGCTGCCGCGTCTGGTAGTCGTCGTACAGCGCGATGTAGAGGTCGGACTTGCCACCGAAGTGGTGGTACAGGCTGCCGACGCTGGAGCCCGCCCGCTCCACGATGTCCACGACGTTGGCATCCGAGTAGCCCGCCGTCGTGAAGATCTCGCGCGCCGCTTCCAGCAACAGGGTCTTGGTGCTGGTCGCCCGGCTCTTCTTGGTCTCGGTCACGCAGTCAGTCTGCCTGAACAGCCTTCGGTTCCGCCCGGGAAGTGACGCCGATCGCGCCAGAAGGTGTGACTGTCCTGTTTGGTCATTTGGGTAAGTTCGGGACCGAACGTTGTTCTACGGTGTCTGCCGTGCTAGACAGCTTGGGTTCCTCGGCGTCGCGGAACCACCGTGACGCCATGAGCGAGTGGAGCGATGCGGTGCATGATCATCGGTGGCGCAGGACACTCAGCGCACTATTACCGGCCGCCGTCCTGGCGACGACCGCAGCCCTGATCGTCGGCCTCACGGCCTCGCCGGCGACCGCCAGTCAGGGGCCGGGCAACCAGGCCGGACAGCCGACCCGGCTCGGTATCACCACGGTCTCCAACCCACGACCAACCCTGGTCAGCGGCGGTCAGGTGCTGGTCAGCGTGACCGTGCCCAAGGGCCTCCGGGACGTCCGGATCACCGACAACGGCCACGACGTCACCTCCGCGTTCCGCGCACAGCACGACGGCAGCCTGCTCGGCCTGGTCACCGGCCTGCGCGAGGGCACCAACGTGCTGCAGGCGAACACCGACGGTCGTGGCCACGGTTCTTCGCAGCACGCCGAACTGAAGGTGGACAACCACCCGATCACCGGCCCTGTCTTCTCCGGCCCGCAGCAGACGCCGTTCTTCTGCGAGACCACGGCGTTCGGCCTGGCGCCCGCTGTCATGCCCAACTGCAGCGCGCCGACCCAGGTCACGTTCCAGTACAAGAACACGGCAGGCGCGTTCGTCGCGCTCGCGGACCCGGCCAGCCGGCCCGCTGATCTGGCCACCGCCACCGTCAACGGCAAGACGGTGCCCTACATCGTGCGTGTCGAGACCGGCACCATCGACCGGGCCGTCTACCAGATCGCGGCGCTCTACGACGGGTCCGACCCGAACCCGCTGGCCGCTGACAGCAGTTGGAACCGCGCGCTGGTCTACACGTTCGGCGGCGGCTGCAACGCCGGCTACCACCAGGGCAACAGCACCGGTGGCGTGATCAACGACCTGTTCCTCGGCCAGGGCTACGCGGTCGCGTCCTCCAGCCTGAACGTGCTGGACAACAACTGCAGCTCGATCATCTCCGCCGAGGCGGCCATGATGGTCAAGGAGCACTTCATCGACACCTACGGCCCGGTGTCGCACACGATCGGCTGGGGCGGCTCCGGTGGCGCCATCCAGCAGTACACGATCGCCGACGAGTACCCGGGCATCGTGGACGGGATCATCCCGAGCATCTCGTTCCCCGACCCGCTGTCCACGGCCGGCCCGGTGGACGACTGCAAGCTGCTGGACCAGTTCTTCGCAGGCGCCGGCGCTTCGTTCACGGCGGCACAGCGGCAGGCGATCGCCGGCTACAACGACTACACCAGCTGCATCTCGTGGGACCAGACCTTCGCCAACCGGGCGACGGCGACCGGCAGCTGCAACGCGGCGATCCCGGTGGCCGCCCGCTGGGACCCGGTGACGAACCCGAATGGCGTGAAGTGCAACGCCAACGAGCAGCTGGTCAACCAGTTCGGCCGCGACCCGAAGACCGGTTTCGTCCGCAGCACGCTGGACAACACCGGTGTGCAGTACGGCCTCGCGGCACTGAAGAGCGGCGCGATCACGGCTGACCAGTTCGTCACGCTCAACGCCGACATGGGTGGCATCGACTTCACCGGCGCTCCCCAGGCCGGCCGGATCGCTGCCGACCCGAAGGCGCTGAACGCGGCCTACGCCGACGATCTGCTCACCAACGGCGACCAGGGCCTGCGGGACACGCCGATCATCGACCAGCGCGACGACCTGGACTTCGCCGGTTTCGGCAACGACATCCACACGACGGAATGGTCGTTCGCGATGCGCCAGCGGCTGATCCAGGCCAACGGCACCTCGGCCAACCAGGTGATCATCGAGAACCAGCCGGCAGGCGACGTCGTGAACGCGGCGAACGCCTACGAGCTGGACGCGATGAACCGCTGGCTGACCGCGATCGACGCGGACAGGTCGCGGCACAGCCTGCCGTCGAAGGTCATCGGCGACAAGCCGAGCGACCTCGGTGACGGCTGCTTCACCTCGGCCACCCAGCGGGTGGTCGCCAAGGTCACCGACCCGGCCAGCGGCCCGTGTGCCGCGGCAGGCTTCCCGGTGGCTGCCAACCCGAGGCAGGTTGCCGGCGAGGCGCAGAACACCAACGTGCTGAAGTGCAGCCTGCAGCCGTTGAACCTCGCCAGCTACCCGGTCACGTTCACGGCGGCGCAGCAGGCGCAGCTGCGGGCGGCGTTCCCGACCGGTGTGTGCAACTACAACAAGCCAGGCGTCGGTCAGCACAACCCGATCGGCTCGTGGCTCAGCTACGGGGACGAGCGGACCGGCCTCACCCGGCCGACCCACATCCCCGGCCCCAAGGAGTAGACGCACGGCACTGACACCGGCTCCCATCACTCGTTGGTGGGAGCCGGTGTCGCGTCAATGGCCGATTGTGTGGCACCCCGAACCGGACGAAAATTCGGCGGAACCCCAGGAGGCCGCCCCATGGACCAGCACCCCCCGGTCGCGCTCGACCCGGCGGGCGGTGACATCCATGGCGAGACCACCCGGCTGCGCGCGTCCGGGCCTGCCGCGCGGGTGACGCTGCCCGGTGGCGTCCCTGCCTGGTCGATCACCGGTTACGACCTGCTGGCCAGGCTGCTCACCGACCCGAGGGTGTCCACCGACGCCCGCCAGCACTGGCCCATCATGATCAACGGCGAGCTGCCCGACGACTGGCCGCTGCACGTGTGGGTGTCGGTCCGGAACATGTTCACCGCGCAGGGCGACGACCACCGGCGGCTGCGCTCCCTGGTCGCGTCGGCGTTCACGCCACGGCGGGTGGGCGCACTGCGGCCGATGGTCGAGCGGATCACGTCGGGTCTGCTGGACGGCCTGGAGACCGAGGCGCTGGACCAGCCGGTCGATCTGCGCCGCCGGTTCGCCTATCCATTACCGCTGGAGGTCATCTGTCACCTGTTCGGCGTGCCGGAAGGATCGCGCGCCGAACTGCGCAGGGTCGTGGAGGCCGTGTTCGACACGTCGTCCCCACAGTCCGAGGCGGCCGCGGGCCAGCTCTACGGGATGCTCGCCGGCCTGGTCGCGGCGAAGCGGGCCGAGCCGGACGCCGACGACCTGACCAGCGCGCTGATCGCGGCCAGGGACACCGACGACGGCTCGCTGGACGACGCCGAACTCGTCGGCACGCTGCTGCTGATGCTCGGTGGCGGCCACGAGACCACGGCGAACCTGCTCGACCACGCCGTCACCGGGCTGCTCGGCGAGCCGGGCCAACTGGACCTGGTGCGGTCGGGTGCGGCGTCCTGGCAGGACGTCATCGAGGAGGCGCTGCGCTGGCAGGCACCGGTGGCGAATCTGCCGCTGCGCTATGCCATCGAGGACATCGACGTCGACGAGGCGAGGACGATCGGCAAGGGTGACGCGATCCTGGCTTCCTACGCGGGGGCGTGCCGTGACCCGGAGCGTTACGGTGCGACCGTGCACACCTTCGACGTCACCAGAAGTACCACACAGCACCTCGCCTTCGGCCACGGTGCGCACTTCTGTCTCGGTGCACCACTGGCCAGGCTGGAGGCAGAGATCGCGCTGCCGGCGCTGTTCGACCGGTTCCCCGATCTCACGCTCGCCGTGCCGGCACGGGACCTGACCCCGCTGCCGTCGTTCATCTCCAACGGCCACCGCTCGCTGCCCGTCGTGCTCGGACCGTCGGCGACCAGCCGATGACCGGGCTGCGGCTGGGACTGGAGGGCCGGGTCGCCGTGGTGACCGGCGCCAGCAAGGGAATCGGCCTCGCGGTGGTCAACGGCCTCGTCGCCGAGGGCGTGTACGTCGTCGCCGGCGCACGGCACTCGTCGCCTGAGTTGGACAAGCTGGCCGCCGATGGTTCGGTGCTGGTGGTGCCCGTCGACCTTGGCGAACCGGACGGCCCTGCGACGCTGGTGGCCGCGGCGGGTGAACGGATCGACATCCTGGTGAACAACGTCGGTTCGGCGCCGGTCCGCATCGGCGGGTTCCTCGGCGTCACCGACGAGCAGTGGCTGACCACGGTCAACCTGAACCTGATGGCGGCGGTCCGCGCGACCCGTGCCGCGCTGCCCCTGATGCTCACCGCTGGTCGGGGCGCGATCGTGAACGTCTGTTCGGTCAACGCCGTGCTGCCCGACCCGAGCGTGATCGACTACAGCGCCGCGAAGGCCGCGCTGGCCAATTTCTCCAAGGCGTTGTCGAAGCAGTATGGCGAGCACAACATCCGGGTGAACACGGTCAGCCCGGGACCGGTCATGACGGACCTGTGGCTCGGCGTGGACGGCGTCGCCGCCACCGTGGCCAACGGGACCGGCGTGCAGGCCGATGACGTCGTGCTCAAGGCGGCCGGCGACTCGGTGCTCGGCCGCTTCACCAAGCCTGCCGAGGTCGCCGACCTGGTGCTGCTGTTGGCCAGTGACCGGACGGCGAACGTCACCGGTGCGGACATCACCGTGGACGGCGGTCTGATCCCGACCTGGTAGCGGCCGCGCTGGCATGATCGTTGGTCATGGTGACGGTGGCCGACTGCGAGCGCGTGCAGACCAACTGGTTCCGAACCAGAGCGCAGGCACTGGGCGGCGCGGTGTGGAGCGACGACGGGCTGCTGTGGACCGACGGGCCGGACGGCATGAACCTGATGTTTCCGCGCGCGCTGACCACCGCGGCGGTCCAGCGTGGTGTGGATAGGGCCCGCGACCTCGGCCGGGGCATCGTCGGCGCGTGGCTCGGTGTCGACGTCGACGCGAACGCGCTGGCCGAAGCCGGCTTCGAACGTGGGTGGTCACCGTGGTGGATGACAGGTCGCCTCGCCGGCGTTCCCCAACCGAATGACTCCAGGGTCCGGCTCGAGCAGGACACCGCTGACTACCAGGGCGAACACGCGGCCTATCGCGAGCAACTCGCGCTCACCCGGCTGGAGCCACCGTGTGCCTGGTACGCCGCCGCGCACACCCGGAGGACAGCGCGATTCGCGGGCCGGGCATGGTCGTTCCGGGACGGCGATCTCGCCGGTGTCTTCGACATGGACGTCTGGCCCCGCTTCCAACGCCGCGGCCTCGGCACGGCGCTGCTCGCCACCGTGTGTGCGGCGGCAAGGGAAAGCGGCGCCCGGGACGCGGTCCTCAACGCGACACCGGAGGGCAAGGCCCTCTACAGCACCTGCGGTTTCACCCAGATCGGCGAAGGCATCACCTGGTGGCACCACATGGCCGAGTAGCACCAGGCCGGCCGAGCCGACAGGCCGGCCTGGTAGCCGAACTACAAATCCTGCTTGGCCAGCCATTCCAGGCTGGCCTTGGCGATCTCCCGCCAGCCGCTGTCGATGGTCAGCGAATGGCCGCGGTCGGCGAACTCGATCAGTTCGGTCACCGCAGAGGAGTGCCGGTACTGCTTGAGAGTGGCCTTCGTGATGCTCTCCGGGACCGTGTGGTCCTGGCCGCCCATCATCAGCAGCAGTGGGCCGCGTTCCTCGTTGTCGGTGTCCACCTTCGAAGGCGAGTGCAGCGAGAAGTTCGCGGCGGCTGCCTCGAACAGCGGCTTGCCCGGCGACGGGATGGTCCACTGCTCGAACAGCGCGTCCGACTCCTCGGCCGGCAGCGCGTTGCCGAAGCTGTAGCGGAACTCCTCGGCCGTGAGTGCGACGGCCTTGTGCCGGTTTCCTGGATTCTTGAACACCGGCAGCGTCGCGCGCAGGCTGGAGAGGGGTAGCGGCAGTACGCCCTTGATCTGTGCCGCGTCGATGGCGACGGCGGCCGCCGCGCGGTTCTGGCCGAGCAGCTTCTCCGCGATCATGCCGCCGAAGGAGTGCCCGACGAGAATCGGCTTGGTGGGCAGTGTCGCGATCATGTTCCCGATGTGTTCCACGACGTCGTCGATGCCGTAGTTCGCGACACCGTCCGGATTCGCCCGGGTCAGTTCGACGGTGTCGGCGTCGCCCGGCCAACTCGCGGCCATCGGATGGTAACCGGCTTCCTCGAACAATGTGAGCCACGGTGCCCACGACGTCGCGTGCAGCCATAGGCCGTGGATGAAGATGACTGGAGTGCCGTTGCCGGTCATGGGCAGGCCCCAATTCTGTAGGAACGGCAAGCCTACCGGGTCATGCGGTGATCTGGGTCCGCCAATCAAGCAGGCCCGGCAGCTCGTCGTCCACATGCGACCGACGCCGGTCGTTGCCGGTCGGCCGGCCCGCTGTCGCCGCCGCACTGGCCATGATGTTGCGCTCCACCCGTGGCCTGCGCAGCCGGTCGTAGCTCCGCAGCGCGTCTCCCGGCACGTCACGAAGGGCTTTGGCCAGCACGACAGCGTCTTCCAGCGCCATCGACGCGCCCTGCCCGGTCGCCGGCGATGCGGCGTGTGCCGCGTCGCCGACCAGCACGGTGGCTGCCGTGTGCCACCGGATGCCGGGCGTCAGGTCACTTGCGTCGGTAACCATGAGTTGGTCGCCGGTTGCCGCGACGATGTCGTGCGCCGGTGTCGCGTCCGGTTGGAGCAGCGGCAACAGCCGGTCCGTCGATGCGCCGATTTCCTCGGCGGACAGCGGTTCCGGCGCCGATGTCCTGGCGAACCAGAACGTCTCGCCTGCGGGGGACACGCAGTAGCCGAATGCTGACGCGCTGCCTCGGATCATCGTGATCCGTTCCGGCGCGGTCGGCGGCCGGGCGGCTGTGGTGTAGCCGTACCAGACGTGTTGGCCCGCATAGCGCGGGCCGGCTGCCGCCGGGTCGACCAGCCGGCGGGTGGTCGAGTTCAGCCCGTCGGCACCGACGGCGATGGCACCGGTCGCTGTGCTGCCATCGGTGAACCGCAGCGTGACGCCGTGCCCGTCCTCGGTCAACGACGCGAGGCGAGCGCCGTGCCGGATCGGAATCGACCTGCGCTGCACCTCGGACCGCAGGACGTCGCCCAGTTCGGCGCGGCGCAGGCACCGGTAGTTGGTCAGCGGGTGGTCGTGCCCGCCGAGCGGGACCGACGCGATCTCGGCACCGGTGTGGTCCAGCACGGACATCGCCGTGAGCGGGAAACCCCGGCCCGCGACCGCCTCTGCGGCGTCGATCTGGGCGAGCGCCCGCATGCCGTTGTCGGCCAGCGTGAGGAACGCGCCGATGTCGGCTCCGCTGTCCGGATGTGCCTCGTACACCGACACGTCGAACCCGGCCTTCGCCACGGCCAGCGCGACCGCTGTGCCCGCGATGCCCCCGCCTACCACCAGCACTCGTGTCATGCGGCTAGTGTCCAATAACGAGCACGACAGGGGAGGGACCATGCGCTTTCACGGTGTGGTGGAGCTCAACGGCAAGACGGCCACCGGCATCGAGGTGCCGGCGGAGGTGGTCACCGAACTGGGCGGCGGCAAGCGCCCCGCGGTGAACGTCACCATCAACGGCTACGCCTATCGCAACAGCATCGGGTCACTGGGCGGCCGGTACCTGATCTCGGTGAGCGCCGACGTGCGCGCCAGAGCAGGCGTCGCCGCGGGCGACGAGGTGGACGTCGAGGTCACGCTGGACGCGGCGCCCCGCGAGGTGACGGTGCCCGCCGACCTGGCAGCGGCACTGGCCGCCGACACGACAGCGCAGCAGGCGTTCGACCAACTGGCCTACCGCCACAAGTCGCGGTACGTGCTGTGGGTGGAGGAGGCCAAGAAACCCGAGACGCGGCAGCGCCGGGTCGAGAAGACGGTCAGCGAGCTACGCGGTCAGTAGCCGGAACCGTTGACCACCACGGAGATGGACGCCGGGTCGGGGGACACCATGCCGACTTTCGTGCCCTTGCGGTAGCCGCCGAAGAACAAGCCGAGCAGTACCACGAGCACCACGATGACGAACACCCAGAACCAACCTGACCTGCGTCTCCTGCGTTCCCTGGCCATCGTGCGCCTCCCGCTGCTCAGCACGGGTGGTACCCGCCACCCGGTGCCACCAAACTACTCGGAGCGACCGCGGGTGATTGAGCGGTCACGGCACCGGGAATCATCTTGGTATGAACACTTGGACCAGGCGTCTCGCGGCAGCAGGCATCGCGGTCGTCGTGCTGATCGCGGTGGTGCTCGTCGGCTCGGCTGTGCACCTGTTCCCGCAGTTGCGCAACCCGTTCGGCGAGACGACCCAACAGCGCTCGGGACCGGTGCTGCTCACGTCCATCCAACAGCTGTCCAGGTACGAGGCGGCCAGCGGCACGTTCCAGGTCGTGGTCGACATCTCGTCGGGCGGCTCGATCCTGCCCGGTTTCCTCGAAGGCAGTGACACGATGTTCATCGGCGTCGGCACGGACAACGCGTTCATCGACTTCTCGCACCTCAAGGGTGACGCGATCAAGGTGTCCAGCGACCGGCTCTCGGCAACGCTCACCCTCGGCAAGGCCCAGTTGGAGACCGCGAAGCTGGACGTCAAGGAGTCCTACGTCTTCGCGGAGCAGCAAGGCCTGTTCACCAGGGTCAACCAGTTCCTGTCCGGCAACCCCAACTCACAGCAGGCCGTCTACGAACTGGCCCAGAAGCAGATCCAGGCCGCTGCCGGCAAGAGCGAACTGTTGGCCGACGCACAACGCAACACCAGGACGATGCTGGTCAGCCTCCTGCAGTCCCTCGGCTTCCGTACCATTACGGTGAACTTCACTGGTGGCACGAGCTGAGGACGGCGCGATGGGTGAGGCCCTGATCGACTTCACCAGTGGTACCCCGGTGGCGGGCGACCTCGACGTGCGCTGGCAGCACGGGTCGGTGTCGTCCGCCCACAACACCGACCCGCCGATCCAGGTGCACGCCTACGACGAGCACACGTTCATCCTGCGCCAGAACAAGGCGGTGCACTACGAGGCGCCGTTCATGTTCCTGTTGTGCGGCAACGAAAGGGCGCTGCTGCTGGACACCGGTGCCACCGAGGACGCGCAGACGTTCCCGTTGCGCGCCACGGTGGATCGGCTGTTGGCCGACTGGCTGGCCGCCCACCCGCGGGATGGCTACGAACTCGTCGTCGCCCACACCCACGGACACGGCGATCACCACGCGGGGGACGACCAGTTCACCGGTCGGCCGGACACCGGCGTCATCCCCGTGGCCGCCGAGGCGGTGTGGGCCTACTTCGGCCTCACCGACTGGCCGACGCAGGTCGTCACCTACGACCTCGGCGGCCGGGTGCTGGACATCGTCGGCATCCCCGGCCACCAGGCGGCATCGATCGCGGTGTTCGACCCATGGACAGGTTTCCTGCTCACCGGCGACACGGTCTGCCGGGGTCGCTTGTATGTCAAGGATTTTCCGGCGTTCACCGACAGCATGCGCAGGCTGGTCGACTTCGCGGCCGCCCGGGAGGTGACGTGGGTGCTCGGCTGCCACATCGAGATGACCACGACGCCGGGGCGGGACTATCCGATCGGCACCACGTACCAGCCACACGAACCACCGCTGCAGCTGACCGTGGACCGGCTGACCGCCGTCCGGGACGCCGCCGAGTCGGTGGCCGACCGGCCCGGCGTGCACGGCTACGACGACTTCATCATCTACCACGGACCGTGCACCCGTGCGGTACTGCGGCAACTGGCGCGCGGTCGGGTCGACCGGCTGGTGAACCGCGTGCGGGCGGTACTCAGGAAGCCTGCGGCCTGACGCGGCTCAGGATGGTGCCACGCAGTCCGGCCGGGTCGACGCCCAGCCCGGTGAGGACCTGGTAGCCGACGCCTTTCGGGTCGTCCAGCAGTCCGAGCACCAGGTGTTCGGTGCCGATGTCGGTGTGCCCCATGGCAACGGCCTCGCGCAGGGTCAGTTTCAGTGTGTGCTTGGCACGCGAGGTGAACGGCGGGCGCGGATACCGGAACCGGCCGGGGCCGAACGCCTCGTCAGCGTGTCGCCGGATCTCGTCGACGTCGATACCGATCGCGGCGAGCGCCTCCGTCGCGGCACGGCCGCCGCTGGTGTCCACGCCTGCCTCGGTGAGCAGCCGGACGGTTTCGTCGCGGGCTCGCACTGTCGTGACGCCGTAGCCGCCGAGCACGTCGACGGCCACCTCGTCGCCGGTGCCGGTCAGGCCGAGCAGGATGTGCTCGGTGCCGATGAAGTCGTGGCCGAGGGCGATGGCCTCGTCCTGGGCCAGTGAGATGGCCCGCTTGGCCAGGACGGTGAATCGTTCGAACATCTCAGATCTCCAGCCCGTTGAGCATTGTCCGGGGATTCTTGGCCCTAACGCGCCGCTGGCGCGCCAGGGCCCTCCTGGCCGGTTACCTTGCGGCGGTTGGCGTGCTTCTCGTGTACGGACTGGCGGCTCACCCGTAGCGCCGTCGCGATGTCCTGCCAGGACCAGCCCTGTTCGCGGGCGTTGTCCACGTGCAGCCGTTCCAACTCCTCCAGCAGCCGCCGGAGGGCGACCACGGCGGGCAGACCGACCGCAGGGTCCTTGTTGCTCACCTTGCCGGCCAGCTCGGTCGGCACCTCTCCGCTCGTCATGGTGTCAGGCTAACCTGACAGTGGGCGTCAGGCAACCCTGACAGTAGGAATAAACCCGCGACCGGCCGGTTACCCAGGGACATGGCCATCGAATTGGGGAAGTTCGGCATCTGGAGCCGTGCAGGGGACCTGAGTCCGGAACTCGCCGCCGAGGTGGAGCGCCTCGGCTACCAGGCGATCTGGATCGGCAGCTCACCGGGCGGCAGCCTTGACATCGTCGAGACCCTGCTCGACGCGACGGAGCGACTCACGCTCGCCACCGGGATCGTGAACATGTGGAAGGACGACGCGGCCACCATCGCCGCCTCCTACCACCGGATCAACGCCAAGCATCCGGACAGGTTCCTGCTCGGCGTCGGCATCGGCCACCCCGAGGCGACCCAGGAGTACCGCAAGCCCTACGACACGATCGTGGAGTACCTGGACCAGTTGGACGAGGCGGGCGTGCCCGTGACGCACCGGGTACTCGCGGCGCTGGGTCCCAAGGTGCTGAAGCTGTCGGCGGAACGCACTGCGGGCGCCCACCCCTACCTGACCACGCCGGTGCACACCCGCGAGGCGCGTGGGGTGCTCGGTGCCGGTCCGCTGTTGGCGCCGGAGCAGAAGGTCGTGCTGGACACCGACCCGGTGCGGGCTCGCCTGACCGCCCGGCCAGGGGTGGAAAAGCCCTATCTCGGCCTGGTCAACTACCTGAACAACCTGCGCAGGCTCGGCTGGGCCGAGGAGGACCTGGCGGACGGCGGCAGCGACAAGCTGATCGACGCGCTGGCCCTGCATGGCGACGCGGAGACCGTGGCCAGGGGTGTCACCGCGCACCTGGACGCCGGTGCCGACCACGTGTGCGTCCAGGTGCTCGGTGACGACAAGCTGGCCGGCTACCGGGCGTTGGCCGAGGTGCTGGTCGAGGCCTGAGCAGGCTCTTCGCCGTCCAACGGCACCACGAGCACCCGGCACTCCGCGTCCCGGACCACCTGGTCGGTGACGTCGGCGTCGAAGAGGCGGGAGTAGCCGGGCTCGTGGGCCGTGCCCACGACGATGGCCCGTGCGTTGTGCTTCCGGGCGAACGCGGCGATGCGACTGCCGTCGCCGCCGTGGTCGCCGACGGCCCGGAGGAGGTGCCCGTCGCCGGTCAGCCCGGCGGCGCGCACCCTTTCGACGTGCTCGGCGACCACGCGCAGTGCCGTTTCGCCGTCCTCCGCGTCGACCGCGTCCTCGCTGACGACGTCGGTCTCCAGCAGGTGGACGACGTCGATCGGGCTGCCCAGTGACTCGGCGAGCCGGATGGCGGCGTCGGTGACCCGCACCGCTGCCGGGCTGGCGTCCACGGCGGCGACGATCCGCTGGCCGTCCTCACCCGGCCAGGTGTCGGCCTCGGGTTCGGGCTCCGGCTCGTTCTCGGCCGCCGTGAGCAGCTTGTGGCCGGTGGACAGCACCACGATGGCCAGCGCGACAGCACCGGCGCCGACGTAGAACGGCACGTGCACGTTGAACGCGACGACCAGCCTGCTCGCCACGTACGGTGCCAGGCCGCCGCCGATGAACCGGACGAACCCGTAGGCCGCCGACGCGATCGGCCGCTCCACCGGAGCCACGAGCATGACCGCCTGCGTGGTGAGCGTGTTGTTCAGTCCGATGATCGCGCCGGACAGGATGACGGCGATGATCAGCGTGAGCTGGCTGGACGTGCCGGCGCCGATCACGATCAGGATGATCGACAGCACGGCGAAGCTGACGTAGAGCGTGTTGGGGGTGCCGAACCGGCGTTGCAGCCGCTGGGCCACGAACACCGCGAAGATCGCGACCAGGATGCCCCACGCCGTGAACACGTAGCCCAGTTGGTGGATGCCGAGGTGCATCGGGAACGGCGTGTACGCGAGCAGGGTGAAGAAGCCCCAGTTGTAGCAGAGGGCGGCGAAGCTCATCGTGGCCAGACCTCGGTGCCGCAGCGCCTTGATCGGGTCGAGGATGGACGTCCGTTTCGCGGGTGCGGGCGTGTCGCCGACGAAGATGATGGTCGCGATGAGCGAGATGGCCATCAGCACGGTGACGCCGAAGAACGGGCCGCGCCAGCTGATGGCGCCGAGTTCACCGCCGACCAGCGGACCGAGCGCGATGCCGACCCCGAGCGCCGTCTCGTAGAGGATGATCGCGCCGCTGAAGCCGCCGGACGCCGCTCCGATGATCACCGCGAGCGATGTCGCGATGAACAGGGCGTTGCCGAGGCCCCAGCCGGCGCGGAAGCCGATGATGCCGCCGATGGTGTCCGACGAGCCTGCCAGCGCGCTGAACGCCACGATCAGCACCAGCCCGGCGACCAGCGTCCGCTTGCCACCGATCCGGCTGGACACCCAACCGGTGACCAGCATCGCGACCGCCGTCACGACGAGGTAGCTGGTGAACAGCAGCTCGACCTGGCTGGGCGACGCCTTGAGCTGGCTGGACAGCGCCGGCAGGATCGGGTCGACGAGACCGATGCCCATGAACGACACGACGCAGGCGAACGCGACCGCCCACACGCCCTTCGGCTGCCGGAACGGGCTGACCGTCGGTGCGGTGTGTCCCGCGCTCATGACTCCTCCAGGTGGTGCAGGGCCGGCAGTGCGGCCACAAGTGCTGCTTGGTCCTCTTCGGACAGTTGGTCGATCAGGGCGGTGAACCGGTCGGCGCCGGTCTTGCGTCGCCGTCGCAGGTAGTCGTGCCCGACGTCGGTCAGCGCGACGAGCACCACCCGCCGGTCGTTGGGGTCCTGACGCCGCTCGACCAGTCCGTTCCGCTCCAGGCCGGTGACCAGCGTGGTCATCGACGGCTGGGCGATGCCCTCGGCGGTGGCCAGGTCGGTCAGCCGCAGGGGACCGGTCCTGCTCAGCGTGGACAGGGCAGAGGCCGACGTCAGGCTGATCTCGCGGGCACGACCTCTGATCGCCGCGATGACCAGGCTGTAGAGGGCCTCGCCGACTGCCTGGCTGCTGTCCACCGCTGTCTGTCCCACGACCCGAAGTATAGACAAACTATATAGGTTGCCTATGCGTTTTCCTGTGACAGTCGACACGGTGTTTGACACTAAAAGGTTACTGACTTACGTTTCATACATGGACACGATCGAAATGCGCTCACATCGCGGAATCAGGCTGCTGCTGGTGCCGTTGATGCTGGTGCTGTTCATCTCCACCCTCGACCAGACGATCGTCGCCACGGCCATCCCCGGCATCGGCGAGGCGCTCGGGGACATCGCCAGCGCGCCGTGGATCGCCACCGCGTACCTGTTGACCAGCGCCGTCACCACGCTGATCTTCGGAAAGCTCGGCGACATGTACGGCAGGAAGCGGATCTTCCAGGTGTCCGTGGTGATCTTC
>DASXYT010000275.1:0-3088 GCA_036502345.1 Pseudonocardiaceae bacterium | reverse complement strand
CATCTGGCCGTTCGACTGGTTGATCTCAGTGGGGCATTCGAGGTACCACCGCCCGCCGGTCGGCATCACCAGATACGGGTACTCGAACCCCTGCGAGTCCTTGGCGTTCTGCAGCCCGGCTGTAGGGGTGAGCTGCCAGGCGGTGGACGGATCAGCACCCACCGTCTCGGCGCCCAGCACGGTCGTGCCGGCCAGGAACCCGAACAAGCACAGCGCCACCGTCCACGCGGCTCGCTTTCGACCGCGTGGCCAAGGACGACGATTCCTACGACGCACCGGCCGCCACCCATCCCGGGCCGAAACCCGAGTCGGCCGCCGGCGCCTGGCCATCCGTCGCCGGCGTCGCGTTCAACTGCGTCTGGACGACCCCATTCAGCCACCATCGTCCGCCCTGCCAGTGCAGGCCGAACGACGTGATCCACCACTGGGCCGCTGGTGCCGAGTTGTCCTTGTAGGAATCGACGAACGCCACCCAGGCCTGCCCGGTGATGTCGTTACCCGAGCCGGACAGGTTCGTCGCCGCCACCGCGGCGTACTCGTGCGCCACCTTCGCGTCGAGGGCCTTGTAGGCCTTGCGCGTCGAGTCGAGCTGGCTGGACATCACCAGATCGGACAACCGGGCGTCCCGGTCAGTGTCCTGACCCAGCGCGAAGTACGCCTGGACGAGGCACACTGCGGCGGCGTTGCGACCCGCGTCGTCGCGCCCGCCGGGGCAGGCGGCCTGACCGTTCGAGGCCGGCTTCGCGCCGGCCGTCGAACCGTCGGCCGTCAGCCGACCGACCAGCAGGCCAGCGCCCACCGCGACGACCACCGCCACCACGGCGTACGGCCATCGTCGGGGTTGCTGGCCCGGGTAGTGCGGCATCAGCAGGACACTCCCGAACCCCAGCTGTAGGCCAGGTTGATCAGCACGGCGATCAGTCCGACGATGAACGCCACCGCCAGGCCGCCGACCACCATGATCCGGCCGTGCTGGCCCGAACCATGTACCCCGATCGTCTTGCCGAGCGGGATCCACGACAGGCCACCCAGACAGCACAGCGCGGCCAGGCTGATCACGATCACCGCGACGATGTTGATCAGGTGCTGCAAAGCCGTCAGGCCCGGCGCACCCGCGCCGTCCAGGATGTTGATCGTTACTGGTTTCTTGGTGCACTTGGACGTATCGCCGGGCGCGGCGGCGTACAAGTGCGCAATGGTTGACATGAGGACCTTCATCGAGGCCACCTCCTTAACAGGTTGATCTTGGGGGATGCGCGGTCAACCGGCCAGCCTGACCGCGAACGGCATGACTTCAGGTTCATCGACCCCCCTCCACTTCCGGATGTGAACGGGGACGTTGAAGTCCTGCGCCTCGATGATCTGGCCGGTGCCGGTGGTCGTGCCGGCATCGACGGACCAGACGATCGCGACGTGGTGAATGCCCTCGGCGTCGTTGGCCAGGAACACCAGATCACCCGGTGCCACCTGGGTGATCGGCACCTTGCGGCCGAGCTGGTACTGGTCGCCGGAGTAGTGCGGCAGGTCGACGCCGGCCTGCGCCCACGCGTACAGCGCGAGCCCGGAGCAGTCGTAGCCGACCGTCCCGTCCGGACAGCCGTCGCCGCCGCCCCCGTGGGTCGGGCCGTTGGCGTCGCCGCCGTCGAAGCAGTACGGCTTGCCGAGCGCGCCCTGCGCGGCCTTCAGCGCCACTTGGGCCTGCTTGGTGGGCGGGGCCCCGGGCAACAGGGTGCCGCCGCTGCAGGTCAGCTGCGTCGCGTCGTTGCCGAACAGGGCGTCGGTGAGGGCGATCGACAGCGGGATCCAGTGGCTGTAGTCGCCGGCGTTCGCGTTGCGCTGCACGGCGTGCGCGGCCTCGGCCGGGTCGATGGCCTGCCAGGCCGGGACGTTCACCAGCCGGTCGAGGAACAGGCCGGTGGAGCCGGCGGGATCCAGCCGGACGGACAACGGGCCCCAGGACTCGCGTTGCTGGAACAGCCCGCGCGAATCGGGGCCGGCGGCGTCCCCGTGATCAAGCACGGTGAGCGAGCTTTCCTGCATGGCGGTCATCAGCGAGATCTGCGCGGCCTCACGGGCCAGGTTGCGCGCCTTCACCACGGCGACGATCACCTGGGCGTTGTGCATCTGCGTCGCCGAGAGGTTGACCCCGGCGAAGTTGCCGGCCGTCCGCGGTCCGACGCCGCCCACCGTGCAGTTGGCGCCCATGGCCTTGGGATTAGCCACGGCGGACGCCCCGGACGCCCCGCCCAGTACGGCGGGCACGACAAGTAGGCCGACCGTGCCGACGGCCAGCAACCCGAACAGGAACTTGACCATGGTGGCTAACCGCCGTCACCCTCGGCGCCGACCAGCCAGTGGCCGTCGTACTGCTTCTCGACCCGGTACAACACCTCGAATGTTTGAGTGGTCGGCGTCTTCTTGGGCAGCGTCAGCTTCTGCTGCATCCGCACCCGCTCGAAGTACACGGTCGCTGCGTTCGGCGCGGTGCGGACGAGCGTCGCGGTGGCGCCGGTGCACGTGCCGGTCTCCTTGTCGCGCTGCGTGCTCCGCCAGTTGGCCTGATCGCCGGACGACGGTTCGAGCGCACGGGCGTAAGCCACCGTGGCGTACCGCCGCAGCGCCGCAACCCGTTGCGCCAGCGTCTGATGCCAGTCGAAGTTGCACACCGTGCGGGCGGCGGCGACGGCCACCTGACGCGGCGCCGCGAGATCCGGCACCGGCTTGGTGCCGGCCCCGGACGGCGCGCCGTTGATGACCGAGCCGGACGTCGACGAGAGGGGGTCCGTCGACGGCCGGTAGACGTGCCCGGCCGAGTCGGTCGGCCAGGCGCCGGGCGTGCGATCGTCCGGAGGTGCCCGCTTGTCGCTGGTGCACGCTGTTACGGCTACCAGTGCCGTCGCCAGACCCACAGCACCCCGTAGTGCTGTGCGTGCCGGACTGGACATCGGCGCCTCCGCGACCCGACCGGTCGTTGGTATGCGTACGCTTCGATGCGCGGTCGGGACGGAGAGTAAGAGAGCGACTACGACTGGTTTGAACGACACGCGGAGCGCCTTCTCAGAATTCACAGCTCGCCCGGTATCGTGTA
>DASXYT010000274.1:0-43137 GCA_036502345.1 Pseudonocardiaceae bacterium | reverse complement strand
TTCGGCCGCTGGCACGATCCCATCCCGACCTTGCTGGCCCGCGCCGCCGCGGCCGAGGTGCACGTGGACCGCATCGAGGAGCTCGCCGCTCCGCTGTCCGCGCTCGGCAGCGGCAGGGTCGTGCTGGTCGGTGACGCGGCGCACCCCATGGCCCCCAACGTGGGCCTGGCCAACGTCGCCCTTGAGGACGCCGTCGAGCTGGCACACCGCATCGGCGACATCGTCGACTTCGCGGCGCTGCGCCCGGCGCTCGCCGACTACGACCGAGCCCGCCGCCCGCGCGTGGACCGTCTCGCCCGGATCTCCCGCTGGACCGGCCGCTTCGTCGAGGTGGACGACCCGGTCGCGGTCGCTGTCCGCAACGCTGGCACCTGGCTCGGCGGGCTGCTGCCCGAGGCGGTGTCCCGCCGGTCGCTGGACGCCCTGGTCGGCTGGTCACCACCTGAATCAGCCGGTGTTCGACCCGGCTGATTGCCAGGAGAGCGGGCGGCGGCGTTCCCTGGGGTCACCACCGGACACGACGATGCCACGGGACCACAATGGACAGCAGGGAACTTGAGCTACGCATAGGCCAGACGATCATCGACGGCTACCGCTCCGACACCGACCGCGCCGCTGTCTTCGAGCTGCTCGGCCGCCAGTGGGATCTGCTCGACGACGTGTGGCCGCCCACCTACTCGCCAGGCGGCGAACTGCACGCCGACCTGATCCCGTTCGGCGCGATGTCCTCGTTCCTGGAGATGGGCAGCGGCACCGGGATCATGTCCGTGCTCGCCGCGCTGGCGGGCTGCCGTGGGGTCCTCGCGCTCGACCTCAACCCGGCCGCCGTCACCAACACCCTGCGCAACGCCGCCCGGCACGGCGTCGCCGACCGCGTCGAGGCCAGGGTGAGCGACCTCTACGCCGCTGTCGCGCCGGGTGAGCGATTCGACGGCATCTACTGGAACCCGCCGTTCCTCGACGCGCCCGTCGAGCGCCTCGACGGCTCGCTGTGGCACGAGACGATGTTCGACCCCGACTACGGCAAGCTGCGCCGCTTCCTCGCCGAAGGTGCGGGCCTCCTCACCCCGACCGGGCGCGTCTACCTGTGGTTCGGCGAAGCGCTCGGCAGGCCGACCCTGATCGACGACCTTGCCGCCACGGCGGGGCTCGCCGTGCGCGAGCTGCACCGGACGACGATGACCGAGGTGCCGGCCGCCCTGGCCCACGCGCTGCCCGCCGACCTCACGTCGGGTGATCATCACGCGCAGTGGCATCTGCACCTGCTGGAACTCGGGCGGGCGGTATGACCGGCCCCGGCTGGCTCGCCGCGGCCGCCGCGGTCGCCGACGGTGTGCTGTTCCCGGCCGCCGCCGAGGTCGACCGCACCGGTGTCATCCCGGACAGCCACTTCGCACTGCTCGCCGCCGAGGGCTTCTACGGGCTGTTCGCCCCGCGCGAGGCAGGCGGGCCGGGTCTGGAGTTCGCCGAGGCGCTGCGCGTCATCGAGACCTTGGCCGGCGGCTGCCTCACCACCACGTTCACCTGGCTGCAGCACCACGGGATCGTGATGGCCCTGCTCATGACGCCCAATGCGGCGTTGCGCACCCGGTTGCTCGACGCCGCCGTGCGCGGCGAGGTGCGCGGCGGCGGTGCGTTCTCCGGGGTCGTGCACAATCCGCCCCGGGTGCGTGCCACCCGCCGCCCCGGCGGCTGGTCGGTCAGCGGCCGGGTGCCGTTCGTCAGCGGCTGGGGCATCGTCGACCTGCTGCACGTGTCCGCCGTCGACGAGACCACCGACGAGGTGGTGAGCGGCCTCGTCGCCGCCCACCCGGGCCCGGGGATCGCCGCCGTCGAGCCGCTGACCCTGGTGGCGGGCCAGGCCACCAACACCGTCTCGCTGGGGCTGCGCGACCTCGTGCTGCCCGACGAGCAGGTCACCACCCGTACCGACAGAGCTGTGTTCCTCGCCGGCCTCGCTGTCGGGTTGCGGGTCGACAGCGCACTTGCCCTCGGCGTCACCGACCGGGCCGTGCGCCTGCTGGCCGAAGCGGACCCGGCGGTGGCCGACGCGCTGCGCGGCGAGCAGCACGAACTGCGCGACCGCTTCGACGGAGCCCTCGGCGAGCCGGACCGGCTGCCAGCCCTGCGGGCCGCGTGTTCCGAACTCACCCAGCGGGCCTGCACCGCCCTCGTCGTCGCCAGCGGCGCCGCCGGCCTGCTCGCCGGCCACCCTGCGCAGCGCCTCGCCAGGGAGGCGCTGTTCACCCTCGTCGTCGCGAGCCGCCCCGCGGTGCGGTCCGCGCTGCTCGGCAGGCTCGCCGGACCGGCCGAGCCCGCCCTCGCGACCGCGGGAGGCAGACGATGAGCCGGGTCGACACCGCCGACGGGCACCTCGCCTACGACGACATCGGCAGCGGCCCGCCGGTGGTGCTGCTGCACGACGGCACCCTGGACCGCAGGGTATGGGGGCCGCAACTCGCCAGCTTCCCCGGCTACCGGCTGCTCGTCCTGGACGCACGCGGGCATGGCGACTCCGCCACCCCGACCCGGCCCTACCAGCGCGCCGACGACGTGATCGCCCTGCTCGACCACCTCGACCTCGCAGCCGCGTTCCTCATCGGGCTGTCGATGGGCGGCACCACCGCGCTGGACACCGCCCTCGACCACCCGGACCGGGTCACCGGGATCGTGGCCAGCGGCTGCGGCACCTCCCAGCAATACTGGCGCGGCAAGTTCCTCGTCGACCTGCTGCACCGCCAGTTCGAGGCGGTGCGACGCCGCGACACGGCCGAGTACGTCGAGATCTTCCTGCGCATGTGGGTCGACGGGCCGACCAGGCAGCCGGACGATGTGCCCGCCGGGGTCCGGGAGCTCTGCCGGACCATGGCCATGACCACCGCCACCCGGCACGCCAGGCCCGACCCCGTCCTGCCCGGCCGAGCCGCCGGTTCGTGGGAACGGCTGCCCTGCATCATCGCCCCGCTCCTCGTCCTCACCGGCGGCCTGGACTGTCCGGACATCCACGAGATGGCGGAGCGGGTCGCCGCCGCGGTGCCCGGCGCCGAGTCGCGCCGCGTTCCGGGTGCGGGCCACATGCTCAACCTGGAACGGCCGGACACCTTCACCGCCGCCGTGCTGCGCTTTCTCGACACCGTGCGGGTGGGGTAGCCGTGGATCTGCACTCGCTCTCGCTGCCCTACGAGCGGCCGTCGCCCTACGACCCGCCGCCCGCGTTCGCCGACCTGCGCGAGGAGGGCCCGCTGGTCCGCACCGTAGACGGACTGGGGCGCCCGGTATGGCTGGTGCTCAGCGCCGACCTCGCCCAGCGGGTGCTCACCGACACCCGGTTCGGGATCGCCGGGCCGGGCGAGGACACCGACGACGACTCACTGCTCAGCGACGGCGCCGCGCATACCAGGCTGCACAGCCTGATCTCCCGAGGGTTCTCGGCGCGGGCCATCGACCGGGCGCGGCCGCGCATCCGCGAACTCGCCGACGCTCACGTCGCCGAACTCGCCGCCGCCGGGCCGCCCGCCGACCTGGTCGCGCTCGTCGCCCTGCCGCTCGCCCGGTCCGTCATCGCCGACCTGCTCGGCGTCGACATCGCCGACCGGGAGCGGTTCGCGGCCTGGGCGCAGGCGATCTCCACGGTCATCGCCGAACAGGACGGCGCCGCGGTCGACGGCTGGACCGACCTGCTCGCCTTCCTCGGTGAACTCGTCGCCGCCCGCCGCGCCGAGCCAGGACCCGACCTGCTGAGCGCCCTCGCCGCGGAGGGCCTCACCGAGCGGCAGCTCGTGTTCGCGGGTGCCGCGCTCCTCGCCGGCGGCCAGCTCACCAGCGCCAACGCCCTGTCCATCGGCATGGTCAAGCTGCTCACCAGCGGCGGCCTGCGCGGTCTGGGTGACGAGACCGCGGCCACCGCCGCCGCGGCGGAGATCCTGCGCCACCAGGCTGGCATCAGCGGGGAGACCTACCCCCGCTGGGCAAAGTCCGATGTGGACATCGCGGGGCACCACATCACCACGGGCGATGTGGTGGTCGTCCGGCTGGAGGCGGCCAACAGGGACCCGGCCCGCTTCGCCGACCCCGACCGGTTCGACCGCACCCGCGCTCCCAACCGGCACCTGCGGTTCGGCCACGGCCCGCACCGGTGCGTGGGCGCCGCGATCGCCACGACGCAACTCGTCGCCGCGATCACGGCGCTCGCCGACCGGCTGCCCGGCCTCGCCCTCGCCTGCGCGCCGGAGGACGTGTCGTGGACCGGCGCCCCGCTGGACGACGGCCCGGCCGCCCTGCCGGTGACGTGGTGACCGGCGCGGACGCGGTGCGACCGGGGCCGCAGCGGGTCTGGCTGGTGCAGCAGGGCGTCTGGGCGATGTCGCTGGAGTCCATGCCACTGGCCTCCGGGTACCTCAAGGCGACCGCGCTCGCCGACCCCGTGATCATGGCGGGCACCGAGATCGCCATCCACAACTTCGACGGCGGCGCCACCCTCTTCGGCATGGCCAATGCGCTGTTCGCCGACGGCGCGCCGGACGTGCTCGCATTCTCGGTGCTCGGCTGGAACTACCGTGCGTTCACGGCCATCGCCGAGACGTTCAAGCAGATCAATCCGGCGGGCTGGGTGGTGTTCGGCGGCAACCACGTCTCCGGCCAGAGCGACCGGGTGCTCACCGCCAACCCGTGCGTCGACGTCGTGGTGAACGGCGAAGGAGAGTTCACCTTCCGCGACCTGCTGCGCGCCCGGCTCGCCGGCGCGGGCCCACGCGAGCTGCACGACATCGCAGGCATCAGCTTCCGAGGCAGGGTGGGCGAGGTCGTGACCACGATGGACCGGCCACGGGTCGAGAACCTCGACGAGATCCCGTCGCCGTTCCTCACCGGCGTCATCCCGATGGCCGACGCGCACGGCCGCTTCCCCTACGACGTCGCACTGCTGGAGACCAACCGCGGCTGCCCCTACCACTGCTCGTTCTGCTACTGGGGCGGCGCCGTCGGGCAGAAGGTCCGCGCGTTCTCCCGCGAGCGGCTGCGCGCGGAGGTCGAACTGTTCGCCCAGCACCGGGTGCACACGCTCGTGCTGTGCGACGCCAACTTCGGGATGCTGCCGGGGGACAGGGACTTCGTCACCGACGTCATCGCCGCCCGCGAGCGGTACGGCTTCCCGCGCAGCGTCGAGGCGTCCTGGGCGAAGAACAAGTCCACGGTGTTCTTCGACATCGTCGCGACCATGAAGGAGGTCGGGCTGCACAGCTCGTTCACCCTGGCGCTGCAGACCCTCGACGACCACACCCTCGACCTGATGAACCGGCGCAACATGAAGGTCAACGACTGGGAGGACCTGGCAGCCTGGCTCAGCTACGAGGGGCTCGACTGTTATGCGGAGCTCATCTGGGGAGCGCCGGGCGAGACTGTCGAGTCGTTCATGAAGGGGTACGACCGGCTCGCCCAGCACGTCTCCCGGGTCGCCGTATACCCCATGCTGATCCTGCCCAACACCACCTACCACCAGGACAGGAAGCGGTTCGGCCTGGTGACCGTGCGCGGCAACACCGACGACTTCGAGTACCTGATCTCGCACGACACGATGTCGCCGAACGACAACCGCCACATGCACCGGTTCGTCTTCGTGTCCCGGCTGGTGGCGGAGAACCCGGTGTTTCGGCACTTGTGGTCCCCGCTGCGGGTACTCGGCGGCATCACCCAGTCCGCCGCGATCCGGTCACTCATGGACTGGCTCGCCCAGGACGACGACCCGGCAGGCGAACCGTTCCGGGCCGGCATGGTCAACTCGTTCACCGACTCCGACGTGCTGGCCCCGGCGCTCGTCCACGTCTACGGCACCGACGAGGCGAAGGACCTGCTGCGCCGGTGGTGGCGCACCTCGCTGCGACCTCTCGTCCCGGCCCGCCACCGCGACGTGATCGACGCGGTCGTCGACTACGACCTGTTCACCCTGCCCGCCTACACCGCGCCGGGCCGGGCGCGATCGCGCCGCTACGCCCACGAGCACCTGCCGGTCGTGGACGTCGACGGCGAACCGCACCACGTGCTGCGCGACGTGCGGTTCGCGTGCGACGTGCCGGCCGTGGTCCGCGCACTGCGCAGGGGCGAGCCGCACGAGCCCGCCGTGCGGCCGGTGACCATCGCGCTCTACTACAAGGCGGGCGCCGAGCAGTTCCTGCCGTCGACCAACCACGAGGAGGTCGTCTACTACATGGGCAAGCCGGAGCGGCAGGTTCCCGGGTTGCCCGACCGTCCCATTCCCCAGGCGAGGAGCCGAAGCGATGTCCGTTCAGGTGACCGAGGAAGCCCGGTCGGGTGAGGCCGAGCTCGCAGGGCTGATCGCCAGCAGCCAGGAACTCACCGGGCTCGTCGGGGAGGTGTGGGACCGGCTCGCCGGGCGCTGGGCGGGCGAGTCGTCACTGCTGGCCAGGATGTGCGCGCACGCGCTCAACCCGGCAGGCAAGCTGTTCCGGCCGATCCTGCTGCTCGAGTCGGCGCTCGCGGTGGGCGGTGATCCACGCTGGGTGCTGCCCGCCGCGGTCGGCGCGGAGTCCGGCCACGTCGCGAGCCTGGTGCACGACGACATCATCGACGGCGACGACATCCGGCGCGGCAGGGCCGCCGTGCACGCCGCGTTCGGCGTCGGCGAAGCGATCGTCGCCGGCGACGCCATGATCTTCGACCTGTTCACCGGGCTCGCCGAGTGCCACACCGCGGGTGCCCCGGCCGACCGGGTCGTGGCCGCGCTCGCCGTCGTGGCGCGCTGCGGCACCGACCTGTGCCGAGGGCAGGGTCTTGAGGCGGAGTTCTGCGCGAGCGGCCGGTTCGACCACGACACGTACCTGCACATGGTGCGGCTGAAGACGGCAGCGCTGTTCCGCGCGGCCTGCGAGTGCGGCGCGCTGCTCGCCGGCGGTGAGCCCAGGCACGTCCTCGCGCTCGGCCGCTATGCCCAGCACCTCGGCGTCGCCTTCCAGATCCGCGACGACCTGCTGCCCTACACCGGCTCGGCGGGCGCGGTCGGCAAGCCGGACACGAGCGATGTGCGCAACGGCAGGCGCACCCTGCCGGTGATCATCGCCCACCAGGCGGGCGACGCCGCCGACCGTGCGGTGATCGAGGCGGTGCTGTCCGGCACCGGCGACCCGGCGACGGCGCGGGCCGACCTGCTCGACGTGTTGCGCAGGACCGACGCCGTCACCGCGACGGTCCGCTGTGCCCGACACCATTTGCGATTCGCGATCGCGGCTCTGCGCGCCCTCCCGACCACCGCGAGCCGCGACAGGCTGTGCGGCTACGCCGAGGCCGCCATCGGCAGGGACCGCTGACGCGCCGCGCGTACGGTGCGCCGACGAGCTACTGTGGACTGTTGCAACCACTTGAACAGGTGGCTCCTGTTTCTGCGCAGCCGAGCTTCTGGTAGGAGTGGGTGAGCACCAGTTGCGTGTCCACTTTACTTCCACGGTCGTCCCGGAACGAGGACGTGAGTCAGTGGTAGCACCTCCGAACGGTGCGGAGCGCACCTTCCAGCACGTCGACCAGCACAGCGGCGACTGCGGTACAGCGCAGGACTTCGAGCAGTCGGCACGGGCGATCGTCGAGGCCTTCGGCGTCGAAGAGTCGTTGGCGAAGGCTGTCCGGCTACTGGCGGGTTATCGCGAGACCTTCGAGATGATGCTCGGCGAGATGGACGGGAACCGGGACGGCAGGGTCGGTCCCGACGAGTTCACATGCGCCCTGGTCACGCTGCTCGACAAGGCGTCGTCCGCTCGGCTGCGCGGTGTGTTCGCCGCCACCGACCAGGGCAACGACGGCGTGATCACCCGCACCGAGTTCGCCCACCTGCTATCGGCGCTCGGCGAGCCAAGCCGCGATGTCGACGCAGCGTTCGACGCTCTCGACTGCGACCACGACGGCCGGATCACCCGCGACGAGTACGTCGCCGCATGGGAGGACTACCTGGTCAGCGACAACCCCGACGCCGCTGGAGTGCGGGTGTTCGCCGGCCTGTGAGGCTCGCTCGCCTGTGGGGTTCAACAATCCGGTTGTGGGTGTGACCCGCAGGTTCGTCGCCGGTGCGCGGAGGTCTGTTCGGCATGATCGTCGGCCGTGGTCTGGTCGTTGGTGTACGCGGTGTGATGCCTGCTGGGCTGGTTGTCGTGTTCGGTCGTGGGGACCGCGCGAAGGACGTCGAGATCGTGGTCCTACGACACCAGCTTGCGGTCCTGCGTCGTCAGGTGACCAGGCCGGACCTGACGTCCGGCGACCGCGCCCGGCGCTGGACCTACGCGCGTCGCAGACCGGGCCGTCCACCGACCGCGAGGACGATTCGCGGATCGCGAGTTTCGGCACGGTACACGCTGGCACCGATCGTCGACCACCACATGGACGCGGCGGAGGGATTGGGAACCGGGCGGTCACGTCGTCACTGGTACCCGCAGTCGCGTGATGAGTGGCCGCGTCAGCAAGGAGGCCAGCACGAAGACCGCGGCGAGCGCGATCCAGCCGGCGACACCGGTGCCGATGACGAAGGCGGTGACCAGCGGTGGACCCCAGATCTGCTGTCCTGTCTGACCGAGGCTGAACGCGGACAGATATTCGACTCTCCGATGTTCCGGGGCGAAACGGTAGGAGATCTCCCACGCGCCGGCCGCCTGCCACATCTCGGCCGCAGTGAGGCAGCCGATCGCGCAGGTCAACAGGTGATCTGCAGTTCCCGATCCCCGACCGGCAGGGGCACCGACCAGCTCGCGGTGGACGCGGGGACCTTGGTTGTAACTCGCCGGCAGTATCTGTCCTTCGGTCAGACACGGGGGACCGCATCGAGTGGCTTCTTCGGGAGCGACGGGTACGTCGGTGGCGCACCAGATCCCGCGACACAGTTGGAGAATCTCGGAGCGCGCGAGTACGACCCTGTCAGTGGGCGGTTCGTGTCGTTGGACCCCGCGTTCGAGGAGTCCGATCCGACTCAGTTGGGCGGTTACGACTATGCGGGCAACGATCCTGTCACCGGTAGCGACCCGAGCGGATTGATGCCGATCCCGACCTGCGGGGTCGGATGCAATCCCACCGGGTCGGGCGGGTGGCGGCGGAAACAGCCCCACGGGTTCGACGGGTGGCAGCAGCCCGGGTGGCTCCTCCGGTGGAGGTGGTGGAGATGGCGGTGGTGGTCACCGAGGTGGCGGCGCTGGCGGAGGTGGTGGTGGCCATCCATCGGCTGGCGGTGGTGGGTGCCATTCCCGGACGTGCATCTACCAAGCGCTGGAGAAGCCTGTTCATATCCACCTGACCTGGAAGGGTCTGCTGATCGGAGCGGGCGTGGTGGCGGCCGGCATCGGTGCGGGTGCCTGCATCGCGGCCACCGACGGGCTGTGTGCGCTGGCCATCGCGGACGCCGCGACGGAGGGATCGGCGTTCGGTGGGGCGGCGGCCGTGGTTAGCGGTGGTGTTGCCGCGATATCCCAGGGTGGTGCGGCGTTGGCCACGATCGGTAGCGCTGGCGCGGTGACGATCGGTGAGTTGGCCAAGGTCCTGGGTGATGACGGTGGTAGTGACGCCGCTGCTGCTGATGAGGGGGCGGCGGGCAGCGCTGCGGACACTCCGCCGGCCGCCGCGCCGAGTGCGTCGGAGGAACCAGCGGGGCCGAAGGCGACTGCGTCGTGCAACAGCTTTGTGGGTGCGACCGCGGTGTTGATGGCTGGTGGGTCGAGTATGCCGATCAGTCAGGAGTTCCGGGACCGCCTCGCTGTCCGCTACTGCCGCCAGGCGGACGAGGGTTACCGGGTCGCCATGGCCCGCAACGCGGGTGCGGCGATGGCAGTCGCGCAATCCTGCGGTAGCACACCGAACCCGCCGTCGAACTGTCCTGGCAGGTGTTGACCCGTGACTACGTCCTGTTTCCGACCGAAGACGCCTACCGTGATCTGCTCGACTGGACGGACGAGGTGGCCGGTCTTGACGTGCGGTCAGAAGTAGGCCTCGGCACCGAGGACCTGCCTGCCGGGGCCAGTGTGGCGGTCTTCGGCAGCGGCGCGAGTGTGCTCGGGCACGGGCCGCGCGGTGTGCTGGTGGACTTCGACACGAGACTGCTGGACAAGGCACCCGTCGACAGCCGGTTCACCATTCACCACGGGCTCGGCCTGAACATTCCCGCGCCGGACAATGCCTTCGACCGCGTTGTGATCACGTCCCGGCTGTCCCGCTTGTGGCCGCGGTGGGGCGAAGCAGTCCGCGCCGAAGCCGCGCGGATCGGCACCAGCGTCCACTGTGTCCTGTAGTCACCGGTTCGTGCGAGGACGGCAGCGGATCGAGGCCGGTTGGATCACGGTGCACGAGCGACCGGAAGCCAGCCGGCACGGGTGTGGCCCGCTCAGGAATTGTGAAGCGACCCACCGGGAGTGGGGGCGGTGCTCGACCTGTTCGACGGGAACCTGAGATGACATTGCCTACTGGTGCGGTCATCATGGGCTGGTGAGCGAGTCGTCGTTGCCGCTGGTCGGGTGCCGGATGACCGTGCCGGGGACAGGGGCGGCGGCGTGGCACGCGGCCCGGATGTTGCGGTGGCTGGGCGCGCGTGTCGAGTGTCGGGCGGAGAACACCGGCGCCGCGGCGGACTGGGCGATGTCGGGGGCGATGGCGTTGACCGGGCGGCGGGCAGGTCCGCCGTTGCTGCCGCCCGGACAGGCTGCCAGTGCGGCGCGTGGCGCGTTGCTGGCCACCGAGCTCGTGGTGGGTGCGGCCGGCCGATTGCCGGGTGTCCGCTTGTTGGGGGAGCGGGCCGCCGCCGCAGGGCTGCTCCGTGCCGCGCCCCGGTCGGCGGCCGGGGCGTTTCACCTGGTGCGGGCCGCCGACGGGTGGTTGGGGGTGAACCTGGCCCGTCCGTCGGATGTGGACCTGATACCCGCCTGGCTGGGCGAAGCGGGCTCTGCATGGCAGGCAGCGGTCGCGCGACGGCCGGCCGGTGAGTTGGCCGCGCGGGCCCGGTTGCTCGGTCTGCCGGTGGCGGCACCGCCTGACGGGCCGGACGAGCAACTGGTGGCACGCGGCCAGACTGAGCAGGTCCGACCGTTGGTGGTCACCGGGCGGTCGAGGCCGGGTGGTGGTGGGCCGGCCGGGGCGTTGGTCGTCGATCTGTCGTCGTTGTGGGCCGGTCCGCTGTGCGGCCATCTGTTGACGCTGTTGGGCGCGCGGGTGGTGAAGGTGGAGAGCACTCATCGGCCCGACGGTGCCCGGCAGGGCCCTCGCGCGTTCTACGACCTGCTGCACGCCGGCCAGGAATCGGTCACGGTGGACTTCGCCAGCCCGCTGGGCCGACGACGGCTGGCAGGCTTGGTGGCCGCGGCGGATGTGGTGATCGAAGCGTCCCGGCCCAGAGCGTTGCGGCAGGCCGGAGTGGACGCCGACGAGGTGTTGGGCAGGGCCGAGCACAAGGTGTGGATGAGTATTACCGCGTACGGCAGAACCGGACCGTGGTCGAACGCTGTCGGGTTCGGTGACGACACCGCGGTGGCGGCCGGGCTGCTGACCACCGACCCGGTGACCGGGACGCCGGCACCGTGCGGCGATGCCATTGCCGACCCGGTGACCGGGGTCAACGCCGCACTCGCCGCGGTCGCGTGCCTGGCGGCTGGCGGCACCTGGCTGGTGGACCTGGCGATGCGCGAGCAGGTCGCGGCCACCCTGACGGAAATATCCGGGCCGGGTGACGTGTCGTCCGTGGCGGATCCGGTCGCGCGGCGACCTGCTGGTGTGGCACCGGCGTTCGGTGTCGACACCGAGCGGGTGCTCGCCGAGTTGGGGCTGACATGAGCCTGATTCGCCGCGCCGAGGTCGACGGCCGGATCGTCGACGTGCGGATTCGGGGCGAGTCGGTGGTAGGAGTCGGGGCGCTGCGGCCGGAGCGGGACGAAACGGTGCACGACGCGGCAGGCGGCGCGTTGCTGCCCGGACTGCACGATCATCACATTCACCTGTTGTCGTTCGCGGCGGCGGCGCGGTCGGTGTGGTGCGGCCCGCCCGACGTGTGGGACGAGGCCGGTCTGACGCGCGCCCTGGCGGCCGCACCTGGCCGGTGGGTGCGGGGCATCGGCTACCACGAGAGTGTCGCGGGAGTGCCCGATCGCACTGTGCTGGACCGGCTGGCACCCGACCGCCCGGTCCGGCTGCAGCATCGCGGTGGCGCTCTGTGGGTGCTCAACACCCTCGCGCTGAGCGAACTGGACCTGACCGGGGTGGCGCCGGACGGCAGGTTGTGGCGGGCCGATGATCTGCTGCGGGACCGGCTCGGTCCGGGTGACCCGCCCGATCTCGCGGCGGTGGGCAGGCAACTGGCCGCGTGCGGAGTCACGGGGGTGACCGACGCGACGCCGGACCTGGCAGCGGACACAGTGGATCTGCTGACCGGGGCCGGCCTGCCCCAACGGTTGCGGCTGCTCGGTGCTGCCGAAGCTGGTGCGGGCTTCGAGGTGGGCCCGCTGAAGATCCTGCCCGCCGACCACGAGCCACCGGACTGGGCAGGGCTGCGCGAGCGGATCGGGCGGGCGCACGCGGCCGGTCGTGCGGTGGCCGTGCACGCGGTCACGCAGGAGTCCGTGGTCGTGACGGCCGCGGTGTTGGCCGATGTGGGTGTGGTGTCGGGGGATCGGATCGAGCACGCGGCGGTGGTCGGCGTCGACGTGCTCCCGCTGCTGGCGGATCTCGGAGTCACGGTGGTGACGCAGCCGGGCTTGGTGACCGAACGGGCAGCCGAGTACCGGCGGGCGTTCCCGGTCGCCCGGTACGGTGACCTGTACCGGTATGCCAGCCTGCTGCGGGCCGGGATCAGGGTGGCACCCAGCAGTGACGCGCCATTCGCCATCGCCGATCCGTGGCGGATCATGAGAGCGGCGGCGAAGCGTGCTCTGGCGCCGGGCGAGCGTGTGTCGCCGGGTCAGGTGTTGGACGGGTTCCTGACACCGCCCGGTGACCCGGGTGGTGCGCCACGACAGGTGCGGCCGGGCGCCCCCGCCGACCTGTGCCTGTTGCGGGTACCACTGGCCACCGCGCTGTCCACTCCGGACTCCAGTCATGTCGCCGCGACGTTCTGCCGTGGTCGGCTCACCTATCCGTAGAGGGCTCCGCCGTCGGCACGTAACACGCTGCCGGTGACGAACGAGCTGGCCGGCGATGCGAGGTACACGATGGAGTGGGCGATCTCCGAGACGTGCGCGGCGCGGTGCAGGGCACCTGCCTTGCCGTAGTTGGCTCCCTTGAGTCGGTGCGACTCCTGGGCGTTGACCGTGCCGTCGACCGTGCCCAGCGCGAGCACGTTCACGCGCACACCGAGGTCGCCGACCTCGCGCGCCAATCCCTTGGCCAGGCCCTGCAGACCGGACTTGGCCACCCCGTACGGGACATGCCCCAGTGAGCCGCCGCGTTCGCCCGCGGTCGAGCCGATCGCGATGAGACTGCGGTCGCCATCGGCCGGGTGGTCGAGCATCGCCCGGAACAGGTGGTAGACGCCATTGAGGTTGACAGCCAGTTCGGCGAGCCACGTGGCGGTGTCCAACTCGGTGAACCGTCTCGTGGTGTACCTCGCGGCATTGGCGACCGCGATGTCCACGTGGCCCTCCCGCGCGACCACCTCGGCGACAGCCCGCTTGATCTCGGCCTCGTCGCCCGCGTCGGCCCGCAGCACGGTGACACCGGTGGTGTCCGCGTCCTCGGGGCCGGCACCTCGGGTGAACGCGTAGACCTTGGCCCCCACCGCGGTCAGGGCACGGGTGGCTTCCGCGCCCACCCCACTGGACGTGCCGGTCACCACGGCGATCCGTCCGGCGAGACAGGTGGACGACCACACCTGCTGGTAGCCCGCGATCATCTCGGGGGCGGCGGCTGTTGCTTCGGCGGTCATGTCTCCTCCATGGTCAGAACACGGCAATCGGGTTCACCAGACACCCGGTGGCGCCGACGATGTGCAAGGGGTTGACGGACAACAAGAACTCCCACCGGCCTGCCGCCTCGCACGCCGTGGCGAGCGGCTCCAGCAGTGCCGCGTCCACCAGCGGCACGCCGTACGCGAAGAGTGCGGCGTGCACCGGGAACGGCAGCCCGAACTCGTTCGGCCGCACGTCGCCCATGTCCCACAGGACGATCGCGCAGTCGGTCTCCCTGATGTAGGTCAGACAGCTGGATTCCAGGCCTGGCCGCGCACCAGGATCAGCCGACCAGACGCCGACCCTGCGCTCGTACTCCTCGCGTCCACTGTGGATCAACAGTGCGTCGCCGGGTTCTACCCGGACGCCCTGCTGCCGTGCCGCCGCCGCCAGTTCGTCACCGTGCACCGGACTGTCCATCCGCACATGGGGTTCACCGCGCAGCCTGGGGATGTCCAGCAGCACGCCTCTGGTCAGGACACCGTCGCGCAGGTGCTCCAGACCGCCCCACCGGACACCGGACGGGTTGATCTCCGTGTCCGGCGAGTGACCCGACCACATACCGTCGCGGTCCCAGGTGTGGCACAGCGCGTCCAGGTGGGTGGCGGCCGGACCGTGGCAGCGCACGGGCATCTCGTCGACGACGCCACCCGCGTCCGTGGTCCGCGCGAACCGTTCCACGGCGAGCGGCGCAGGCACGAACGGGCGGGCCAGTGATACGGACAAACCGGTACGGACCAGTGCCGCCGCGGCCTGGCGGCGAGCGGGTGTCACGAGGTTGAGTGCACCCCGTTGGTCATCGCGACCCCAGCGGTCCCAGTTCCGGGTCTCGCGGACGAACCGTTCGGCATCGTCACGGTCCGTGAACCGGCGAGTCAACGGTGGTAGCCGAGCTGCACGAATGGAGCGGGTTGGCGGAATTTTGGCGGCGTTGCGTGACATAGACCCTTGACCATATGAAGTGTATATATTATGAATGTGTCCAACGGAAGGACAACCGATGGTCGAGTCGTCGAAGACGCCGGTTCTCGTCGGTGCCGGTTGGTCGGTACAGAGTCGCGCTTCGGGTGTCAGCGCGCTGACCCTCGCGATGGACGCGGCGTACGACGCGGTTCGCGATGCGGGCCTTGCCATGCATGACATCGATGCGGTCATCTGCTTCGGCCGCCGCGACGGGCCGGGCCCGTTGCTCATGGCCAGCGCCCTCGGTCTGCCGAGCCTGCGTTACTTCCTGGAGTTCGACGGCGGCGGCTACGCGTCGAACACCGTCGTCATGGTTGCCGCACAGGCGATCGAAGCGGGCATGGCCAAGAATGTCCTTGTCTACCGGGCAATGAACGGCCGCACCGGGCCGCACCGGTTCGGCGGCGAGCAGGCCCAGCCCATCGACATCGCCGGAGCAGGCGGCCAGTTCATCGACCCGGTCGGCGCCCGTGCGCCGGTACTCAGCTTCGCTCTCGCCGCTCAGGCCCACATGAACCAGTACGGCACCACGTCCGAACAACTCGGCGCTGTCGCCGTGACCATGCGCGAGCACGCCCTGCACAACGAGCGGGCCGTCATGCGCAAGCCGATCACGGTCACCGAGCACCAGGAGTCGCGGATGATCGCGTCTCCGTTCCACCTGCTGGACTGTGCGATCGAGACCGACGGTGCGTGTGCTGTCGTGCTCAGCACGGCGGACGTCGCGGCAGGACTTGGCAAGCCACTGGTCCGGATCCGCGCCAGCGCGGTCGGCGCCGGATCGTTCCCGGTCGGCGGCAGCATGTGGGCGGACGAGTCCCGGCTCTACAGCTACTGTCTTGCCGACGAACTGTACGAGCGGGCGGGCGTGCGACCGGCCGACATCGACATCGCCGAGATCTACGACTGCTTCACCTTCTCGCTGCTGGCGCAGGTCGAGGACTACGGCTTCTGCGAACGCGGCGAGGGCGGCCCGTTCGCCGAGTCCGGTGGGTTACGTGCCGACGGTGGCCGGATACCCACCAACACCCACGGTGGCCTGCTGTCCGAGGCGTACCTGCAAGGGCTCGGCCATGTGTGCGAGGCGGTCAGCCAGTTGCACGGTACCGCCGGCGACCGGCAGGTGGACGGGGCGCAACTCGCCCTCGTCACCGGCCAGGGCGGCCACATGGGCGGCGCGCTGATCCTGGAGCGACTGTCATGACCGCCGACGTGACCACCCCCGACGTTCCGCTCCGGCCGATGCGTCCTGTCGACGTGGACACCCAGGCGTTCTGGCAGTACATCGACAAAAGCGTGCTCGCCTTCCAGCGCTGTGCCAACTGCGGGCGACTGCGGTTCTACCCACAGCAACGCTGTCCGCACTGCGGTGGACAGGACTACGCATGGACACCGACCTCCGGCCGGGCCACGGTCCGCACCTGGTCGGTGATCCACAACGCGTCCGACCCGTGGTTCCGGGCCCACCTGCCGTACGTGGTGGCCGTGGTCGAGATCGAGGACGACCACCGGCTGCGCATGCTCGCCAACATCGTCAACTGCGAACCTGACGAAGTCCATCTGGGACAGCACCTGCGCGTGGTGTTCCAACCCGTCGACGAGAATCGGAAGATGTACGCGTTCGAGCCGGCGGACTAGGCGCTCGAACCTCCTCTCACCCATGGCACGGCGGCCCGACCGTCGGCCGACGTGAACCTGCCCGCAGGAAGGTGGCCTGGGTCATGGACTTCGGTTTCACTCCGGAACAGGAAGACTTCCGGGAACGCGTGTCGTCGTTCCTGCGCTCCGATCTGCCGCCCGAGTTCGGGCTCGGCTCCGACGAGGGCCGCGACGACGACGCGTACTTCGCCGCTGCCCGCCGGTTCATGGAGGAGTTGTCGGCCAAGGGCTGGCTGGTGTTCGGCTGGCCGAAGGAGTACGGCGGCGGTGGGGCGACCGTCGTGGAACAGGCGATCCTGGCCGAGGAACTGGGTTACTACGGTGTGCCACCGGCCGACACGACGGGACGCACCATCGCTGGTCCGGCGATCATGCGATTCGGTACACCGGAACAGAAGCAGCGCTACCTCCGGCCGATCGCCAAGGGCGAGGTCGTGTGGTGCCAGGGCTTCAGCGAGCCGAACGCCGGTTCCGACCTGGCGTCCGTCCGGATGACCGCGTTGCGCGACGGCGCCGAGTTCGTCATCAACGGGCAGAAGGTGTTCACCAGTCGCGCCGCCTGGGCCGACTACATCTATCTGCTGGCCAGGACCGATCCCACGGCACCGCGCAAGCACCAGGGCCTGAGCATGTTCCTGCTCCCGATGGACACGCCGGGTATCACGATCCGCCCGCTGCACAACTTCACCCACACCTATCCGCAGAACGAGTTGTTCTTCGACGACGTGCGAGTGCCCGAGGACAGCATCGTCGGTGGTGAGGGCGAGGGGTGGAAGCTGGCCACGGCGACGCTGTCGTTCGAGCGGGTCAACCTCTCCGACATCGGCCGTGCCAGGCGGCTCTTCGAGGAGTTCCTGAACCTGTGCAGGCAACTGGGTGCCAAGGGTGAGGGGCCGCTGGACTCTGAACTGGTCCGCAGCCGGATCGCCCAGAGTGTCGTGGAGTTCGAGAGCTGGCGACTGCTGTGCTGGCGGGTGGTCGGCATGCAGAACAGCGGTGTGCTGCCGACGTTCGAACCTTCGCTGTCCAACGTGATCGGCAAGGACTACCGCCAGCACGTCGCGAAGCTCGTGGTGGACGTGCTTGGTCAGTACGGCGTGCTGGAAGAGGGTTCACCGCTGGCCCCGCTGCGCGGCCGGTTGCTGCACCAGTACCTGTACAGCGTCAACAAGCACGGTCAGGGCACGTCCGAGGTACAGCGGGACGTCATCGCCAACCGCGGCCTGGGCCTGCCTAGGCACCGAGCCGTCTAACAGACCCGGAGGTCGACGTGGACTTCGATCTGTCGCCCGTGCAGCGCATGCTGCGCGACAACGCACGTGCCCATCTGGAGAACATCTGCCCACCCGGTCACGTCCGCGCGATGGAGACCGAACCGGCTGGCTATTCCCGGGACATGCTGACCGGCCTTGGTGAGCGCGGCTGGCTCGGCATCACGGCGGGCACCGACGTGGGCGGTATCGGCCTCGGGCCGATCGAACTGTCCGTACTGGCACAGGAGATCGGCCGTGCGCTGTTGCCCGGCCCTGTCCTGTCGACGGCCGTCACGGGCACGCTGATCGCGGCCGCTCTGCCTGACGTGTCCGACCTGCTGCGCGACATCGTGGCCGGTCGGGTGCTGGTCGCGGACGCGCTGTTCGACTCGGCCGACGCGCGGGCATCGGACGTGGGTACCCGAGCCACCCCGACCGATGGCGGCTACCGGTTGCTCGGTGAGAAGCGTTTCGTGCAGTACGGCCGCAGTGCGAACCTGCTCGCGGTGCTGGCCACCCGGCCGACCGCGCTGGACACTCCGGACTCCGGGTTGTCGGTGCACCTGGTGTCCACGGACGCGCCGGGCATCCGCACCACCGAGTTGACGAGCGCGGGCGGCGAACCGCTGTACCAGGTCGTCCTGGACAACGTCGAGGTCGACGCGGGGGACAGCATCGCGCCGGGACCGGACACCGACGAACTGATCCGCCGGATCACCGAGCTGTCCCGGCTGACCACCGCGGCACAACTGGTCGGCATGAGCCGGAAGCTGTTCGACATGTGCCTCGCGCACGCCAAGGCCCGTCGCCAGTTCGGCCGCGCCATCGGCACGTTCCAGGTGATCCAGCACCAGCTCGTGGATCTCTACGCAGAGGTGGAACGTGCCCAGGTGCTACTGGACCGGGCCGCCTGGCTGATGGCCGAGGACAAGGACCACGAGCGGGAACTCGCCGTGGCACGCAGCGCGGCGTCGGACACCTCGTACCTGGCCAGCCACACCGCGGGGCACATCTACGGCGGCTACGGCTTCATGAACATCAACGACGTCCAGCTCTACTACCGGCGCTCGAAGGTGCTGGAACTGCGGTTCGGCAATGCAGACGCCTGCCGGGCCGAGATCGCCAAGCTGGGCTACCTGTCCGCGTTCGAACTGCCGGACAGCGATCAGCGCACAGTCCCTGACCTGTCGATGTTCGGGTCGGTCTGAATGGCAGCCACGATGACGGGTCCACTCACCGGCCTTCGGGTCCTGGAGTACGGCCCCGGCGCCGCGGTCGCCTATGCGGGCCGGCTGCTGCGCGACTGCGGCGCCGAGGTACTGAAGGTGTCCCCGGCCGAGGCCGTCGACCAGCCGCTGTTCGCCTACCTCGACGGTGGCAAGCGGTTCGTCCTGGCCGACCAGCCGGACGCCGCGGCGCTCCGGGCACTGCTGTCCTCGTGCGACGTGCTGCTCACCAGCCTGACCGCACAGGAGTGGGATCGGCTGGGCACCACACCGGCCGGATTGGCGGGTGAACACGCTGTCGTGGTCGACGTGACCGCGTTCGGCCTGTCCGGGCCGTACCGGGACTGGACAGGCGAACCGGAGCTGATGGCGTCGCATCTGTCCGGCCAGTCCTACGGCACGCCCAACGGTGTCACCGACCTCGACGCGACGCCGCCGCGGCCCAGCGGTGGACTGGACGCCGAACTCGTCGGTGGGGTGTTCGCCGCGATCGCGGCGCTGACCGGCAGGCTGCTCGCCGCGCAGGACGGTCGCTCGCACGTCGGCGAGGTCGCCATGGTGGACACGCTGTTCGCGTTCAACCGGTTGAACGTCGCCCAGTTCACCTACGCGGGCGTCATCCCGAGCAGATCCGCGCAGGGCCTGCTGCTGCGCGCGCCAACGGGCTTCCTGGCGTGTGCCGACGGGTACGTCAACATCCACTGCGCCAACGACGAACAGTGGCAGCGGTTGGTGTCCGTGATGGGCGACCCGGACTGGGCGGCGAACGACCTGTTCGCCACCGGCGAGTCGAGGGCCATGTTCTGGGATGCCCTCAAGGCGCTCATGTCGTCCTGGTTCGCCGAGCGTTCCAAGCACGAGGTGACCGCACTGCTCCAGGCGCAGCGCATCGTCTGTTTCCCCGAGCAGACCATGGCCGACCTGCTGGCCGACGAACAGCTGCTGGCCAGGGACTGGTTCCGGGAGTTGCCGGGGCCGATCACGGTGCCCGGCCCCGCGTTCCGCCTTGCCGGTATGACCACGGATCTCTCGCCAGGGGAGCCGGTGGATGTCGCGACCGCCGCCGTACGCGGTGGTCCGGCGCCGTTCGGTGCGCTCACCGGGCGTGCCACGGCAGGCCATGGTCCGCTGAGCGGCATCCGGGTGATCGACCTGTCGACCGTGATCGGCGGTCCGCTGGCAACCCAGATCCTCGGCCAGTTGGGCGCCGACGTCGTCAAGATCGAGTCCCGCACCCACCCGGACCTGACCCGCACGTCGGGTCCGTACCCGGTCGGCCACACCGGTCCGGACGCGTCCGGCTACTACCACGGCCTCAACGCGGCCAAGCGGTCGATCGTACTGGAGATCGGCACCTCTCGTGGCCGAGCGCTGCTGGAACGCCTGCTGGCCAACGGAGATGTGCTGATCGAGAACTACTCGGGCTCCGCGGCGGTCAAGCTGGGTATGTCGGCAGGGGGCCTGCTGGCCAGGCATCCGCATCTGGTGTACCTGTCGCAGAGCGGCCTCGGTCGTACCGGGCCGCACCGCGACTACGTCACCTACGGGCCGCAGTTGATGGCGCGGGCCGGTTGGAACACCGTCATGGGCGGCACCGAGGACGACGGCACGCCGCTGTCCGGCGGCGGCCAGTTCACCGACCAGCTCTCCGGCGCGCACGAGGTCCTGGCCGTCATCGCGGCGCTCGTGCAGCGGGAACGCGACGGCCACGGCCAACACGTGGACGTGGCGATGCTGGAGTGCCAGGTGCCGACGGTGGCCAGGCAGCTCATCCAGCACGGCACCGGTGCGCGGGTCGGAGCACCGGCAGGGGTGTACGGGACGTTCCGTTGCGTCGGCGAAGACCGCTGGCTCGGCGTCTCGGGGGACGAGGACGTGCTGGCGGTGCTGCTGCCCGGTGACGGCGATGTGCTCGACCGGCTGCGGGACTGGTTGCGGGACAAGACACCCGATGAGGCAATGGTCCGGCTGCAGGCGGCAGGCATCGGTGCGGCACGGGTGTCCAACGCGGAGGACGTCGCGTCCGATCCCCATTTCGCCGCCCGGCACTGCTTCACCGAACGCGACTCCGCCGAGTACGGCAAGCTCCGGCTGCCCGACCTGCCGTTGCTGCTGGACGGTGTCCGCGCGTTCAACCCGGACTTCGCGCCCGAACTGGGCCAGCACACCTGTGAGGTGCTGTCGGAGGTCCTCGGACTGTCCGATGCCGAGATCACCCAACTGCGGGCGGAGGGAGTGGTGTCATGACCGCACCGACCACGTATCTCACCGACGAGGTGCGTGCCTACATCGGCAGAGCAGGCAGGCCCAGCGCGCCGTTTCGGGTGGACGCCTGGGGTGCTCGACGGTTCGCCGAGGCAACGGAGGACAGCAACCCGGTCTACGGAGAGTCCTACGCACCACCGACACTGCTCGGCCAGAACATTCCGGACCTGGACCGGCCCGACCCGCCGATCGCGGTGCCGCACCCGACCGGCGTCGTCGGCTCGTTGGAGTGGGACTTCGCCCGAGCCGTGCGGATCGGCGAGACGATCGTCGCTCAGATGCGGGTCAACGACATCTTCGAAAAACAGGGCAGCCTCGGCCTGATGGTCTTCGTCCTGTACGAGACCACGTTCACCGACTCCGCGGGCGATACCGTCGCCCGCTTCCGGCTCACCAGGATCCGGTATTAGGGAAGGTCCACATGACACTGACGTACGGGAGCGTCGAGTGCGGGGATGTCGTTCCTGAGCTCCGCGTGACGCCGACGATCGAGACGCTGGTCCGGTGGGCCGGGGCGTCCGGCGACTTCACCCGGATCCACTACGACCACACGTTCGCCACCGAGGTCGCCGCGCTGCCGGATGTGGTCGTGCACGGGCCCTACAAGCTCACGCAGCTGGTCCGGATGCTGGTCGACTGGGCGGGCGGTGACCCCGGTGCCGTGGCTGCCATCGGCGTCCGACTGTCCAAGATGGACCCTGTTGGCGAGCCGCTGGTCTGCCGGGGCACCGTGCGGGCGAAGCTGGCCGGTGAGGTCGAGTGCGATGTGTGGGTGGAGAACGAACGCGGGGAGAAGACGATGAGCGGCACAGCACGGGTGCGGGTGGGCACACATGAGTGACGACAACGGTGTCACGTCGGCAAGGGCGGCGTTGGCCGGACGGGGCTACGCGGTCGGCATGTGGGTGCTGACCCTCAGCGGCGCCGAGGTGATCTGGGTACTGGCCCGGTCCGGAGTGGACTTCGTCTACCTGGACATGGAGCACTCGGCGTTCGGCATGGACACGGTCGCCGCTCAGCTCGCCGCCGCACAGGCCGCCGGTGTCACCGCGATCGTGCGCCCGCCCAGCAAGGACTATCCGATCGGCAGGCTGCTGGATCTGGGGGCCATGGGCGTCCTGGTGCCCGGCGTGGAGCACGAGCGCGACATCGAGTGGATCGTGGCCGAGAGCAAGTACACGCCGGTGGGCAACCGGAGCGTGGCCACGTTCGGCCCGCACACCCGCTACCGGCCGCTCGACGACGAGTACCTGTTCTGGGCGAACCGGGAGACCATCGTCATCGCCCAGTTCGAGTCGGCGCGGGCATTCGATCGGATCGACGAGATTCTCGCGGTGCCCGGCCTTGACGTCGCCGTCGTCGGCCGCAACGACCTCAGCCACGATCTCGGCGTACCGGGCAGCCTGGACGGCCCCGAGGTCACCCACTACGTCGAGCTGCTGATCGATCGGTGCACCGCGCACGGCGTCATCCCCGGCCTGCTGGTGGGTAACGCGAGCGCGGCGGTGGACTGGCTGGCCAAGGGGGTGCGGTGGCTGCCGGTCGGCAGCGAGGTCTCGGCGCTCGCCGGTGCCGCGGCAGCCTCGGTGGCCGCAGTGCACGAGCGGGCGGGCGCCGCCTTCGCCGTGTCGAGCGAAGGAGCCACGCGATGACGATCCTGGTGTGCGTGACCGCCGGAGTGCCTGCGGCCACCCTGGCCGCACGCGGCACGGCCCCTCGGTCCGGTACCGGCAGGTTCACCCTGCCCACCGACCAACTCGGCCGGCACGACGCGGCGGCCGTCGCGTCGGCGGTCGGGCTGGCTGCCGATCGCGAGGACGTGGTGGCGGTGTCGGTCGGCGGCCAGGCCGCCGACGCGGGTCTGCGCATCGCGTTGGCGCAGGGCTGCGGGCGGGCGATCCGGGTCGACAGGTCCGACGACCTGGACGGGCCGACCGTCGCGGAGTTGCTCGCCGGCGTCGTCGGCACGCTGCCCGGCCCGGTCACGGTCGTCACCGGAGTGCGCGGTTCGGCCTGGGAGACCGGTCAGGTACCCGGGCTGCTGGCCTGCAGGCTCGGCGTTGTGTACCTGGCCGGCGTGACCGGCGTCGACGCCACGGGCGACGGACTCGCGGGCCACTGGAGGTCGGCCGCCGGCGATGCCGAGGCGACCGCACCGCGAGCGGCTGTGGTCTCCGTGGCACGTACCGCGGGCAACCGGCCCACCGTGCCGTCGCTGCACGCCACCGTCGGCGCGTTCGAACCGGATATCGACGTGGTCGCACCGGCCGCCACGAGTGAGGTACCGGTGGCGACGCTGATCGGCTCGCGCGTGCCCGACCCGGCCCGGCAACCGGTGCGCTTCGGCGTCGGTGAACTCGACCAGGCCGCGTCCGCCGTGGCGACACGACTGCTGCACCACTACGTGGGCCACTGAAGGAGATGACACACATGTCCGGTTGCACGTTCGTCGTGTTCCCAGGCTCGAACCTGGCGCGCGCCGCCACGACCGCGGCGGCATTGCCCGGTCCGGTCGACGTGGTCGTCGTCGGCAGGACGGCGGACGCGGTGCGCAGCGCATGGCAGGGCGGCGGCAGCCTGCACCTGGTGGGCGACTCCGATCGTGAGTTCGCCGACCTGCCCGCCGTCGTCGCCGTGATCCGGGAACTGGCAGGCGCCACCGTCGTGCTGCCCGCCGACGGCACCGGTGCCACGGCCGCGCCCGCACTGGCGTGGGAGCTGGGTGCCGCCCTGCTGACCGACTGCGTCGCCGTGGCGGGGACGCAGGACGATCGACGCTGGACCCGTAGGCGGGCCGGTAGCGACGTACTGGACGACTACCGCCTGCCTGCCGGCCCGGCGGTGGTGACCGTCGCGGGCGAGTTCGCAGGCGCGCCGACCGGCACCGAACCGAACCTCGTACCGCACGACGGTACGAACACACCGTCCACCTACGACGGATGGCGGCCGCCGAACCCGGTCGGTCCGCCCGCGATCGCCGACGCCGAACTGCTGGTCGGCATCGGCCGTGGCGTCGCCGACCTGGCAGCAGGCTCGTACCAGCGGCTGGCCGCCCTGTTCGGCGCGGAGATCGCCGCGACCCGGCAGGCGATCGAGTGGCAGCTCGCCACAGCGGACCGCAAGCTCGGCGACACCGGGCTGCGGGTGGCACCCAGGACATACCTGACGCTCGGTGTGTCCGGTGCCAACCAGCACATGAGCGGCATCTGGGGGAACTGCTCGATCATCGCTGTCAACCACAACCCGCATGCCGCTGTGTTCGACGTGGCGGACATCGGTGTCGTCGCCGACGCGGCCGACTTCCTGCCGGTGCTGCGGAAGGAACTGGAGGTACGTCTGGGAGTGTCCACCGAATAGTCCACACAGCACAGTTGTTCTCCCAGAAGGGACCTTCGATGACGAGCCTCAAGTTCCATGGGCACGCCTGTTTCTCGATCAACTTCGACGACGTGTCACTCCTGCTCGACCCGTGGCTGACCGGCAATCCCGCGGTCGGCAAGATTCCGGACGACCTGAATCCGACGATGATTCTGGTGACCCACAACCACAACGACCACGTCGGTGACGCGATCGCGCTGTCCAAGAAGTTCAGCGTGCCGATCGTCGCCACCCCGTCCGCCGGCCGGCACTATCTCGGCGAAGGTGCCACCGTGACTCGCCTGCACCTGGGCGGCAGACTCAAGTTCGACTGGGGCAGCATCAAATGCGTCAACGCGATCCACGACTCGCCGCTCGGCGTCGGTGAGACCTGGCGCGTCGAGTTGGGTGCACCGTGTGGCTTCGTCGTGGAAGTGCACGGCAAGCGCTTCTACCACGCGGGGGACACCGCGCTGTTCGGCGACATGGCGCTGTTCGCGCCGATCGACGTGGCGATGCTGCCGATCGACGGCAAGATGGTGATGGAGCCCGAGGACGGCGTGATCGCCGCGCGGCTGTTGGACGCGGCACTCGTGGTGCCCATGCACTGGCGCGACGAAGACCCGCACCGCTTTGTCAAATTGCTCGCCGATGACGGCCGCAAGGGTGTCGTCATGACTGCCGAGGAGACCATCGATGTGTAGGACAGTGCTGTCCGGGCAAGAAAGAGACGCAAGAGGGGGCTGCCATGCCCAGTCGTAGGACACTGTCCGCCGTCGCCATCGCCACCACGTTGGTGATCGCGTTGGCAGCGTGCAGCAGGACGTCGGCGGCTCCCTCGGCTGCCGCCGGATCGGCGTCCGGGGCGGCCGCCGCGAGCAACGTGCTAGCGATCACGCCGCAACTGGTCGCGGCAGCGAACAAGGAGGGGTCGGTCGACCTTCTCTACGCGGCACCGCTGGCCAGTGAGCAGGCCCTGATCAAGGCGTTCAACGCGCAGTACCCGAACATCAAGGTGACCCTGACCCGCAACGCGGGCGCGCCGGGTGGCGCGAAGCTGCTGCAGGACTTCCAGGCGGGTGTCAAGGACACCGATCTGTTCGAGGGATCCGACATCACCACGACCGACGCCCTTTCCCAGGCGGGCGCGTTCGTCAACATCAAGCCGACGGACGCCGCGCTCTACCCGAAGGGCTACGTCATCGCGCCCGGCGTGTACGCGCCGCAGCCGGAGACCATCGTGGTGGCCTTCAACACCAAGCTGGTCACCGCATCCGAGGCCGCGGCACTGCGCGACTGGAACGGTGTCCTGGACCCGAAGTGGAAGGGCAAGCTCGCCGTCGTCACGCCCACGACCTCGGCCGGTGGTATCCCGGCGCTGTACGGGGACAACACGGTGTCGCCGGACTTCCTGACCAAGCTGCACGCGCAGGCCCCGAAGATGTACGACGGCACGGCCGGTGGCCGCGACGCCATCGTGTCCGGGCAGCAGGCGATCGCGTTCGGTGAGTTCGACGACGCGATGATCACGCTGGTCAAGTCCGGTGCGCCGGTCGGTTTCGTCTACCCGAACCCGGCTCCGCAGTTCCCGGACGCCTTCTACGGTGTGCTCACCAACGCGCCGCATCCCAATGCGGCCCGGCTGCTCTGGGCGTTCATGACCAGCAAGAGCACCTGTGAACTGCGGCAGAGCGCGGAGATCAACTCCAAGTGCGAGCTGACCGGCGTGAGCGACTCCCGGGCGCAGCCGACGGGCGAGCCGTGGTTCCAGCCGCTCGGTCCGACGTGGATCCCGACCACGACCGACTGGTCCACCAACCTGCCTGCGCTGCAGAAGAAGTTCGCCAGCGTCATGGGCACGCCGTGATCGGGCAGACCCAGGGAGCTCAGCGATCGCTTCGCTCCTGGCCTTCCCGCGCCGCTGGCGCGCCAAGGCCCTGACAGGAGTGAGGAGGCAGTAGCCGTGGTTGAGCCACGTAACTGGTTGGTGAGTGATCGGCGTGTCCGCTGGGTGCGGTCGCGACTACCGCGGCTACTCCTACTCGCACTGTTCGTGGTCGGCATCGTGTTGCCGGCGATCTACCTGATCGAGGCAGCGCTGTCGACGAATCTGCCGACAGCACCGGTCAACGCGTGGACGTGGGACAACCTGCGGCGCGTGTACACGACACGGCAGTTCCTGGTGCCGATGCGCACGACGGCGCTGTTCGCGCTGTCGTGCGCGGTCATCACGACCGTGATCGGCTTCGGTCTCGCGACGCTGTACCGGCGGGCCGTGCCCTACGGAGCCGGCCTGCTGCGCGGCTCACTCATGGCACCGCTGTTCATCTCGCCGCTGGTGTCCACCGTCGGCTGGGTGAGCCTCGCCGCGCCGAACGCCGGGCTACTGAACATCCTGCTGGCCAAGGCCGGGCTGCCGACGGTCAATGTGGTGAGCGTGCCCGGTGCGGTGTTCGTACTGTGCATGTACTTCGCGCCGTACGCGTTCGTGTTCGCCTCCGACGCCATCGACCGCATCGGTGAGGACGTCTACGAGGCTGCCGAGGTGGTCGGGTCCGGTGCGTGGCGGACGTCGCTGCGGGTGACGATGCCGCTGCTGTCACCCGCGTTGCTGTCCTCGTTCGTGTTGGTCTTCGTGCTGTCGTCGGAGATGTACTCGGTGCCCTCGGTACTCACCGCACCATCTGGGCATTACGTGCTGTCCAACGTGATCTTCTCGTTGACGACGAGCTTCCCGTTGGACTACAACGGTGCCGCCGCGGCGGGCACACTGCTGTTGATCGTGGCAACTCTCGGCCTGTGGGTGCACATGCGGGCGACCAGGGCCCAGGGCCGGTTCGCCACCGGCACCGGCAAGGCCGTGCGCACCGGTCCGCGCGAGGCCAGGACCAGGGCGAGGGTGATCAGCACCGTGGTGATGTGGATCTACGTGTTCGTCTCGCTGATCCTGCCGCTGCTGGGCGTCATACTCCGCTCCGTGGTGCCCTTCTTCTCCAACAACCTGAGCTGGCACATGTTCACCGGCGCCAACTACCGGGCCATCATCCACGACCCCGCTGTGTCCCAGGCGCTGGCGAACTCGCTCAAGCTGGCCGGTGCGTCACTCGTCGTCGCCGTGATCGTCGGCGGCCTGGTGGCGTACTCGACGGTGCGCAACGCAGGTCCGTTGTCGAAAATCGTGCTGTTCCTGGCCAACCTGCCACTCGGCCTACCGGGCACGATCCTGGCGCTCGGTCTGGTGTGGACATACATCGGCACGCCCGTGTACGACAGCATCTACATCCTCGGTATCGCGATCTTCTGCGGCTGGCTGCCGATCGTGGTCCGGGTTGTCCAGACGGCCGTGTTGCAGTCGTCGCCGGAACTGGAGAACGCCGCCGACGTGGTCGGATCGTCGTTGTGGCGGCGGATGCGGGCGGTGGCGATCCCGCAGTTGCGCACCAGCCTGTTGATGGGCGCGATTCTGGCGTTCGTGTTCGCCATGAACGAGATATCCGCGGCGGCGATCCTGTCCACCGGCAACACGGCCACCCTGTCGGTGTTGATCTACCAGTACATGCAGGACGGGCAGTACGGCTACGCGGCGGCGCTGGCGTTGGGCCAGTGCGTGGTGATCGCCGTGGTCGCCGGCCTGCTGCTGCTCGGCGCTTCGTCGGGTAGGCGGCGGAAGGAGAAGAAGGTGCCCGAGACCACCACCCCGGCCATCGACCGGACCGAGGCCACACCTGAACGACTCGTCGGAACGGCGGTGTGACGATGGCGGCGATCCATGTTCAGGACCTGCACAAGCGGTTCGCCCGCAAGACCGTGCTGGAGGGTGTCACGTTCGACGTGGCCGACGGCCAGTTCGTCACCCTCCTGGGGTCCAGCGGCTGCGGCAAGACGACGACGCTGCGGTCGGTCGCCGGCCTGGAGCGGCCGGACGGCGGCGTGATCGCACTGGGCGAGCGGGTGGTGTTCGACCGTTCGAAGGACGTGCCGACCAGGCGCCGGGACGTCGGCATGGTGTTCCAGTCCTACGCGCTGTGGCCGAACATGACCGTGGAGCGCAACGTCGGCTACCCGCTGCGCGTGCGCTCGCTGTCCGGTGCCGAGGTGGCCCGCAGGGTCACGGAGAGCCTGGAACTGGTCGGCCTCGCCGAGCTGCGCGGCTCCTACCCCTACCAGCTCTCCGGTGGTCAGCAGCAGCGCGTCGCGCTGGCCCGCGCCCTGGTCTACGAGCCGAAGGTGATGTTGCTGGACGAGCCGCTGAGCAATCTCGACGCCCGACTGCGCGCCCAGCTCAGGCTGGACATCCGGCGAATCCAGCAGACCGCCGGTATCACCGCCCTCTACGTGACCCACGACCGGCAGGAGGCGCTGAGCATGTCCGACAGTGTCTGCCTGATGCGCGACGGCAAGATCATTCGTCAGGACACGCCTGAGCGGATGTGGCGTGATCCGGGCAGCAGCTACGTGGCCCGGTTTCTGGACGCCGGTGTGCTGCTGGCGGCGGACGTGGTCGGCAACGACGGTGCCTTCGCGGTACTGGACGTGGCAGGCCAACGGGTGGCCGCGGCCAGTGACGAGCCGTGGGCGCCCGGCACGGCGGGCAGCCTGCTGCTGCGCAACCCGAGGATCACTCTGGCGGACGACATGGTCCCGCCCGGTGTCGAGGTGCTTGAGGCGCGGTGCCTGGTGTCCGCGACGGTCGGCGACATGCGGGAGGCGGAGTACGAGATCGGCGGCAGGATGGTGCGGATCACGTCCCGGATCGAGGACCACGACGCCGTGCCTGCCGGTGAACTCGGCCGGATCACGTTTCGCAGGGACGCGGCCAAAGTGCTGTGTGATGACTGAGCGGAGCGTCAGCCGTGCCCTGGTGACCGCGCTGCGCGGCCGGCTGGCCGACGGCGTGCCCGCCGCTGTGCGCGACCACACTCGGGACCAGGTGATCGACTCGCTCGGCATTGCCGTCGCGGCCGCGCGAACGTCCGACCTCGCGGCCGCCGTGGCCAGAGCGATCGGGCCGCCAACAGCGCCGTGGCCCGGCCTGTACCTGGGTACGCGGGACGACGACGCGTTCGGCAACGGTGCGCTCATCCACATGCTCGACTACGACGACATCTACGACCCTGGTCACGCGCACCTCTCCGCGGCGACGCTACCGGCAGCGCTGGTCGCCGCCGCCGAGTTCGGTGCGTCGGTGCGGTCGCTGCTGTCCGCCGTGGCGCTGGGCAACGAGGTGATGTGCCGGCTCGGTGACGTCGCCGCGTGGGCCAGTCCGACGTCCGACTGGTTCCTCACCCAGGTGTTCGGCTATTTCGGCGCGGCCGTGGCCTACGGGGTGCTGGCCGGACTGACCGACGACGAACTGGTGTCCGCGCTCGGCCTGGCGTACATGCAGGCCAGTGGCGGCAAAGAGGCGGCGTTCGGCATCGGTGCCACGGCGCGGGCCGTGTATCCCGGTTTCGCCGCGCGTGGCGGTGTCGCGGCCTGCCGGTTGGCGCGGGCCGGCATCGTCGGCCCGGCCACGGTGTTCGAGGGCGCTGCCGGGTTGCACCGGATCTATTTGGGCACGCCGATGAACGAAGCGGGTGCGGCACACCTGACCGGTGCTGGTTGGCAGGTGCTCGGCGCCCGCGTCAAGCAGTGGCCGTGTTGCCGCATCTCGCACCCGTACGTCCGGGGCGCGTTGCTGGCCCGGTCCGCCGTCACCGATCCGGCGGGCGTCGTGGTGCGGGTGGACGCCAGGTCGAAGCCGTTGTGCGAACCACTGGCGCAGCGCTGCCGGCCCGCGACGCTGCAGGACGCCAAGTACAGCGTGCCGTTCCTGGTGGCGTTGGCGCTGGTGCGCGGTGAGGTCAGCCTGGCTACTGTGGACGGAAGAGTGCTCGTGGACGACGAGATCAGCAAGGTGGCCGAGGGCCTGACGTTCGAGGCGGTGGCGGCAGGTCCCGGCCTCGTGGTGGTCGACGGCGTCGGCTACGGCTCGGCGGACCGCTTCGACGACGGCGACCTCAGCGACGTGGTGGCCACGAAGTTCCGTACCAACGTGACGGTTGCCGGTGGCACCGAGCAGGTGGCCGACGGGCTGCTGGCCGGCCTCGCCACCGACGACGCCGACGTTCGCGCGGTGCTGACCGGCTGACGAGAGAGGGGAGAGGGATGACGAACAAGACAGGTGGGCGGCTCAAGTGCGCGGTGTGCGCCGGTGAGGTCGTGGTGACCCGTGGTGGCGACGGTGAGGTCCGCTGCTGCGGCAAGCCGATGGACCGGAAGTAGGGGAGGGGCAGCGGTGTACGAACTTGGCAAACGCCTCACGTGCGCGGAGTGCGGCACGCAGTGCCTGGTGATCCACCCGAGTGAGCCGGGCGAACTGCTGTGCTGCGACCAGCCGATGAGCCTGAACGAGCCGAAGAAGCTGCCGTCGTCGGACTAGACCGTCCGATCAGGCCGTCCGACTGGGAGGTACCGATGAACATCGCGATGCTTCTTGACCTGCCCGCCATGCTCGCCGGTGATCATGTCGCGCTGATCGAGGGCGACACACCGCTGACCTACAGCCAGACGCACGGCCATGCCGGCGCGGTGGCGGGAGTGCTGGCCGATGCCGGTGTCGGAGCGGGCGACGTGGTCGGGTACCTCGGCGCCAACCACGTGGAGTTCGTGTCCGCGTTGTTCGGCTGCGCGTCGCTCGGCGCGTGTCTCGCCGCACTGAACTACCGGTCCGGTGCCGCCGATGTGCGTCACCTCATCGCCGACTCGGGCGCGAAACTGCTCCTGGTGGACGAAGCCGCCGCGCCCTCGGTGACCGAGGTGGGGCGCGAGTTGGGCGTCCGGATGATCGGTCTGGCCGAACTGGCGGCTGCCGTCGATGTGCCGCTGTCGGTGCCCGACGACACCGAGGACACGGACGTCGCGGTCCTGATCTACACCAGTGGCACGACGGCGCGGGCCAAGGGCGTCCCACTGACCCATGGCGCCCTCACCGAGTACGTACTGTCCAGGACGGACGTGACGGACGGCAGCGATGCCGGCCGCACGCTGATCGCCGTGCCGCTATACCACATCGCGGGCATCAGCAGCCTGCTCACCGCGCTCTACGGCGGCAGGACGGTCGTGCTGGAACCGCGGTTCGCACCGGCGGAGTGGCTGGCACTGGCGGGAGGACACCGCATCACGCACGCGTTCCTGGTGCCCACGATGCTGGCGAAACTCATCGAGGCACCGGAACTGGCCGGCGCCGACCTGACCGCGCTCGTGTCGATCTCCTATGGGGCCGCGCCGATGCCGCCGGCGTTGTTACGCCGGATCGTGGCAGCGCTTCCGCCGTCGGTCGGCTACAACGGTGCCTATGGGCTGAGCGAGTCGGTGTCCACGGTCGCCGTGCTGGACGAGGACGACCACCGCCGGTTCATCGCGGCGGCATCGTCCGACGACGCGGCCCTGATCAACTCGGTCGGCAGGGCCGTTTCGGATGTGCGGATCGACATCCTGGACGACGCGAGCGAGCCGGTCGAGCCGAACCGGACCGGCCAGATCGCGATCGTGTCCCGCCGCAACGTGTCCGGCTACTGGCACGACAGGAACACTCAGCCGGTGGCGGCGCAATCCCGTCTGGTCACCGGTGATCTCGGCTATCTCGACACCCGCGGCTACCTGTTCATCACCGGCAGGGCATCCGACATGATCATCAGGGGTGGCGAGAACATCTCGCCGGTCGAGGTGGAGAACGCCCTGCTGGAGGACGACCGGATCGCCGACGCCGCCGTGCTCGGCGTACCGGACGAGACCTGGGGCGAGGTCGTCGGCGCATTCGTCGTGCTGCGCGCTCCCGGCGGCACGTTCACCCTGGCGGACGCGGCACAGGTGTGCTCGGGCCTGGCCAGGTTCAAGCGGCCGGAGCGGCTGTACGTCGTGACCGACCTGCCGCGCACCCCGACCGGCAAACTCCTGCGCAGGGAACTGCCGGTGTGAGCCATCCGTCCCAACCGAAAGGCCAGTTGCCCATGGCGCAGGAACTGACGGTCGACCGCGACAGCGGCGTCGTGGCCATCGAGCTGCCGGGCGGCCTGCTCACGTCGGCCACCGTGCAGCGACTCGTCGCCGCGATCGAGGACACGATCCTGGACGACGACACCGTCCGCGTCGTGGTGCTCGGGGTCGCGGGCCCGGACTTCTGCACGGGCCTCGATCCGTCCGCTGCGCAGCTCCGGCAACGTGTGGACCCGGCTGCCGCCGTGGCCGCCATTCCGGTGCCGGTGCTCGTCGGGCTCGACGGCCTGGTGGCCTCCGGCGGTCTGGAGATCGCCATGGCGGGCGACATCCGGATCGCCGGGCCGGGCACCAGGTTCGCGATCGACGACCTGTCCGACGGTGTGCTGCCGTGCTGGGGCGGCACCCAACGCCTGCCAAGGCTGGTCGGCATCACCCGGGCCACCGCGATGCTGTTCCTCGGCGACCGGTTGGACGCCGACGCGGCCGTGCGTGCCGGTCTGCTGACCCGGATCGCCGACGATCCGGTCGCGGCCGTCATGGACGCCGCCACCACGATCGCGGCGCTGGCCCCGATCGCGCTGCGCTACGCCAAGGAGGCCGTGACTTCCGGTGTGGCCATGGACATGCGCCACGGCATGCAGTTGGAAGCCGACCTCAACTCCTTCCTGCAACTGACCGACGACCGCGACGAGGGTCTCACCGCGTTCTTCGAGCGCAGGCCCCCGACCTTCCACGGGCGCTGACATGGGCACCGTGGAGACCACAGTGGACGAGACCGGCCGGGTCATGACGCTCACCCTGGCCGGCCGGAACGCCCTGAACCCGTTCGACATCGCCATGCGGGACGGTCTGCTCGCCGGGTTCGCGCTGTGCCGCGACCATCCCGGCATCGGCGCGGTGCTGATCCGGGCGGCGGGTCGGAACTTCTCCACCGGTGCCGATCTGAAGGAGTTCCGCGCACCGGGAACCGTGCCGGCCAAACGGTGGATCCGGGCGCGCCGCGACGTGTGGCGGGAGACGTGGGAGCTGCCGGTCCCGGTCGTGGTCGCGATGCGCGGCTACGTCTACGGTTCTGGTTTTGAGCTTGCCCTGCTCGGCGACATCCGGGTCGCCGCCACGGACGCCACGTTCTGCCTACCGGAGGTCAAGCTCGGCATGCTGCCCGGCGCGGCGGGCACCCAGTCACTGGCCAGGACGATCGGCGCCACCGCCGCACTGGAGATGATCACCACTGGGCGCGCTGTCGATGCGGTCACCGCACGCGACATGGGAATCGTGCACCGCGTCACGGACGACCCCGACGAGCTGGCGGCGACAATCGCCACCCGGCTGGCCACCTTGCCGAGGTCGCTGGCCGCGGCGGCGAAACGAGCGCTGCATGCCGCTGTCGACCCAGCCTCGCCCACCGACACGGACGTGCAACGCCGGGCGACCAGACTGGGGGTACGCGGATGATGCCGGTCGGGCTTGGTGCGGTCATCTCCTCGCGTGCCCCACTGTCCGATGTGTACGACCAGGTCGGACTTCTGGAGGCGTTCGGGTACACCAGTGTGTGGGTGCCCGAGATGACCGGCAGGGACGCGTTCGTCACGGCGACCGCCATCGGGCTGCGCAGCACCCGGATCACCGTTGTGTCCGGTGTCGCGTCGCTGGCGCTGCGCCATCCGATCCTGCTGGGCATGCAGACAGCGGCGACCGAAGAGGCCATCGATGGCCGGTTCGTCCTCGGCTTCGGTGCCGGTCATGCGGAAACTTCGGCAGGCGGCCTCACCGTCGACGCGGTTCCCGGGGCACCGGATCTGCGGCGGGCGGTGGCCGCACTGCGCACCATGCTCAATCGCTCGCGCGCCGAGCCGAACCGGCTGCACGGCGTGTACCTGGACGCTCCGCCACCGATCATGCTCGCGGCGGTGTCCGAACAAGCCGCGGCGCTCGCCGGTGAGGTCGCCGACGGCATGATCCTGAACTGGATCAATCCCGACCGCGCCCGCGTCCTGGCCGACACAGCACGCGACGCGGCCGTGGCCGCCGGCCGGGACCCCGATCGGTTCACGGTCGCGGCCTACATCCCGGTCGCCGTCACGGACCGGGTGGCGGACGCCGAGCATCAGGTGGCCAGGCAGCTGGCGGCCTACTCGCGGCTGCGTTCCTACCGGATCGGGTTCGGTCACTGCGGGTTCACCGTGGACGACGCCTTTCCCACGCCGGATGTCGTCACCGCGCTCAGCGCGATCGGCGACATCGAGTTCGTCACCCGGCGGCTCGACGAGTTCCGCGCCGCCGGCGTCACACATCCGGTGCTCGCTCCCGTCCTCGTCACGGCGGACGAGGGCTGGGCGTCCCTGATCGCCACCTGGTCGGCGCTGGCCCCTGGAGACTCATGACAACGCGCGTGGTGGTACTGGACGACTATCAGCAGGTCGCGCTGACCAGCGCCGACTGGTCGCACGTGGCGGGCACCGACATTCGAGTGCTGACCGAGCACCTGCCGGACGCCGACGCCGTTGTCGCGGCCCTGGCCGATGCCGACGTCGTGGTCGCCATGCGGGAGCGCACCGCGTTCGGCGCCGACGTGCTGAACCGTCTGCCCAGGCTGCGACTGCTCGTCACCACCGGCATGCGCAACGCGTCGATCGACATCGCGGCGGCCAACCGGCTCGGCATGACGGTGTGCGGCACGCACGGTTCCGGTGCGGGCACGGGTGAGCTGACCTGGGGAATGCTGATCGCGTTGTTCCACGACCTGCCCACGCAGACGGCGTCGGTGGCACGCGGCGGCTGGCAGGTCGGCGTCGGGCGGGAACTGCGCGGCTGCACGCTGGGCATTCTCGGCCTCGGCACGATCGGCAGGCAGGTCGCCGGTTACGCGACCGCGTTCGGGATGCGTGTCCTGGCGTGGAGTCAGCACCTGACAGCGGATCAGGCAGCGGCCGCCGGTGCCGAGTACGTCAGCAAGGCGGAACTGTTCGAGCGTTCCGACGCGGTGACCGTCCACCTCACGTTGTCCGCGCGCACCACCGGCCTGGTCGGGGCCGCCGAGCTGGCGCGGCTCGGCCCGCATGGCTACCTGGTCAACACCTCTCGTGGCCCGATCGTCGACGAACCGGCGCTGCTCGCGGCGTTGGCCGACCACACCATCGCGGGTGCGGCGCTGGACACGTTCGACGTCGAACCGCTGCCGAGGCACAGCCCGTTGCGTGGCATGCCCGGTCTCATCGTCACGCCACACATCGGTTACGTGTCCGAGCAGAGCTATGCCGTCTACTTCCGGGAGGTGGTCGAAGACATCGGCGCATGGCTGACCGGGCAGCCCGTGCGGATGCTGGCGCCGGCGTGACGTCGCTCAGTCCTCGGAGAGTTGTCCACGTTCGGCGAGCAGGCTGATGAGTCGTTCGGCGTGCTCGCGGCCACGATCAAGATAACAGGCCATCACGCCGTCCACGTCCTGGCCTGCGATCGCGGCGGAAATACGCTTCGCGCTCTCCGACTCGACTTCCCGCGTACCGGGCACCTCGGCAAAGAAATTACCGGGCACGATGTTCCGGTAACGGGCGATCGCGGCCCGTAGCCGAGGCGATCCGCCGAATTCGGCGATGTGCCGGTTGAACTGCTCGCTGTGCGCGGCGAATTCGTCCGCCGACCCGCTGGCGAACATTCTCTCCCGCACCTCGTTCAGCATTTCGATGACCACCGGGTCGGCTTGCCGTGCGCACCGCTGCGCGGCAAGGGCGAGGCTGAATCCACGCATTTTGAAGAAACAACGCAAGTCCTCGGCATGGAAGGCCGTGACGACGGCCCCCCGGTTTGCTTCGAGGACGACGTAGCCTTCGCTGTCGAGCGTCACGAGCGCCTCACGGACCGGGATCCGGCTGATGTTCAGGTCGAGTGCCACCTGATCCTGCGGTACCCGAGTGTTCGGCAGGTAGTGCCCGTGGAAGATCTGCAGCCGAATATATTCGGCTGCCGCCTGGCTGGCCACCCGAGGCATGCTCAACTGTGCGAGCGTCGAGGATGTGGGCGACCTGGTCGGTTCAGCCATGATCGGCCTGCTGCGAACCACGCCGGCCGGTAGTCCTGCCATCGGCGCATCGAGTACGAGTCACATGTAGAATATATATGATTTGCGGGGCAAGTGACCATCGCATCAACGGCGGCACGGCCACCGCCTGCGTCGGCGGGCCGCATATGGGCCTCCGCTGGCCGATACCACGGCGTGACGGTCAATCCGCCGACCACTGGCCGGCGAGTTCGGAGAACGCCGCCCGAACCTCCGGAAGGTTGTTCGGCGTAGGAGGCGGGAGTGGGACGAGGTGATCTGGCAGGTGTGCGCACCTGCAGCTCGTCTCCGGCGTGGTCCAGTTGCGGCCCGAGGAGGCCATGGTCGAGGCGATGTAGAAGGGCTGGCGGGCACAGCAGTCGGCACGCGGGTTGCAGGAGGTCACGATCGCGCCGCGGGAACGGCTGGTTCGCCGGTTCGTAGCGTTCACCAACGAGTTCCCGTGGCGGTGGGGTCCATCGCATGTAGACGAGTGGACCCGGTCGATGGCCAGCGAGAAGCACCTGGTGCCTTCGACGGTCCGGGGTCATCAGACAGACCTGCGGCTATTCAGCGAATACCTGTGCGACGGCCGCTACGGCTGGGCCGCTGCCTGCGAGACCGAGTTCGGACCGGGCGAGCACCCGGTACCGATCTGCCACGAGTGGAACACCATCGCCCATCTCAACGACTACGAAGGTGATCCGGAGGCCCGCCCGTTCACCCGGGAGGAGTTGCAGCGGTTCCTGGACTACGCCGATGAACAGGTCGAACGGGCAGCGCGGGCCAACGTAAGGGCGCACTTGCGGCCTACCGGGACGCCACGTTGTTCAAGGTTGACAGCACAGCTGGCAGGTTTCCCACGTCGACTATGGCAGTTGGCTGCCGACCTGACGGATATCACGACGTTGTCGTGGCAACGACGGGATCTCTGACAACACCGACGAGCTGCGCGACCACACGCCCCCAAAAGGGGAGATCGTCATGGACGAGGTAGCGGGTCGATACGGGGAAATCGTTGCCTGACTTCGGCGATCACGATCGTCCGCAGGAAGCAGGATCGACATGGACTCATCGGCTGAATCAGCTCCGGCGGGCGCTGACGCCACCACGTTGACGTTCCTTGACGTCGGCGGATTCAGCCCGCTGCTGTTGTCATCGGCGAGGAACGGCTGCTCTCCTGGGAACTGGCCGCTGCCGACTGGAAACTGTGTTATCTCGGGACGGTCATCGCCCACCACCATCCCTCGTCGCACCGGCAGCCGTCGTCGGCGCGGCGCCGCGCCGAACCGCGCAACCGGCTGCTGATGGCCTGGCTGGCCGGTGCGCCGAAGGACATCGCCACGCTCGCCGAGGCGATGCGCGGCTTGACCTGGGTCCTGCGCACGGCCGGGTGGTCGCTGCACACGTCGATGACGGCCCGCGGCTGCTGGAAGCCGCCCGTCGTGGCCTCAGCCACCCGCCGATAGGTCGGTTGACCTACGATCCGATCGAGCCGGGGATCCGGGCATCGATGTGGACCCAGACCGCCCTGTGCGACAGCCGCGATTTCTCGGTGGCGGAGATGGCGCGATTGGTCCTGGCTACCCGTCCACAGCACCGCGCATGCGACGGGCGGCGGATGTGGCCGCGCGGCGGATGCCGACGTATCCGGTGCAGCGGCACAGGTTGCTCGACAGGACCTCGTCCAGCAGTACCGGGTCCTCGTCGAGCCGGGGATCCCGGGCCAACTCGCCCGCCAGCAGCATCAGGAACCCCGGCGTGCAGAATCCGCACTGTAGGCCATGTTCCCGGGAGAACTCCTCCTGCAGCGGATGCAGCCGTTCCCCGTCGGCCAGGCCTTCCACCGTGCGGATCTGGGTGCCCTCACACTGCGCCGCCAGCAGCAGGCAGGAACGCGCCGGGATTCCGTCGAACAGGATGGTGCAGGAGCCGCACACGCCGTGCTCGCAGCCCAGGCGCGTCCCGGTGAGGCCGAGTTCGTCGCGTAGCGCGTCGGCGAGCGTCGTGCGCGGCTCGACGTCGACCTCGTACAGTTCCCCGTTGACGTGCAAGGTGACCTTCATGTCGCACCAACCTCCGCGACGGCCTGCCGCAGGCTGCGGTGCGTGAGCACCCGCAGCACCTGTCGCCGGTAGTCGGGGGAGCAGTGCGGCTCGCGAACGGGATCAGCGGCCGACACCGCGGCGTCGGCGGCCTCGGCCAGCAGCGGCTCGGACACCTCCTCGCCGGTGAGGACCCGTTCCGCGGCATGTGCGCGCAACGGGACGTCAGCGGCGTTGGCCAGGCCGATCCTGGCCCGGTCGATGCGCCCGTTCGCCACGTGCACCGTGGCGAACGCGGCCGCCATCGCGAAGCTGCCGTGGGTCCGGCGGTGTTCGGCGAAGCCGAACCCGGTGCCCGCACCCAGCAACGGCAGCCGGATCTCGGTGATCAACTCGTCAGGTCGCGCGGCCGTCCGATGCGGGCCGAGGAACCACTCCGCCGCGGGGATCCCGCGTTCGCCGGACCGACCGGTCACCATGATCTCGCCGTCCAGGCCAGTCACGAGCGCACACCATTCGGCAGCCGGATGGGCCCAGGCCACACTCCCCGCGAAGGTACCCCGCGCCCGGATGGGTGGATGGGCGACATGGTGTGCGATTGCGGCGAGCAGGCGGTCCAGCGGGTCGCCGACATGTGTGCGCTCGAGTTGCCGGTGCCGGACCAACGCGGTGATCTCGGCCTGCCCGTCGCCGACCCGAACCTCGGCCAGACCTGGGATGCCGTTGATGTCGAGCACGACCTCCGGGCGCACGTTGCGGTAGGCCAGGTCGATGAGCAGGCTCTGCCCGCCCGCGAGCACGGCGGCGCGGTCCCCGTGCTCGGCGAGAACCGCCACCGCAGCGGTGAGGGAAGAAATCCTCTGGTAGGCGAACGGTGATGATTTCATCGCGCCGTTCCGGGTATCCACATGTCTTGTGGAGTACCAACGCGAACAAGGATCGAAACCGCGCTATGTCGGCGTGCCGGTGCCACGCCGAGAAGATCGGGAGCTGCTGACCGGTCAGGCGCAGACCGTGGCGGACCTGCGGCTGCCGGACACGCTCGAACTCGCCTTCACCCGCAGCCCGCTCGCACACGCCGAGATCCGGCAGGTGTCGACCGAACGAGCCAGGCAGTGCCGCGGAGTCGCCGGCGCGTGGTCGGGCTCCGAACTGCCCGACGTACCGCGGATGCCTGTTCCGCCCGACAGTCAGGAGGCGTTCACCGGGATCGAGCGCCACGCACTAGCCAACGGGCGGGTTCGTTTCGCCGGTGAGCCCGTGGCGGTCGTCGCAGCGGAGACACGGGCGCTCGCCGAGGACGCGGCAGAACAGGTGGTGGTCGGGTTCGCCCCGCTGCCCCCGGTCCTGGACCCGGAACAGACCGATGCGGTGGAGCTGTTCCCGGGCAGGTCGAACATGATCAACGAGCGGGAGTTCGGCGAGCCGGTGGACGACGTGTTCGCCCAGGCGCCGGTCGTCGTCCAGGCCAACTATCGCCAGCAACTGCTCATCCCCACCTCGATCGAGGCACGAGCCGTGCTCGTCCGCCCGGAACCCGACGGCGGGGTGACCGTATGGGTGTCGCACCAGGCCCAGCACCAGCTACGCACCGCGCTCGCCCTGTCGTTCGGCCTCGACCCGGAGCTGATCCGCGTGGTGGTACCCATGGCCGGTGGTGCGTTCGGCGCCAAGAGCCAGCCGTATCCGGAGTACGCGCTCGCGATGCATCTGGCACTCACACTCGGCCGCCCGGTGCGCTGGGTGGAGGACCGCGCGGAAGCGCTGCGCTGCGCGACCCGCGGGCGCGGCCAGACCCAGCGGGTACGTCTGGCTGCTGAGCCCGACGGGCGGCTGCTGGCCTACGAGTTGTCGATCGATGCCGACATCGGCGCCTACCCGCACACCGGCGACATGATTCCTGCCATGACGGGCGCGATGAGCACCGGTGCGTACGCCACGCCCCGGGTGCACACGCTGGCGCGCACCGTGCTCACGACGACGCCACCGACGGCGGCCTACCGGGGCGCCGGCCGGCCCGAGGCCGCATTCGCGATCGAGCGCACCATGGACCAGCTCGCCCGCCGGCTCGGTCTGGACCCGGCCGAGCTGCGCCGCCGCAACTTCATCCACGACTTCCCGTACACCACGCCGACCGGACGGACCTACGATTCGGGTCAGTACGGGCGCGCGCTGGACCAAGCTCTGTCCGTTGTGGACTACACCGGGCTGCGCGAGGAGCAGCGCTGTCGGCGAGAGCACGGCGGCCGGCCGCTGGGCATCGGGATCGCCAGCTATGTGGAACGGTCGGGAGGCCCACCGGATTCCGACGAGTACGGCAGCGTCGAGGTCGAGCCGGACGGCTCCGTGCTGGCCCGCTCCGGATCGACATGCACCGGACAGGCGCACCCGACCGTATTTCCGCAGGTGGTCGCCTCCGCCCTGGACATCGACCTGGAACGCGTCCGCCTGGTGCAGAACGACACCCGCGAGGTGCCCTACGGGTTCGCCTCCTTCGGCAGCCGATCACTCCAGGTCGGCGGCGGTGCACTGTGGCGGGCCGCGCGTCGGTTGGTCGAGGAGGCCCGACACCGGTTCGCGGAACTGTACGCGGCGGAGCCGGTCGTGGTCGGGTACCAGGGTGGCACCCTGAGCTTCGCCGACCACACCGTGACACTCGCCGAACTCGTCCAGAAGACGGGGCCGTTGCTGATCGAGGAACGGTTCGCGCCGCCCCAGGCGTTCCCGTTCGGCACCTATGTCGCCGCCGTGGAGGTCGACCCGGAACTGGGCGACATCGACATCCTGCGGCTGGTGGCGGTGGACGACTACGGTGTGGTCGTCAATCCGCTGGTTGTCGACGGCCAGAGCTACGGCTCGATCGCGCAGGGCCTGGGCCAGGCACTGTACGAACAGGCCGGCTACACGCCCGAGGGGCTGCCGACCGCCCTCACCCTGCTGGACTACCTGCTGCCCACGGCGAGTGATCTGCCGGAGATGGAGCTGTCGGAAACCGAGACTCCGAATCCGAACGTCGGGTTCGGAGCAAAGGGCGCGGGCGAAGCAGGCTGCATCGGCGTCCCGCCGGCCATCGTCAATGCCGTCTGCGACGCGCTCGACATCGACCACATCGACATGCCACTCACGCCGGAAGCGGTGTTCCGGCACTGCCGTCCCGCCGGAATGGCCGGTTGAGCGCGGCGCAGCACCAGGTCCCACCCGGCGCCGCTGGTCCGGCTCCCGCGTTTGGCTGTCGAAGCGATGAGTATCACGATGTTGGCGACCGCCGAGGAGTGGTCAGGTAGGACAGTGACCTGCGGTGCCCGCCACCGGGATCGGCACGGTGGCGACCTTCGCCGCGACCCTGGTGGAAGTACGCGGCCTCCCGGTCTGGTGACCTGCCGACCCGCCCAGTGATCTGTGTCTGCGTTATTTCGCTGTAGAACCGCATGATGGCGACCTTGGCGTCGCGGTGCCGACCAGTCGCAGGCCGTCCGACCAACGCCTTTGATCAATACTGGACAACCCCTAGATTCACCGGCCTGGATGTCGTACGGCTGTGGGAGATCGTGAGCGTGGACATCGATCAGGTGCTTTCCGGAGTGACTATCCAGTCTACGTGCTCACCACTGTCGATCGGGACAGCGGTGAGGGGGGTGGAGTGCCTGGTCGGCTTCCTGACCCACTGCAGTATCGGCCCGATGCGGTTCGCGGTCTGGCTTCTGAGCGCAACCACACCTACCAGCTGGCGCTGCGCTCCGGTGCTCGGCCAGCCCCGCATCGGTGATCACACCGCTTTCGTCGTGTCCCAACCGCAGGGGAGAACAACGACGACGAGCCGGGCGCTGATGTTGTCCTCAGAGCTTGCGTAGAGCTTGGTCCCACCGTGCAGGGGTAGACAGGCGAAGTTCGTGGTGGGCTCCTCGAAACACGGCAATGTGCCTGCCGTGCGGCGAGCAAGTTCGCCATCCTGGGCGGGTCGACCCTCACCTGGCCGGGAAACTGGCACAACATAGGTCCCAGCTTGTGGTTCAGTTCCAGCACTCTGGAAGCCATGGAGTTGGCCACCGACGCCCGTGGGTCACTCAACTGCCGGAGATCGGTGACGAAGCGGTGGCCCTTGACGGCGAGCACGAAGGACTTGGGTGTCCGATCACGCAGGCGCGGTAGCTGGTCGGCCTTCGCAGCGAGTAGAACGATCCGTTCAGTTCCACGGTCGGCATGTGGCTTGCGAGATGTTCCAGCTCCAAGCGATGGGCCAGGCCCTGTGGATAGTGGTGGCTGGCCGTCCTCTCACGCCTCCAGGTGTGACCAGCAGGTCAAGCGTGCGGGTCGTGATCCTGGCCCCCGGTGCGGTGCCACGCATCCTCCCTGCGTTCAGCGGCCCGCTGGTGGGCGTCCCGCAACACGGCTCGCTCCTGGTCCTGTGTGGCGGTGCCTTCGGCGAAGGCATGCTCGGCTTCGGCCATC
>DASXYT010000273.1:0-28597 GCA_036502345.1 Pseudonocardiaceae bacterium | reverse complement strand
CAGCAGCTATCTCGGGCGACTGGCCGCCGCCGACGTCTTCACGCTGGACAACGCCCACACCATGGTGAACCCGCTGCGCATCGACGCCGACGTGCTCGGCCCGTTCGGCATTCACCCATAGCGACACGGCAATCCCGAGCTGCCGCCTCGCTCGGCACGTGCAGCGGCCGGGCCGACGGCCCGGCCGCTGCACGTGCTGTGAACGGTCAGGCCTTGCCGGCCGCGAAGGTCGCGGCCGCCGCGGCGTCACCGCCGTAGCTCAGGTGTGCGAGAACGTTGCTGCCGCCGTTCTGGCAGACCGGGTCCTGATCGGCGCAGAAATCGTCGGTACGACTCTGGAACACGCCGGTGATGCTCTTGCCCTGCGCTCGGATGGGATTACCGAATTGCAGGATCGCCACGATCCTGGACGTCAGCGAGCTGGGAATGGTGGCCACGATCGCCCCGCCGACCAGGGCACCGTCACTGCTGATGCCAATGGAGTTGTCGACGACGTTCGCGCCCTGGGAGTAGCCGACCAGAATGAATCGCTGACCGGGGCAGGCCGCTGCCTGGCTGGTCACGTGGTTCACCAGGTCGGTGTTGCCGGCCTGCACCGAAGCGGGCTCACCCAGATTGGCGGGATAATTGACAGGATAACTGCTCAGTGTCTGCCCCGGTATCGCCGTCTGAAGTGCGGAGAACACCGGGTCGCCGACGATGATGCCGAGCGTTCCCGGCTCGAACGTGCCTCTTGCGACGACGACGTCGATGTTGCTGCAGGTGGCAGCCGATGCAGCCGGCGCCATGGCCGCCGTCACACCGCCGAGGCCGCCGACGAGCACGGTCGAGACGGCGAGTGCGCGCAGCAGTCGCCTGCCTCGATAAGAGAGGGAAAAGCTCATTGATGATCACCTATTCACGTCGCTGTGACGCTGACGTCGTGTTCCCGTCAGCCAGATCGGACCACTCACGGTTTTCGGCAGGACAGCCGATCATGCGGCCTTTCGATCACCTTTACCAGGCCGTAAAGCGAGCGTCGCACCAGAGCCGACACATGACAATACGACGTTCGGCGTAACGTCGTGCACTTGTTCCACCGATGACAATAATTCCGATGTGGACACTCAAGATTCAGCGCCGCACGGCAAGGACCGTTGCGCAATGTCCCGGTAGTCGAGTTATGTTTCCGGGCATGTGTCAACGAGGCGGTGCGCGTCGATGAAGGTCGACACGCCAGTTCATTCCTCTCCAGTGGGACGGTCGCCGGCCACGGCGGGAGCGCGGTGGCTGCTGCCCGCCTTCGTGCTGATCGCCTGGCTGCTGGTCGGGGTGGTGTACGGCGGCCTGCCGGGCAGGCTGGCCGACGTGCAGAGCAACGACGGCGTGTCGTTCCTGCCGGTCGGGGCCGAGGCCACCGAGGTCACCCACCTCCAGCAGCGACTCGCGGGCGGCAACATCCAGCCCGCCGTCGTGGTGTTCAGCAGTGCGCGCAGGCTGACCCGCGCCGACCTCGCCGCGGTGACCGCCAGGACCCGCGCGCTGACCGGGACCGACGGGCTGGCCGGCCGGGCCACACCGCCGGCGCGGTCCCGGGACGGGCTGGCCGTCCAGGTTGTCGTGCCGGTGGCCAGCGCCGACGGCTTCCGGGCAGGCCGCACCGTCGAGCGCATTCGAACCGTTGTGCGGACCGGTCTGCCGGCCGGCCTCACGGTCCATGTCACCGGCGCCGCGGGCTTCACCGCCGACCTCGGCGCCGTGTTCGGCGGCATCGACGGCCGACTGTTGCTGATCACCGCGCTGATCGTGGTGTTCATCCTGGTGGTGGTCTACCGGAGCCCGCTGCTGCCGCTGGTCGTGCTGGCATCCTCGGGATTGGCGCTGGTCACCGCCTCACTGGTGGTCCGCCCGCTGGCCGAGCACCATGTGCTGACGCTGAGCGGCCAGAGCCAGGGCATCCTGTTCATCCTGGTGTTCGGCGCGTCCACCGACTACGCCCTGTTGCTGACCGCCAGATACCGCGAGGAACTGGTCGCCGAGCGGCCACGCTGGGACGCGATCGGTGCGGCGCTGCGGGCATCCTTCGAGTCGATCACCGCGTCGGCCAGCACCGTGATCCTCGGGCTGCTGTGCCTGCTGTTCAGCGAACTGTCCTCCAACCGGGGGCTCGGCCCGGTCGCCGCGGTGGGCATCGCGGCGTCACTGCTCACGTCGTTGACGTTCCTGCCGGCCGCGTTGGTACTGCTGGGCAGGACGGCGTTCTGGCCGTTCCGCCCCCGCCCGCGGTCCGGTCCCGGTGCGTGGGGCAGGGTCGCAGGCCTGGTCGACCGGCGCGCCACGGCCGTGTGGGTGCTCAGCGCGCTGGTGCTGGTCGCACTGGCCGCGTTCGCGCCGATGCTGCGCTCCACCGGAGTCAGCCAGTCCGCCGTGTTCCTCGACCGGACCGATGCCGTGGTCGGCCAGGACGTCGTGGCACGGCATTTCCCCAGTGGCGCCGGCGATCCGGTGGTGATCATGGCGAGGCGGGGTTCGGCGGCCGAGGTGGCGAAGGCGGTCCGCGCGGTGCGTGGCGTCGCAGGCGTGGCGGTGGGCACGAAGGCCGTGGCAGGCGACGTCGAGATCGACGCGACGCTCACCTCACCCACCGATTCCGTCGCGGCGACCGACACCGTCACCCGGATCAGAACCGACGTGCACTCGCTACCCGGCGCCGAGGCGCGGGTCGGCGGCCAGACGGCGATCCGACTGGACATCAGGAACGCGGCCCAGCGGGACCGGGTGGTGATCATCCCGATCGTGCTGCTGGTGGTCTTCCTGGTGCTCGTCGTGCTGCTGCGCGCGCTGATCGTGCCGCTGGTGCTGATCGCCACCGTGGTGCTGTCGTTCCTGGCCACAATCGGTGTCGGCGCGCTGGTCTTCAACGACGTACTGCACTTCCCGGGGTCCGACCCGTCGGTGCCGCTGTACGCCTTCGTCTTCCTGGTCGCACTCGGCGTCGACTACAACATCTTCCTGATGACCAGGGTCAGACAGGAGGCCCGGCGGGTCGGTACCCGGCAGGGCACGCTCGACGCGCTCCGGGTGACCGGCGGGGTGATCAGCTCGGCCGGCATCGTGCTGGCGGCCACGTTCTCCGCGCTGTCCGTGCTGCCGATCCTGTTCCTGGCGCAGATCGCGTTTCTCGTCGCGTTCGGCGTACTGCTCGACACGCTCGTCGTGCGGTCACTGCTGGTGCCCGCGCTCACCGTCCAACTCGGACGGCCCGGCTGGTGGCCGGGCGGCAGGAGCATCGGCCGTGGCTGACGTGCGGACGCGCAGCGCGACGAGCGCACCGATCGCGATCACCACGGCACCGGCCACCAGCGCGGCATGGAAGCCGGGCACGAAGGCGAAGGCGCCAGGCCCCCGACCCTGCGCTGCGACGGCAACGTCGGTGCCGGGCGGCAACACCTGGCCGACCCGCCACGACGTCACCTCGCCGAGCACCACGATGCCCGCCGCACCGCCCAACTGGGTGGCGACCTGCTGGAGCGCGGCGCCGAGACCGGCCATGTCGCTCGGCGCGTTGGCCACGATGATCTGCGTTGTCGCGACCAGCGCGATACCGGTACCGACACCGACCACCACCGCGGCCGGCAACAGCGCCGACTGGGCGGTGTTCGTACCGACCCGCAGGAAGCCGAGCACGCCGACGCAGACCAGCGCCAGACCACCCGCGGTCGGCCAGCGTGGGCCCCACCTGGACGTCAGCAGTCCGCCGGCCGGCGCGCTGAGCACGACGACGGCGGTGATCGGCAGCAGCCACCTGCCGGTGCTCACCGGGTCCAGCCCGCGCAGGTTCTGCAGGTAGAGAGTGAGCAGGAACAGGAGCCCGAACAGTGAGAAGTAGCTCAGTCCGGTCAGGACGGCACCCAGCGCGACACCGGGCGCGCGTAGCAGTTCGGTCGGGCGAGCCATGACTCCGGCCGCCTTCGACTCACCGACACCGAGCACCGTGATGACCACCGTGACCACGGCGATCGGCACGTTCAGCAGGAAGACGGCGGGCCAGCCGAAGTGCTGCACGATCAGTCCCGCGATCACCGGTCCGGCCGCGATCGCCGCGGCGGAGGCACCACCCCACAGGCCGATCGCCGCGTCCAGTCGTTTCCCGTCGAACGCGGCCCGCAGCAGCGCCAGCGCGGCAGGCTGCAACAGCGCACCGCACAGGCCCTGGACCGACCGCAGCGCGATCAGTTCCGCGCTGGTCGTGGCCGTCGCGAGCAACAGGGATGCCAGCCCGAAACTGATGACGCCGACGGTGAACGCGGCTCGCCTGCCGAACCGGTCGGCGATCCGGCCGCCGGGGAACAGGGCCACCGCGAGCACGAGAAGATACGCGTTGGCCATCCACTGCAGTTCACCGAACGACGCGTGGACCGAACGGCCGATCTGTGGTCCGGCAATTGTCAGCGCAGTGCCGTCCAATGCGACCATCATTCCACCGAGCGATACGGCGGTCAGCGTCCACCACGGACTGGTTAGCTTTCGTAATGTGAGTGATCGGAGTGAGAAAATTGTCACTTTGCTTCCTCGAAGTATGCGCGGAACGTTTTCCTCGACCACATGTGGTCGAGGTCGACGTTCACTCGGATGCCTTGGCCAGAACCGTGACCGTCCGCCTGCTGACACCGAAGAACTGGGCGCCGAACACCGGCCGAACGTGGCCGACACTGTATCTCCTGCATGGCGGCGACGCGACACCCTCCTGCTGGACGGAGCGCACCGACATCGCGGCCAGGGCGCTCGCCGACGACGTGCTCGTTGTCCTGCCGCCGGGCGGACGGGCAGGTTTCTACACGGCGTGGCGCCGCCCCGACCATCACGGCACCGTGCCGGACTGGGAGCTCTTTCACCTGATAGAACTGAGAAATCTCGTGGAGCAGCGGTACGGCGGCGGCGTGCGGCGCGCCGCGGCGGGCATGTCCATGGGCGGTTACGGGGCCGTCGTCTACGCGGCACGGCACCCGGAGATCTTCGCCGCTGTCGCCTCCTACAGTGGGCTGCTGCACGTCACCAGACCCGGCATGGGCCTGCTCATCCGGCTGTACCTGCGCTCCGTGGACGAACGGCTCGGCGCGATGTGGGGCAGCCGGATTGGCAGCTACAAGCGTTGGCGGAACAATGATCCGTACCATCTCGCGCCGCTGCTGACCGGCACCCGGGTGTACCTCTCGGCAGGCGACGGCACCCGCGTGCCCGGTGATCCACCGGCACCCGGTGACCGGCTGTTGGAGCGCCTGATCGCGCCGAGCACCCACGATCTCGCTGCCCGCCTTGGCAAACTCGGCAGCCCGGCACGCACCAGCTTCGGTCCCGGCACCCACGACTGGCCGTCCTGGCAGCGTGAACTGGAACGGTCCTGGCCGTTTCTGTGCGCCGCTCTCGGGTGTGACAGTCGGCGCGATGTGGATTGTGATGTTGTTACAAAGAGCGATGCTGAATCAGAGGGAAGTGACAAGAACGGGTCCGGCTGACCGCCACGTGTTGCGTTGTGAATCGGCGCATGGGTAGCCTGCGAAACAATCCTGGTCCAGCTGGGCGACGGAGCATGTCCTTCGGTTTCTCCACATGAATCACGATTGGAATAATCATGCTTGTGACAGGCATCGAGAACCAGGGGGGAGGCGAGCCGCTGACCGCGTCACTCGCCCGACACACGGGGCAGGACGGCCCGGCGTTCACATTCGTGGACTTCGGCGAGAACCGCAACGGAATCGAGTGGACGGTCGGCTGGGCAGAGCTCGACCTACGGGCACGCGCCGTCGCGGCAGCGCTGTGCCGGATCACGGCGCCCGGTGCCCGGGTCGCCCTGGTGTGCCCGCAGAACCTGGACTACGTGATCGGCTTCCTCGGCGCGTTGTACGCCGGGATGATCGCCGTGCCGCTGTTCGCGCCGGACGTCAGCACGCACGGCGAACGGCTGGTCGGCGCGCTGGCCGACTGCGATCCCGAGGTGTGGCTGACGTCGTCGTCGACGATGCCGGAGGTGCGGACGCTGGCCGACGGACAGCCGGTGCCCCGGCCCAAGCAGGTGATCGCGGTGGACCTGGTGGCGGACGCACTGGCCGCCGAGTTCGAGCCCGTGCCGATCGCCTGGCACCAGCCTGCCTACCTGCAGTACACCTCCGGCTCGACCAGGCGACCCGCAGGCGCCGTGATCACCCACCGGGCCGTCGTCGCGAACGTCGCCCAGGCCGCTGCCGCCTACGGTGCCGACGACGCCACGACATGTGTGGGCTGGCTGCCGTTCTTTCACGACATGGGCCTCGTGGCACAGGTCTGCCTGCCCGTGGCGCTCGGCTGCCGGTCGGTGTTCACGACACCGTTCGCGTTCATCCGGCGCCCCGTCCGGTGGCTGCGGATGCTCGGCGCGCACCCGAACGTGCTGACGGCGGCGCCGAACTTCGCCTTCGAGTACGTGGCGTCGAGGCTGACCGAGAAGGACACCGCGGGCCTCGACCTGAGCAGGGTCAGCGTGGCCATCAACGGCAGTGAACCGGTCAGGTCCGCCACGATCGACCGGTTCCTCGCGGCGACGGCCCCGCTCGGCTTCCCGCCGACCGCCGTCCGGCCGTCCTACGGCCTGGCCGAGGCGACGGTGTTCGTCAGCACCACCGAGGCAGGCTCGCCGGCCTCCGTGGCGACCTTCGACCGGGATCGGCTCGGTGCCGGAACGGCACAGCCCATCGACGCGGCCGATGACCGTGCTGTCCGGCTGGTGTCGGCGGGCACGGTGGTCGGGCAGCGGCTGCGGATCGTGGACACGGAGCACGGCCGTGTCCTGCCGGACGGTCACGTCGGCGAGATCTGGCTGTGCGGCCCCAATCTCGCGGACGGCTACTGGCGGCAGCCCGCCCGGTCGGCGGAACTGTTCGGTGCGCGGCTGACCAACGCCGACCCGGACACGCCGAGCACCGGCTGGCTGCGCACCGGGGATCTCGGCGTCATGCACGACGGCGAACTGTTCGTCACGGGCAGGCTCAAGGACCTGATCATCGTGGACGGCCGCAACCACTATCCACAGGACATCGAGGCCACCGTGGAGGCCGCGCACCGGGCGATCCGCCGGGGCCACGTCGCGGTGTTCACCGTGGAGCGCGACGGTCGCGAGGAACTGGTGGTGGTCGCGGAACACGGGCAGTACGTCCGGCAGGCCGACCGCGATCCGGCCGACGTGGCACGCGCGGTTCGCGGCGGTGTCGCCCGGCACCACGATCTCGGGCTGCTGGACTTCGTGCTGCTGCCGCCAGGTGGTGTGCTGCGCACCTCCAGCGGCAAGGTCGCCAGGTCGGCCAACCGGAAGGCGTACCTCGCGCAGACCGCCGAGCGTGTGTCGTGACCGGGCAACCGTTGGGCCGCAACCAGTTACGTGTCTGGCTCGTCGACGCGCTCAGTTCGGCGTGCGGGCTCGATCCGTCCGATGTGGACCTGGAGCGCCCGATCCGGGAGTACGGCCTGACGTCCCGTGATTCCGTCCGGCTGGTCAGCGATCTGGAGGACCTGTTGGACGTCGAACTGCCGTCCACCCTGATCTGGCAGCACTCCACGATCGCGGCACTGGCCGACGCGCTGCTCGCGCGGCCGACGACGGCCGCCCAGGAGAACGCACCGGCCACTGCCAGGATCAGCACACCCGCCGGTGAGCCGATCGCGGTGATCGGCATCGGCTGCCGGCTGCCCGGTGGGGTGCATGGCCCGAACGAGTTCTGGCGGCTGCTCACCGATGGCGGCAGCGGTGTCACCTCGATGGCGGGGGAGCGGTGGGCGCAGTTCGGCCACGACTCGCCCGAGCAGGTGGCGCGGCTGGCCGGGACGACACGGTGGGGCGGGTTCCTCGACGAGATCGACACGTTCGACGCCGACTTCTTCGGCATCAGCCCACGTGAGGCAAGCGTGCTGGACCCGCAGCAGCGGCTGCTGCTCGAGGTCACGTGGGAGGCGTTCGAGCATGCCGGCCTCGCGGCCGACCGGCTGCGCGGCAGCACCACCGGCGTGTTCGTGGGCATCAGCGGCAACGAGTACGGCCAGTTGACGTTCGGCGACGTGAGCCGTGTCGACGCGTGGACCGCGACCGGCTCGGCGCTGAGCATCGCGGCGAACCGGCTGTCCTACGCGTTCGACCTGCGTGGCCCGAGCATCGCGCTGGACACCGCGTGCTCCTCGTCGCTGGTCGCCGTGCACATGGCAGCGGCCAGCCTGCGCTCCGGGGAGAGCGAACTCGCGGTGGCCTGCGGCGTGAATCTGCTGCTCGGCCCCGGTGTCACCGCGAGCATGGACGCCATGGGGGTCACATCGCCGGACGGACAGTGCAGGGCGTTCGACGCGGACGCCAACGGCATCGTCCGTGCCGAGGGTGTCGGCGTCGTGGTGCTCAAGCCGTTGTCCACCGCGCTGCGCGACGGGGACCGGGTCCTCGCATTGCTGCGCGGCTCGGCGGTGAACTCGGACGGCCGGTCCAACGGCCTCGCGGCGCCGAATCCCGATGCGCAGCGCGCGCTGCTGCGGGTCGCGTACACGGCGGCCGGCGTCGACCCGACAGAGGTCGACTACGTGGAGGCACACGGCACCGGCACCCTGGTCGGCGACCCGATCGAGGCCAGTGCCCTCGGCGCGGTGCTGGGCAGGGGCAGGCCGGCCGACCGGCCACTGCTGATCGGCTCCGTCAAGACCAACCTCGGGCACCTTGAGGCCGCTGCCGGGGTCGTCGGGCTGATCAAGGTCGTGCTCGCCATGGCCAACGGTTCGATCCCGGCCAGCCTGCGCTTCCACCGGCCGAACCCGCGCATCCCGTTCACCCTGCTGCGGCTCGCGGTCGCGGGGGAGCAGCGGCGGTGGCCGGACCGTGGCCGGCCGAGTATCGCCGGTGTGTCCGGCTTCGGCTTCGGCGGCACCAACGCGCATGTGGTGGTCGAGCAGGCTCCGGCGCCTGTCGCGCTTGAGCCGGTCGTCGCCCGGCCGAGGCAGTTCCTGCTCGGTGCCGCGTCACCGGATCGGCTGCGCGGCTCGGCCGCGGAACTGGCCGGCTGGCTGGCGGACCAGCCGGCCACGCTGTCCGACGTCGAGCACACGTTGGCGCGCAGGGCGAGCGGCCGGTTCCGGGCCGTCGTCACGGCGCGCACCGGAGCCGAACTGGTCGCCGGACTGCACGCGTTCGCCGATGCGTCGGTCGACGCGCCCGGTGTCGTCGTCGACCGGGCCGACCGCATCGGTCCCGGCCCGGTGTGGGTGTTCTCCGGCCACGGATCGCAGTGGCCGGGCATGGGCAGGGCACTGCTGGCCGAGGAGCCCGCTTTCGCGGCGGCGGTGGACGAGATCGACGACGCGCTGCGGGTCGAGTCCGGCAGGTCGTTCCGCGCGGTGCTGGCCAGCGGCGTGGAGCCTGCCGAGTTCGAGGACCTGCAACCGGTGATCTTCGGCCTGCAGGTGGCGCTCGCCCGGCTGTGGCAGCACTACGGCGTGCAGCCTGCCGCGGTGATCGGGCACTCGCTCGGCGAGGTGGCCGCCGCGGTCGTCGCAGGGGCGATCTCGTTGGCCGACGGCGCGCGGATCGTCGTCTGCCGGTCCCGGCTGCTGGCCACCACGGCGGGCTTCGGCGCGATGGCGGTGCTCGAACTGCCGCCGCACGAGATCGCCCCGCTGCTACGTGACTACCCGGCCGTCGAGATCGCGGTGTTCAACTCGCCGAGCCACACGGCGGTCGCGGGTGCCCGTGACCAGGTGCGGGAACTCGTTGCGATGGTCGAGGGCCGGGGCCTGCTGGCCAGGCTGATCAACTCGACGGTCGCGGGGCACTGTGAACTCGTGGACGACGCGGCGGCCACCCTCGGCCGGATCTGCCAGGACATCGACGCGAAGCCACCATCGGTCGTCGTGTACCCGACGGCGGTGGACGATCCGCACGTTCCCGTGGTGTTCGACACCGACTACTGGGTCACCAACGTGCGCCAGCCGGTCCGGTTCACCCAGGCCGTCACGGCGGCACTGCAGGACGGCTATTCGACCTTCGTGGAGATCTCACCGCATCCGGTGCTGCGCCTCGCCATCACGGAAACCGCTGCCGCTCAGGGGATAGCGGCCTCGGTGCTCGGCACGCTGCGCCGGTCGGACGACGAGGTGCGACAGTTCCACGCCAATCTCGGCGCGCTCGTGGCCGCGGGTCACACCCTGCCGTCCGGTGACGGGCGACTGATCGACCTGCCGACGACGCCGTGGGTCCACGCCGCGCACTGGGTGGCACCGGCGCCGAGGCCCGTGCGGGCGGGCACGCATCCGCTGCTCGGCACGCACGTCGAACTGCCGACCGGCGGCCACGCGTGGTCGGCCGATCTCGGTGCGGCGAGCCTGCCGTGGCTGGCCGACCATCGGATCGGCGGCCGACCGGTACTCGCGGCGGCGTGCTACGTCGAGATGGCGTTCCTCGCCGCGGCCACCGCGCTCGGCCGGCCACCTGCCGAACTCGCGCTGACCGACCTGTCGCTGCACCACCCGCTGCCGCTGGCCGACACGACACCCGTCACCACGACGTTCGCGGCGGAGGGCACGGGGGGTCGGGTGCAGGTGCACTCCAGGGATTCCGAAGGCAAGTGGCTGGTGCACTGCAGCGTGCTGGTCGGCCCGGGACAGCCGGCCGTCGACCACCGGCAGCCGGCACGGCTCGGCACCCGGCTGGCCCCCGACCAGCTGTACCGCAGGCTGCGGTCGATCGGCGTCGACTACGGTCCCGCGTTCGCCGGCGTGTCCGACGTACACGTCGGTGACGCCGACGTCGTCGCCACCGTCGTGGTCCCGGACGCCGCACCGCAGGCCGGCTACCACCTGCATCCAGCACTGCTGGACTCGTGCCTGCAGTGCCTCGCCGCGCTCCCACCTGCCGAGGGGCAACCAGCCGACGCGCTGTTCATGCCGGTCGAACTCGGTTCGGTCCGGCTGCTCGGCGATCCCGCGCTCGGCGCCCGTGCACACGTCCGCTCGATGCCCCAGGAACCCGGCGCCGCGGGCGTGCTCGGCGAGGTGCGGCTGCTGGCCGACGACGGCCAGGTGCTGCTGGAGATCACCGGCGTGTTCCTGCGCCGCGTGCGCTCGGCCGAGATCGGTGGTCCGCTGCGTGACGTACTGCTCGGCCACGAGTGGCAGCGTTCCGACGCGCCCGCGGGCGGTCCGCTCGGGTCGGTGCTGGTGGTGGCCGACCCTGCCCATCCACTGGCCATGTCCCTTGCCGTGCGGGGCATTCCCGTTCAAGCACCGGGCGTGGGGCTCGTGGGCGAGCCGTCCGCCGTCGTGCTGCTGGTGGCCGACGACGGCACGCAAAACGGCCTGGTGGCCGGCCAGCGTGCTGTCCTGGCCGCCGCATCGTGGATCCGCACACTGGCCGCACGGCCCGGCCGGCCGCCCCGGCTGTGGCTGGTGACGACAGCCGCGGCCGCGGTGCTGCCAACGGATCCCGGTCGGCCGGGGCTCGCCGCACTACGCGGGCTGGTCAGGGTGTCGTCCTATGAACACCCGGCGGTCAGGGCGAGCTGGCTGGACCTGGACGCCACCGATCCGGATGTGGCCGCCGGGCAACTTGTCGGGGAACTGGCCGCCGGATCGGCTGACGACGAGGTGGCATGGCGGACCGGCAGCCGATACGTGGCCCGGTTGGTACGCAGGCCGGCGTCGACGTCGCGGGACCTGCCGATCGTCCGGCGTGGCGGCGGCTACGTGATCACCGGTGGCCTCGGTGGGCTCGGCCTGCTGCTGGCCGGCTGGCTGGTGGACGGCGGCGCTGGCACCCTCGTGCTGAACGGGCGATCCGCGCCGGGACCGGCCGCGACAGCGATCATCGAGGAACTGCGCGCGACGGGCGCCACCGTCACGGTCGTCCTCGGCGACGTCGCCGCACCAGGGGTCGCGGAACAGTTGCTCGCCGAGGCGGGTGAACTGCGTGGCGTCGTGCACGCGGCAGCCGTCTTCGACGACGCCACTGTGTCCACACTGGACGATCAGACGCTGCACAGGACGTGGCTGCCCAAGGCGTACGGTGCCTGGCGGCTGCACGAGGCCACGAAGGACGTCGACCTGGACTGGTGGCTCGGCTTCTCGTCGGCGACCGCGCTGCACGGGCTGCCCGGCCAACCCGCCTACGCGTCGGCCAACGCCTACCTCGATGCCGTGGTGGCACTGCGCACCGCCCAGGGCCTGCCGGCGACCACGATCAACTGGGGCACGTGGGCAGAGGTCGGCGCCGCCGCCGCCGTCGACGTGCCGTGGCTCAACCCGATCACCCCGGACGAGGGCCTCGCGCTGATCGCGGATGTCCTCGCAGCAGGTACGACATCGGTGGGCGCGGTGCGGCTGAACACCGTGGCACTGGCCGACGCGTTCCCGGACCTGGCGGCGGTGCCGTTCTTCTCGGCCCTGCTCCCGCGCCTCGCCGAGACGGCGGACTGGCCGGGCATCGGCACCGTGCGGGAACGGGAACCGGCGCAGGCCCGCCGACTGGTCGCCGACCAGCTGCACTCCAGGGTCGCGTCCGTGCTCGGTCTGCGCGCCGACGACCTGGCCGGCAATCGGCCGCTGACCGCGCTCGGGGTCGACTCGCTGCTGGCCATGCGGATCCGCAACGCCGTACAGCACGACTTCGAGCTCAACCTGCCCGTTTCCGTGGTGCTGCGCGGCGCCTGCCTCGATGACCTGAGCGACCGCATGTTCGGGGAACTGGGCATCGCCGATACGGCACACCCCACGGTCGCCCCACCGGTACTCGTGCCACCGAGGGACGCGGCCGAACGGTTGGTCGCGTCGGCGTGGCGGGACGTGCTCGGCGTGCCGGTCGGCGTGACACACGACTTCCAGGCGCTGGGGGGCGACGACGAACGTGCGGACCGGGTCGCCGCGCTGATCAGCGTGCGGGCCGGACGCGAGTTCACCGCACGCACGCTGTTCGCGCACCCGACGGTCGAACTGATGGCGGGGGAGGTGCGTGCGGCCGACCAGGACACCCAACCGGTCCGGGTGCTGCGCGAGGACGGCTCGTGGCCACCGGTGTTCTACTGCCACCCCGGTGGGGGCGATACCGCCGTGTTCCGCCAACTGGTCGACCTGATCGACCCGGCCGTCGCGGCATACGGGTTCGACCGGATCGACGAGACGATGACCGTCGAGCAGCGCGTCGGACACTACCTGCCGGAACTGCGGCGGATCCAGCCGACCGGGCCGTATCGGCTGGCCGGCTGGTCGTTCGGCGGCTTTCTCGCCTTCGAACTGGCACAGCAGCTCACAGCGGCGGGCGAGCAGGTGTCACCGCTCGTCATGATCGACCCGATCCTGCCGCTGCCGCAGCGAACCGGCCTGCCCGAGGTGGAGTTGATGAAGCTGCGGTTCCAGCGGTTCGGCGAATTCCTGGAGACCAGCTACGGCAGGCGGGTCGACCTGCCGTACGAGGATCTGGCCGGGCTCGGTGACGAGGAGCAGGCTGACCTGCTGGTGGCCACGATCCTCGCCGCCGGCGTCGTCGACCAGCGGGTGAGCGAGGCGATCCTGACCCACCAGCGGCGGTCGTTCCTGGACGCGAGGCTGCTGGAGCGCTACCAGCCCGTCGAGTACCGAGGCCCCGTCGTGTTCTACAGCGCGGCCCTGCCGGTGCCCGGCGGCCTGCGTGATCCACGCTTCGACAGAACCGACCCGGCCAGGGGCTGGGACGCGGTGTGCCCCGACATCGAGGTGGTCAACGTGCCCGGGCACCACCTGTCATTGCTCGATCCGCCCAACGTGGAGGTGATCGCGCGGCACCTGTCCGGGGTGTTCGCACGGTGACCCGCGCGACGTGCGGCCCGACCACCACGGCACGGCAGGCGCTCGGGCCGCGACTGGTCGAGTACCGCATCCGGTCGGCGGTGCTGTGCCGGGAGACCAGGCTGCGCATCCTGTTCCCCATCGGCTACACCGAGGGCAGTGCCCGGTTTCCCGTGTTGTACCTGCTGCACGGCGGCGGGGACGACTACCGGGCGTGGACCGACAAGGGCGATGCCGCCGCTGCCACGGCGGACCTGCCGTTCCTGGTGGTGATGCCCGACGGCGGCCGGGGTGGCTTCTACTCCGACTGGGTGCTGGCCGGCGCCACCGGCACGCCCCGCTGGGAGAGCTACCACGTCGGCGAACTGCTGCCGTGGGTCGACATGACGTTCCGGACGGACGCCCGGCGGGAGGGCCGGGCGTTGGCCGGCCTGTCCATGGGTGGCTTCGGCGCGATGTCCTATGCGGCACGGCATCCGGACCTGTTCGTCGCGGCGGCCAGCTTCTCCGGTGCCGTGGACACCAGCCTGTACACCCACATCTACGCCCGTGCGGCACGACGGGACGGCGGGCCGCGCGGCGCGATCTGGGGCGACCGGCGGACCGACCCGATGCGCTGGCGTGCGCACAACCCGGTGGATCTTGCGCCGAACCTGTGCGGCATGGCGCTGGTACTGCGGACCGGCACCGGCATGCCCGGCCTGCTGACCCCCGGCGCGCGACCCGACCCGGTGGAAGCCATGGTGTACCACAAGTCCCTTCGGCTGCACCGCAGGCTGCTGCGGCTGGGCATCGAGCACGAGTGGCACAGCGCGGCGGGTGGCCACGACTGGCCGTACTGGGCGCGGGACCTGCGCGCGACGCTGCCCGTGCTGTCCCGGGTGTTCGCCGACCCGCCGCCACGGTCTGACGTGCTGACGTACACCTCGGCGGAGGACAGCTACCACGTGCACGGCTGGTCGGTGCGCATGTCCCGGTCCGGCCGCACGACCCTGGTGATCACCGGCGTGACGGGATTTTCCCTCACCGGCGAGGGTTTCGCGACGGTCGACACGGCTCCGTCGTACGAACCGGGCCGCGGCTACCGGGTCGACGGCACATCCCTGGTGGCCGACCGGGCCGGCAGGCTCACCGTGCCGGTGCGGCTCGGCGTCGGTCGACACACCGTGCGCCTGACCATCGAGAAGGACGTGCCATGACGACCTCCCACGACGAGCCGACCGTGCTGGTCCCGCCGAGATGGGTCGCGGCCCTCTCGGTCGCCGTCCTCGGCATGTCCGTCGCCGTGCTCACACCGATCCAACTGCTGCTCCCACTGCAGATCCAGGCGATCGACCCGGCGCACAAGGTGCTCGACCTCGGCTGGATCACCACCGTGGCCGCAGTGGTGTCCATCGTGACCTGTCCGGTGGCCGGCGCGCTGTCCGACCGGACCACGTCCCGGTTCGGCCGCAGACGGCCCTGGGTGCTGGGCAGCGCTCTGGTGTGCGCCGCCGGTCTCGTCCTGCTCGGCGGCAGCCACGGCATCATCGAGGTCGCGCTGTGGTGGATGCTCGTGCAGGCCGGTACGAACGCCATGTACGCGGCGCTGAGCGCGGCGGTGCCGGACCGGGTGCCCACGGTCCAACGGGGCGTGGTGTCCGCGTTCGTCGGCCTGCCCGTCCCACTGGCACTGATCCTGGGGTCGTTCCTGGTGTCCACGGTCGTCACCGGCCAGTTCGCCGGGTACCTGTTGCTGGCGGTGCTGCTGGTCGTGCTGGTGCTGCCGTTCGTGCTGTCCGCCGAGCCCGTCGCGGCACTGCCCACACCTGCGCCACGAGCCGACCCGGTGCCGCGCGGGGACATCTTCTGGGCGTTCGGCTGCCGATTCGCCATCCAGGTCGCCAACGCCGTCGGCACGCTGTACCTGCTGTTCTACCTGCGCGACGTGATCCACCGGGCCGATCCGGCGAAGTCGCTGTTCCTGCTCATCTCGCTGTATACCGTGGGCATCGTGCTGACCAGCGTCATCGCGGGACGGTGGTCGGACCGGGTCGGCCGGCGCAAGCCGTTCGTGATCGCGTCGTCCGTCGTGGTCGCGTGCGCCATGGTCGTACTCGGGCTGGGCGGAACGTGGCAGACAGCCATGGTCGCGGCCGTGCTGATGGGCGTCGGCTACGGCATCTACATCGCGGTGGACAACGCACTCATCACCCAGGTGCTGCCATCGTCCGGGCATCGGGCGCGTGACCTGGGTGCTGTGAACCTGGCCAACACGGGACCACAGGCCATCGCGCCGGCCATCGCGGGCGTCGTGATCACCGATCTCGGTGGCTACACACCGCTCTACCTGCTCGCCGGGGCCTGCGCCCTGGTCGGCGCGGTGCTCGTCCAACCCGTCAAAGGCATCCGGTAACCGTCCTCAGTGGAACAGGAGCTCCCGTGCCTCCGCCCGGAGTTCGGCCGCTCGCAGCGATGCCTCCATCTCGAACCGGGCGTCGGGGTCGTGCAACTGGTCGCCCAACGCCTCCTGCAACTGGCGCATGCGGTATCGGACGGTCTGCGGGTGCACACCGAGCTTCTCGGCGATCTCCTTGATGTTGCCGTTGGTCCGCAACCACGCGAACAGCGTGTTGGCCAACCTGAGTCGCTGCCGGTCGGGGAAGTGATCCAACACAGCCAGTTTGCGCATGCCGACCTGTTCCAGCAGTTCCTCGTCCGACAGCAGCCACAGCGTCGTCAGATGATCGGCGCAGAAGACCACAGGCGCGTCGGTGATCACTCCTTCCCGCACCAGACGCAACCCCTGCCGTGCCCAACGCAGCGAACTGGCCGCTCCAGCTACCGGCACAGCGGGACCGACCGACACGACGGCGCCGAGGCGGGCCGCGAGCTGCTGTGCACGCCAGGCTTCCAGCGGCGCGGGCACCAGCACGTGTGGTGCCGGATCGTGCACGTCGGCGAGCGTGTCCGGCCCGAAACTCAGGGCCGGCACCAGATCCGCGCCAGGGTCGATGGCGATCGACACCACCTGCTCCGGGACCTGCCAGCCCGCCGCTCGCGCCAGCTCCGCGACTGCCCGCGCAGGCGTGTCCGGCAGGTCCAGGATCACCCGCAGCAGGCGGCGGCGCAGCTCCGTACCGGAACCGCGGAACCTCGGCTCCGCGTCGTGATAACCGTGACTGGACAGCGTGGACAGTTCGTCGACGTAGTTGAAGAGCATCTCGGCCAGCCGGGACATCACGGGTGACGAGAGGTTGTGTCGCTTGCCCAGCCGCATGATCCATCGCCAGGACACCCGGGCACCGACGTGGTAGGCGGCCAGCAGGTTGTCCAGCGAACGACCGTCGGTCGCCTCCTCGCGCCCGAACCGCCGGCATGTCTCACCGAGTCGGCCCCGGTACGTGGCCGGGTTGTCCACGAGGTCGACGAACAGGCCGGCGGCCCGCCCGATGCGGCTGCGCAGTGCGTAACCGCCTGGGCCGTCGGCTAATCGTGCGTATTCCGGGATGGCACGACGGATCTCGTTGGTGATCTGTTCGACCAGACCGGGCAATGCGGACCGCATCAGCGTCGCCAACTGTTGGGACTGGAGCGGTGGCCTGGCGTCGATGTGTGACGTGTGAGCGGAGTCGTGGGACATCGAAATGATCCCTCCTGCTTTACTTGAAAGTAAAGCAGGTTGGACTAGAGTACGCAACTATGAGCAGCGAGCGCGGTTCGAGCCGATCAGGCATACCGCAGCGGAGTTTCACCGCTCGGCCGACCGATGACGAACTGCTCGACGCGGCCCGGGCCGTCTTCGCGGAACGAGGGCTCCGGTCAGCCACCATGGAGGCCATCGCCGAGCGCGCGAACTCGACGAAACCCACCCTGTACGCGCACTTCGGCGACAAACAGGCGTTGTACCGGGCGTCCATCGCGAGGGAGGCGGCGGCGCTGCGTGAGTGGCTGATCGCCGCATACGATTCATCGGGAAGTACACATCTCGAACACGATGTTCGTACTTATGTGATGGCTTTGTTCGGCTACGCCATGGACCAGCCGGACAGTTTCCGATTGCTCTTCGACTCGTTGGACGGTGAGAGCTCACCCGAACAGCGGAATCTCTACGACCTGATGATCGAGCGGGTCGCGCAGCGTATTCGCAGCTATCGTGCGGACCGAGGCAGAGAGACCGGTCCCAGCGCGCAACTGCTCGCCGAGATGCTCGTCGGCCTCGTCGGCAGGGCCGTCGGCCACACCCTGCGCGATGACCAACTCGACAGGGAACCGGTCGGCGAGTTGATCGTCTCGTTCGTGGCCTCGGCGCTCCGCCACGTGGACAGCGAGACGATCGAAGCCGTCGACGGCAAACGGGTACCGCAGGACAGGACGCCCGCTTGAGGCACCGCCGATCACAGCTCGACCGTCCTGCTGGCCGGCCTTTGTCAGGCGACCGGGAGCGTCCACCGGTCATGTGGTCAGGCCGCCGTCCACGGCGATGCTCTGACCGGTGATCCAGCGGGCGTCCGGTGATGCCAAGAGCCCTACCGCGTCGGCGATGTCGCCGGGCTGTCCGAGACGACCCATCGGAATCTGGCTGCGGAACTCCTCCAGCGGCACCGGGGCCGAGGTGAGCGCGTCGGTCTCGGTGTGGCCGGCCAGGATGCTGTTCACGGTGATCTGTCGGGCCGCGTACTCCCCGGGCCGCCACGCGGACCAGGTGCTCACCGGCGGCCTTGCTCGCGGCATACAGGCCGGTGCCGGCAGTGGCCGCGGCACTGCGGCGCGTCGACGACGGCGCGATCATCGATCAGCTCGATGCGGCCTGGAAGGTCATTCACCCGAGGTCGCCCGCCCTGGTCGCCTTCGCCGTGGACGACGACGGCATGCTGATGTGGCTGACCGACCGCGGAGCCGACGCTCTGGCGTTCGCGAAGCAGTTCCTGCTGACCCAGGTCTATACCGGCAAGGCGACCGACGCCCTGGTGCGCGCGGCCAACGGTGACACCCACGCGCCCGACCTGATCGGCATTGCCCAGCACGGTGTCGTCTACACAGGGGGCGTTGCGAAGATCGCCGAACACGGCGGTGCGGCGGCCGACGACCGCGACGTCCCACTGGTGGTCTCCGGTGCCGGCGTGCCCCATGACGCGATGGTCGGCGCACCCGTGCAGACCACCCAGATCGCCCCGACCATCCTGCGGCTGCTCGGCCTGGACCCGACCTCCTTGCAGGCAGTGCGAACCGACCACACCCAGGTCCTGCCGGCGCCCGACCAGTCGGATCACTGACCGACCCGGCACCGCATCCTTGGTCGGCCAGGTGCGAGCACCGCGAATGCCAGAGCCACCCACGCCAAGCCCAGTTCCATGCCGCCAAGCACGTCGGTCGGGTAGTGCACGCCGAGGACCACCCTGGACGCGGCCACCGCGAACAGGAACAACGTCATGAGCGCCACCACCCACGGACTCGGCGGCCGCCCCAGGCACACGGCCACGGCCAGCAGGATCGCCCCGTAGGCCGCAACCGAGCCGGCAGAGTGACCGGACGGGAAGCTCGTGCCGGAGGCGGAGGTCAGCATCGGCAGCAGGTGTGGCCTCGGCCGGCCGACCACCAGTTTGGCCAGCGACTCACAGGCCAGTTCGCCCGACCTGGCCACCAGCACCACGGCGGCCAGCCGCCAGCGGCGCACCAGCGACAGCCATGCGGCCGCGAGCACGGTCACGATGTCAACGGCGAGCGGACTGCCCAGCCAGGTGATCACGAGGGCCGGTATCCGTACCGCAGCGTTGTGCGAGGACAGCCGGTAGCCGTCGGCTGACGCGATCGTGTCGAGGTGCCGTAACCCCGTCCACGGCACCTTGGCCAAGACGCCGAGAAGTACGAACATGACCAGCGCCACGGCCGCGATGACGACGAGCTCTCTGCGGGTGGGCACGGTCATGACGTCACTCACGCCGTGGTTCGCGCCGTGGTGTCCTGCGTCATCCCGCGAGACAGTCATTGACGGGAAATTCTACAGCGATGTAGATTCGTGTGCTCGTCCGAGGTCGCGCCGTCCACGGTCGACAGCCGGCAGTGCGACTTGGTCGACCTGGCTGTCGGCCCTGTCCGAGCGCAGGAAGGAGTTGTGCAGCGGCCGATGGCCGACCGGTGCGCGGCGGGCCGACGAGCTGGCGATCAGTGGCGTGCACCAAGTCGTTGCCAGCCTGTGTCCGTCCGGAGTGGAGCATCGCGGCGATCCGAACCGGATCGTCCGCTTTGGTGACCTCGCAACATGTTTGGCGTCGCTTGTGGACTCTCGGCGGCAACGCAGGCTCTTGACACGGGATGTCGGGCTCGGCACACTCCAGCCATGCAATCGTTTGTGGAAATCCCGGCCTAGGAGGGCTACCCGTCGTTCGGCCGGACGACCGCCACCCCTCGGCCGTCCTGAATTCCACACCATTCTTCCGCCGGGGCGACATGCGGTGCGGTCTGTCCATCGCGCGTCGCGCCTCGCGTGATCACGTCCCGCACCACCATGTCCGCACGGGAGATGAAGGAAACGTGAACGGTCGAAGCTCACTGTCGAGCTGGCGGACGATCGCCGCTGTCGGCGCGGTCGCGCTGATCGCGGCGGCCTGCTCCAACTCCACGACGTCCGGCTCGGGGTCCACCAGCGGCCCGATCAAGATAGGCGTGTCACTCTCGCTCACGGGTGACTTCTCGGCGGATGGCAAGGCATTCCAGCAGGGTTACCAGCTCTGGGCCGATCAGATCAACAAGAACGGCGGCCTGCTCGGACGTAGGGTCACCCTCGACATCGTCAACGACGCCAGCAGCCCTGTGCAGGTCGTGACGAACTATCAGAAACTGATCAGCGTCGACCACGTCGACCTGGTCTTCGGCCCGTTCTCCACGAGCCTGACCAAGGCGGCCTCCGCTGTGGTGAACCGGTTCGGGTACGCGTTCGTCGAAGGGGCCGGTGGCGGACCCTCTGTCTTCACCTCGGGCCTGCACAACGTGTTCGACGTCAGTCTCCCGGTGGCGAACAACCTCGTCAGCTTCGCGAAATGGATCGCGGCGATGCCGGCGGCAACGCGACCCAAGACAGCGGCGTACGCCACGCAGGACGACCCGTTCACCGCGCCGCAGCTCGACGCGGCACGCGCCATCCTCGAACCGGCAGGCGTGCAGACGGTGTACAACAAGGTCTATCCGTCGGAGACGACAGACTACGGCCCGATCGCGGCGGGGATCATCAGCGCGAAGGCCGACATCGTGCTCGTCGGCACGCTCCTGCCCGACGTGTCCGCGTTCATCAAGCAGTTCGTGCAGCAGAACTACAACCCCGCGGCGTTGATCGCGACAGCCGGCCCTGACCAGGGTGCGCAGTTCATCTCGAACGTCGGCGCCAACCACACCGAGGGAATCATGGTGCCCAACGGCTGGTACCCGACGGCCGACAACCCTGGCAACGCCGCGATGATCGCGGCCTACGTCCAGAAGTACGGTGGCAAGGCCGCGGACGTCAGCTCCGACGTGCCAGAGGGTTACTCGGTCGGTGAGGTCACGGCGCAGGCGGTCAAGGCCATCGGGAGCCTGGACCAGACCAAGTTGATCGCCGAACTGCACAGTGGCACGTTCGAATCGGTTCAGGGCAAGGTCAAGTTCGACCCCACCGGTCAGAACACCGCCGCGTTCTCCTACGTCTTCCAATGGCAGGGCGCGAATCTCGTGCCGTTCCAGCCGAACTCGTCCAACGTGCTCACGGCGGTACCACCGGCCACCAACGCGCTCGAATACCCGAAGAAGAGCTGGTAGGCACCGCGCTCCGGCAACCGCGTGATTCGTTCCTACAGCCTGAGGTCATGGATGTCACGCCACAAGGAGGTGTGAAAGTTGGGTACCGAGCTCACGCGGGCCGTCATCGGCGGAATCCTGACCGGCGGGGTCTACGCACTGATGGCCGCAGGTCTGACCTTGATCTTCGGCGTCATGGAGATCATCAACATCGCGCAGGGCATCTTCGTCGTTCTCGCCGCATATCTGAGCTACGTATTGCAGGTCCACTTCGGCATCGACCCGTTCCTCGGTCTACTCATCACCATGCCGCTGATGTTCGGCGTCGGACTGCTGGTCGAGTGGAGCTTCATCCGCAGGCTCAAGCCACAGAACCGCAGTGCGCTGTCGATCCTCGTCACGTTCGCCGTGGCGATCGTCATCGAGGGCATCCTGACCCAGTTCTTCTCGGCGGACCTCAAGACGCTGACTGCCTGGTACGTCGACAAGTCCTGGCACGTGTTGGGCTTCTACCTGCCCTACATCTACCTGTTCGGATTCGGCCTTGCGGTCGTGCTGCTCGCCGCGCTCTACCTGTTCCTGTACCGCTCGCGCACCGGTAGGAGCATTCGGGCCTCCGTGCAGAATCGGACCGGCGCGGAACTGATCGGTATCAACATCAACCGGGTATCGGCAATCACCTTCGGCGTCGGGGCTGCCGTCACCGCCGCCGGCGGCATGGTGTTCGGCGCGACCAACACGTTCAACCCCAACTCCGGATACGACCTCATCTCCCGGCTGCTCGTCATCATCGTCCTCGGTGGACTCGGCAGCATCGGTGGCGCCCTCGTCGCCGCCGTCGTCGCCCTGGTCATCGAGGACGTCACGGCGGTGTTGTGGTCACCGGTGTGGGCCAGCACGATGTTCTTCGCGGTGTTGGTGGTCGTCCTACTCGTCCGGCCCAACGGCCTGTTCGGCCGGCAGGAGGCGCGCGCCCAGTGACCAGCCCGACGACCGAGGAACAACCCACCCCGGCCACGAAGCCCGCGGACGTACTCGACATACCGGCACTGCGCGTCGGTCGCCGCGTACTGCTGGTCGTGGTGGTGCTCGTCGCCATTGTCTTCCCGTTCGTGTTCACGAACCCGGCGACGACGTCCATCGCGATGTTCACGCTCATCTACCTCGGCGCCACGTCGGTGTGGAACATGTTCTCGGGGCTCTCCGGCTACGTCGCTCTCGGCAACGCGGTCTTCTACGGCAGCGGCGCGTATTTCCTCGCGAACATGACAACGCACCTGCATCTGGCCGGCGGGGTGGGCATCTTCTTCCTCGTACCGGTGGCCGGGCTCTTCGCCGGACTGGTCGCCGTACCCGTCGGCTGGTTGGCGTTGCGCACGCGACGGCACACGTTCGTGGTGATCACGATCGCGATCTTCTTCATCTTCCAGCTGCTGGCCTACAACCTGCAATCGATTACGGGTGGCTCTGCGGGTATGTCCTTGCCGGTGCCGCCGTGGAACGCCCAGACCTACAACACCTACTTCTACCTGGCAGCTCTGGTCGTCGCCATCGCGGCCGTGGTCATCGCCTGGGTGTGGCGCAGGTCGAGCTACGGTCTTTCGTTGCTGGCCATCCGCGATGACGAGGACCGGGCCCGCGGGCTCGGCGTGAAGACGACGAGGGTCAAGCTCATGACCTTCGTCGTGACCGGTTTCGTCACCGGGATGTGTGGCGCGATCTACGCCTACTACCTGGGCAGCATCTACCCACCCTTCGCCTTCGAGGCGATTTTCGACGTCACCGTCGCCCTGATGGCCTTCCTCGGCGGACTGGGCACCATCGTCGGCCCGGTCGTCGGCGCGCTCATCCTGGAACCGCTGCAGCAGTACTTCACGCTGCAGTTCACCAGCGGTGGCTACTCACTGATCGTGTTCGGTGTCCTGTTCCTCGTCGTGATTCGCTTTCTGCCCGACGGGGTCGTCCCGTCGTTGGCGACGGTCCTCCGCAAGCGGCTGCGGGTGCGGGCCGAGTCGGGTGCCAGCCCACCGGCGTCGACGCGAACCGACGCGTCGGTGAACACCCCTGGCTCCGGCGTCGCGGGCGGGGTGACTCGATGACCGCACTGCTTGAGGTCTCGGGTGTCACGAAGAGTTTCGGTGGCCTGCGGGCCCTCTCGGAGTGTTCGTTCGAGGTGGCGAAGGGTTCGGTCACCGGGCTGATCGGGCCGAACGGGTCGGGCAAGACGACCATGTTCAACGTCATCACCGGTTACGAACGCGCCGACTCCGGCACGATCCGCTTCGACGGCCGAGACGTGAGCGGGCTCGCCGCGGACAAGGTGGGAGGACTGGGCCTGGGACGGACGTTTCAGCTCACCAGGGTCTTCGGCCGCCTTGACCTGCTCGACAACATCCGCGTCGGAAGTCGTGGAGTACCGCGGTCCCGGCGCAAGGAGCTCTACAGCGACGACCGCTGCCACGAGCTGCTCGACTTCGTCGGACTGACCCACCTTGCCCATGAACAGGCCGGCAGCCTGTCCTACGGCCAGCGCAAGCTCGTCGAACTGGCCATGGTGCTCGCCCAGGAGCCGTCGGTGATCCTGCTGGACGAGCCGGCGGGCGGCATCAACCCGACCCTGATCAGCCAGATGGCTGAGCGAATCGTGCGGTTGAACAAACAGGGAGTCACCTTCCTGCTCGTGGAGCACAACATGGAGTTCGTCATGGGTATCTGCCAGACGATCGCGGTCATGGAACGTGGCTCGGTGATCGCCGTCGGGAAGCCCGATGTCATCCGCGACGATCCGAGGGTGCTCGACGCCTATCTGGGCGGCGCGGTCGACGAGGACGACATGGATGACGAGGGCGATGTCACCGCGACCTCGGCCGGCACCACGACCACCGGAGCGGAGTAGAAGTGGATGCCCTGCTTGAGCTCGACCACGTCTGGGCCGGTTACGGCGGCAGCGACGTACTGCGCGATCTGACCCTGTCGGTGCCCCGGGGCAGCATCACCTGTGTGGTCGGACCGAACGGCGCGGGAAAATCCACGGTGCTGCGCGTCATCAGCGGTCAGCTGTCGCCCCGATTGGGCACCGTCACCTTCGAGGGCCAGCGGATCGATGGCCGGTCAGCCCGAGAGATCCTGCAGCTCGGGATCGTGCAGGTCGCGCAGAACCACACCCTGTTCCCCGACATGACGGTGCGCGAGAACGTCGAGATGGGCGGATTCCTGATCCGCGACAAGGGCGAGGTGAGCCGCCGACTCAACCAGATCGAGGAACTGTTCCCCATCGTCACCGATCGCGCCAACGACAAGGCCGGAGCACTGTCCGGCGGCCAGCAACGCCTCGTCGAGTTCGCCCGGTGCCTCATGCTGAATCCCGATCTCGTGGTGCTCGACGAACCATCGATGGGTCTGGACCCCAAGACGCTGCGCACCGTGCTGCGGCAGGTCAAGGCGATGTGGCAGGCCGGTCGCACGATTCTGCTCGTCGAGCAGAACGTGCGCGCGGGGCTGTCCCTGGCAACACAGGCCGTCGTGGTCGAGAGCGGGCACGTTCGCCTGGAGGGAACCGGCCCGGAGGTCATCGACAATCCGGAGATCGCCCAGCTCTACCTCGGAGGCGGGGCAGCGCCTGTGGCCCGCGCCTGAGCCGCTTAGCAGGATCTGGCGACGCACGTGCAATCGGTTGCAACCATCGTGAGGACAGCCATGGCGAGTGACCCAATGCCCGACCTGAGCATCGGTTGGATCGGCACCGGACGGATGGGGCTCGCCCTCGCCGGCCGACTGGCGAAGGCTGGCCTGGACGTCTCGGTCTGGAACCGCACCAAGGCCAAGGCCGAACCGCTCACCGCCGACGGAGCGATCGTCGTCGACGACCTGGGCGAGCTGGCCGACAAGGACATCGTCTTCACCATGGTCTCGGCCTCTCGCGATCTTGAGGAGGTCGTCGACAAGCTGCTCACCGATCCCGACCGCGCACCGCGGATCGTGGTGGACTGCTCGACGGTGTCCTCGGAGACCTCGGCGACCGTCCGGGTGCGACTGGCCGAGCGGGGTTGCCGTCTGGTCGCCGCTCCGGTCAGCGGCAACGGCAAGGTCGTGAAGGCAGGCAAGCTCACGCTGGTCTGCTCGGGCGACGCCGACGCGTTCGCCGAGGTGTCCCCGTTACTGGATCTGCTCGGCCGGCATGTCACCTATGTCGGTGACGGAGAGCATGCGCGCCTGGTCAAGATCTGCCACAACCTGCTGCTCGGCGTGACCATCCAGAACCTCGCCGAGATCACCGTGCTGGCCGAGAAGGGCGGCGTGCCGCGAGCGGCGTTCCTCGAATTCATCAACAACAGCGTGATGGGGTCCGTCTTCAGCCGGTACAAGACTCCCGCGTTGGTCAATCTGGACTTCACCCCGACCTTCACGCCTGTTCTGCTACGCAAGGACTTCGACCTCGGACTGGCGGCGGCCAACGAGTTGGGTGTGCCGATGCCCGTGGTCGCGGCAGCGCGGGAGCCGGTGCAGGCGGCGATCGCGCAGGGGCGTGGTGCCGAGGATTTCGCTGTCCTGCTCGAACTACAGGCGGCGGCGTCCGCGCTGGATCTGATTCCGGAGGACGTGGCGGTCGACGACGGTCTCGGCTCCTGACCGGATCCCGCCCCCAAGCACGTCAGTGGCGGTCGACCAGTGTAGAGGGATGCGAGAGCGTCCTTTGTGGTCATCGGCACGGTCGGCGAAGCCGTCAAGCCTCGCCTCGGCTGGAGGCTCAGGCGAGCGCGGTGGCCAGCAGGGCGAAGGCTGCGATGAGGATGGCGACGCGGACGTAGTGGAAGCGGTCCCAGCGGTTCGTCTGCTCCTTCCAGTCCTCTGGCCGGTTCTCGGTCGTCCACGTCTTGCTCCGGTTGTTGATCGGGACGAGCAGCAGGACCGACATGATCACGCTCACGATCAGCAGCGCGGCGGCGATGACGACGAGGCCTGCGCCGTGGTGATGCCATCCGGTGATGGCCCAGGCCGCGCTCAGGACGAGCGAGCCGATGTACCAGAACGGCATGAGGGCGCCGAGCATCCGGCCCCCGTGGGCGCGGCCGAGCTGGGCGCTGTCGTCGGGGAGTCCGTTGAGGATCGGGTTGATGACGAAGGCGACGGAGAACTCCACCCCCACCATCAGGCCGACGACCACGGTGGTGAAGACCTCGAGTGCGGTGATCACGCTGCCCTCCTGGTAACTAGTGTTGCTAGATGTTGGGTCAACACTAGTACTACCGCCGATCGATTGTCTAGCGGTGCTAGGATCGGACCATGTCGGTACAGGAGCGCAAGCAGCGCGAACGGGCGGACCGCGAGCGCCTCATCGTGGCGACAGCCCGCGAACTCGCCGAGCAGCAGGGCTGGGACGCGGTCACCACCCGCCTGCTCGCCGAGCGCATCGAATACAGCCAGCCCGTCCTCTACAGCCATTTCCGAGGTAAGCGCGAGATCATCGGCGCCGTCGCCATCGAGGGTGCCGCCGAGATGGCAGCGGCACTGCGGGCCGCGACCTCTGCTGCGGACGGCCCGCGCGCCCGGGTCACGGCCCTCGCCCGCGCCTACCTCGACTTCGCCGAGCGCAACCCGGCGGTGTACGACGCCATGTTCCAGCTCGACGGCGGCCTGGCGTTCGCGGACGAGGACACCCCGGAGCCGCTGAAGGACGCTTTCGCCGCACTGCTGGAAAGCCTCGGCGAGGTCGCCGGGGACGGCGTCCACCCGGGACTGTTCACCGAGTTGTTCTGGGCGGCCCTGCACGGGCTGGCCACGCTGACCCGGGCGGGACGGCTGCCGGCGGGGGACACTGGGCGCAGGGTGAAGCTGCTGGTGGACCGGCTCGCCATCGTCTGACACACGGTCCGGTGACGCACAGCAGGCCGAGGAGTGCGCTGCCGAGCACAGCGGATTGGCGCTGGTGTCAGGCGGCCCAGTTGCGCTTGATGAACGCGGCCGCGGCGAGCAGGGCGCGGTCGGCGTCGTCGAGCATGGCGGCAAAGCCCTGGAAGACGTGCGGCACCTTCGGCCACACCTGTAGCTCCACCGCGACGTCGTGCTCGGCGGCGCGGGCGGCGAGGCGGATGGCGTCGTCCAGCAGGATCTCGTGCGAGCCGACCTGGATGAGCAGCGGCGGCAGGCCGCCGAGGTCGGCGTGGATCGGGCTGGCAAGTGGTGTGGCGGTGTCGCGGTCGCCGAGGTAGTCGCGGGCCCGGGTGCGCAGGGCGGCCGGGGTGAGCGCGGGGTCGAGGTCGGCCCTGGTTGTCGCGCTGACACCCGACACCGTCAGGTCGGCCCACGGCGAGAAAACCGCCGCCGAGGACGGCTGCGGCAGACCGGCGTCCTCGATCGCGACGAGGGCCGCGGCGACCAGACCACCACCTGCCGACTCGCCGACGAACGCTATCTTCGGGCTCGGCACGCCCTCGTCGAGCAGGCCTCGGTAGGCGGCAACGGCATCGTCGATGGCAGCCGGGAACGGGTGTTCGGGCGCGAGGCGATAGTCGACCGAGACGGCTCTTGCCCCGACGCGACGGGCGACATCGGCGGCCAGGCCGACGGAGTCGGCCGCTGATCCGAGGGCGTACGCGCCGCCGTGGAAATAGAGCAGGGCGACCGAGGGATCGAGTCCTGGGGTCTGGACGGTCACGACCGGCACGCCGCCGAGTTCGCCCTGCTCGGCCGAGACGTCCTCGGGCAGCGGAACCGCGGAGATCATCTCGTGGAAGACCACGCGCTGCTCGATGACATCACCGCCGACGTCGAGCGAGCCGGCGCGCAGGAGGTCGTCGAGGGCCTGGCGCTGCTGCTGGGTCATGAGGTGCCCTTCATGCTGTGGTGGCACACCGGTCAGCGGGGCGGGCCCAGGACGACGTTGCCGTACTTGTCGGCGACCTCCGGGTTCGGTGTCACCTGGAAGCCGGGTGGGCGTGGGGTCGACTTGTCGCGGCCGGTCTCCCGCAACATGCCCTCGATACCGGCCGGCGTGTTGATCATCAGTAGGTCGGCGTGGGCGGAGGTGATGCGGTATCCGTGCGGGACCTGCTTG